>NZ_VJZE01000377.1 GCF_009377205.1 Streptomyces phyllanthi
GGCCGGCGTGGGGCCCGGGGCGGGGCCGGATTCGGGTTCGTACGAGATGACATCCCGCTTCTACGAGGCGATCCCCGCGTGGATCGCAGGCTTCGCCGTGGCCACGGCGCAGGGGAGGTGACCGGCATGGTGACCGGTATGGCAGACGCGCACGCGGTCGCACGGGCCGCCGCCCGGCTCGCGGCGGCCACCCGGGAGGGCACACCCGTAGCGCCGGTCCGCGACCTGATCGGCGTCCACGACCTCGACGCCGCCTACGCCGTGCAGCAGGAGCTGACCCGTCGGCGCCTGGCGGACGGCGCCGTGGTGGTCGGCCGCAAGATCGGCCTGACGTCCCCGGCGGTACAGCGGCAACTGGGCGTCGACCAGCCCGACTTCGGGGTGCTGTTCGCCGACATGGACGTCTCGGCCGAGACGGAGGTGCCGTCGGACCGGTTGCTCCAGCCCAAGGCCGAGGCGGAGATCGCCTTCGTCCTCGGGGAGGACCTGGCCGACGGCGACCTGGACGAGGACCGGGTGCGGGCGGCCGTGGACCACGCGGTCGCCGCCATCGAGATCGTCGACAGCAGGGTCGCCGCCTGGGACATCACCATCACCGACACGATCGCGGACAACGCCTCCAGCGGGCTGTTCGTGCTGGCCGGACACCGGCTCACGCTCGACGAGTTCGAGCCCCGCGAGACGTCCATGCGGATGTACGCCGACGGAGAGCCGGTCTCGGAGGGCAACGGCGCCGCCTGCCTCGGCGACCCCCTCACCGCGCTCGCGTGGCTCGCGCGCACGGCCCGGGCGTACGGCGAACCGCTGCGGGCCGGACAGGTCGTGCTGTCCGGGGCCCTGGGCCCGATGGTCCCGGCCCCGCCCGGCACCCGGATCCGCGCCGAGATCGGTGCGCTGGGCGAGGTCGAGGCCGTGTTCTCGGAGAAGAGGGACGCATGAGCGCGAAGACCAAGGTGGCGATCATCGGGTCGGGCAACATCGGCACCGACCTGATGATCAAGATCATGCGTCTGTCGGACACCCTGGAGGTCGGCGCCATGGTGGGCATCGACCCGGACTCCGACGGACTCGCCCGTGCCGCCCGCCTGGGCATCCCCACCACCCACGAGGGCGTCGACGGCCTGATCGCGCTGCCGGGCTTCGACGACATCCAGATCGTCCTCGACGCGACCTCGGCGAAGGCCCACCTCGCGAACGCGGCCAGGCTGGCGCCGTACGGCAGGAAGCTCGTCGACCTCACGCCCGCGGCCATCGGCCCGTTCGTGGTCCCGCCGGTCAACCTGGACGAGCACCTCGACGCGGGCGCCGGCAACCTCAACATGGTGACGTGCGGCGGCCAGGCCACCATCCCGGTGGTCGCGGCCGTGTCGGCGGTGACCGATGTCCACTACGCCGAGATCGTGGCCTCCATCGCCTCGAAGTCGGCGGGCCCCGGAACCCGCGCCAACATCGACGAGTTCACCGAGACCACGGCCCACGCCATCGAGACCGTCGGCGGCGCCGCCCGCGGCAAGGCGATCATCGTCCTCAACCCCGCGGAGCCCCCGCTGATCATGCGGGACACCGTCTTCTGCCTCGTCGGCGACGCCGACCACGACGCCATACGGGCCTCGGTCGCGGCCATGGCCGAGCGGGTCGCCGCGTATGTGCCGGGCTACCGCCTCAAGCAGGACGTGCAGTTCACCCCCGTGGACGCGTCGGAACCGGTGCACACCCTCGTGCCGGAGGGCGCCGGCCCGGTCACCACCAGGGTGTCGGTCTTCCTCGAGGTCGAGGGCGCCGCCCACTACCTGCCCGCCTACGCCGGAAACCTCGACATCATGACGTCGGCCGCCCTGCGGGTCGCCGAGTCGATCGCCCGGCGCGAGGCCGTCTCCACGGAGGCCATCCGATGAACCGCAAGCTGTACATCCAGGACGTCACCCTGCGGGACGGCATGCACGCCATCCGGCACCGTATCGACCCCGCCGACGTGGGCCGTGTCGCCGCCGCCCTCGACGCGGCCGGCGTCGACGCAATCGAGGTCGCGCACGGCGACGGCCTCGCGGGCGGCTCGGTGAACTACGGGCCCGGCAGCCACACCGACTGGGAGTGGATCGAGGCCGCGGCGGACAGCGTCACCGACGCGGTCCTCACCACCCTCCTCCTGCCCGGCATCGGCACGATCGCCGAACTGGAACGCGCCCACGCCCTCGGTGTCCGCTCGGTCCGGATCGCCACCCACTGCACCGAGGCCGACATCTCCGCCCAGCACATCGCCAAGGCCCGGGAACTCGGCATGGACGTCTCCGGCTTCCTGATGATGAGCCATATGGCCCCGGCCGCCGAACTCGCCGCCCAGGCCGGGCTCATGGAGTCGTACGGGGCGCACTGCGTGTACGTCACCGACTCCGGCGGCCGTCTCACGATGGACGGCATGCGCGAGCGCGTCCGTGCCTACCGCGACGTCCTCGACCCGGCCACGGAGATCGGTGTGCACGCGCACGAGAACCTCTCCCTCTCGGTCGCCAACAGCGTCGTCGCCGTCGAGGAGGGTGTCACCCGGGTCGACGCGTCCCTCGCGGGCCAGGGCGCGGGTGCGGGCAACTGCCCCATCGAGGCGTTCGTCGCCGTGGCCGACCTCCAGGGCTGGAAGCACGGCTGCGACCTGCTGGCCCTCCAGGACGCCGCCGACGACCTGGTACGTCCGCTGCGGGACCGTCCCGTCCAGGTCGACCGCGAGACCCTCACCCTCGGCTACGCGGGCGTGTACTCCTCGTTCCTCCGCCATGCCGAACTCGCCGCCGCGCGCTACGGGGTGGACGCCCGCACCCTCCTGCTGGAGGTCGGCCGCCGCGGGCTCGTGGGCGGCCAGGAGGACATGATCGTCGACATCGCCCTCGACCTCACGTCCTGAGGACCACTCAACCGGGCCCGGGAATCGGACAAGTCGGACCCGCTACCCCTTATCTTTGTGGCCACCACGTGGCGGAACGAACAGTCGCGGAACGAACGGTGACGCGTTCGGAGACGTACTGGACGGTGGCGCCCGGCGCCGAGTGACAGCCGGGCGTGGAACGTGCAACGTGGATGCCGGACGAGAGGGAGTAGTGGTGCCGGTGGCGCCTCGGATCGCCGTCGCCGTCGTGACCATGGGAAACCGGCCCGCCGAGGTCGACGCCCTGCTCACGTCCGTGGCCAAACAGGATGTCCCGCCCGACCGGATCGTGATCGTCGGCAACGGCTGCCCGCTGCCCGACTTCGCCGAGCGACCGGACCTGCCCGGCGAGGTCACCCTCGTCGAGCTGGAGGAGAACCTGGGGTGCCCGGGCGGACGCAACGTCGCCCTCCGGAGACTGCGCGAGTTCGGGGACGTCGACGTCGTCGTGGAGCTGGACGACGACGGCCTGCTCGTGGACGCGGACGTGCTGCGGCGGGTACGGGACCTGTACGACGCCGATCCGCGGCTCGGTGTCGTCGGGTTCCGGATCGCCGACGAGACCGGGGAGACCCAGCGGCGGCACGTGCCGAGAATCGGGGCGAAGGACCCGCTGCGGGGCGGGCCCGTCACCGCCTTCCTCGGCGGCGGGCACGCCCTCTCCATGGCCATGCTCGCGGAGACCGGGGACTGGCCGGACGAGTTCTTCTTCGCGCACGAGGAGACCGACCTGGCGTGGCGGGCCATCGACGCCGGATGGACCGTGCTGTACGCCCCGGAACTGCTCCTCCAGCACCCGAAGACCTCGCCCGCCCGGCACGCCATCTACTACCGCGTCAACGCCCGCAACCGCGTCTGGCTGGCCCGCCGCCGGCTGCCGCTCCCGCTCGTCCCCGTCCATCTCGGGGTGTGGGTGCTGCTCACACTCGCCCGCGTCCGCTCACGCGGCGGGCTGCGGGCGTGGTTCGGCGGCTTCGCGGAGGGCTGGCGCGAGTCGGGCGGCGAACGCCGCCCCATGCGGTGGCGCACGGTGTGGCGACTCACCAGGCTGGGGCGGCCCCCGGTCATCTAGGCCCTGTTCGACGAATAGGCCCGGTTCGGCGAAATGTGCGGGGCCCAGGTCGTTGACCCCCGTCGACCTGAGCCCCGCACATTTCTGGATCCGGCCGCGGCGGCGAGCTCCCCCGAGCTACGCCTTGTACGCGCGCGCCGTCGTGGCCGGAACCGATGGAGTGATCACATCAGGTGGCGCCAACGGATCGCTAACATATGGCCAACGGACGGCGCGAAGTCGTCGCAGGCCCCGGCAAGCCGACGCCGGGCGGGAAGGCAGCGGGCAGAGCTATGCGGGACGAGCCGAGGTTCGGACCGCGCGGCGGTGTGCGTGACGAGGCGTCAGCAGGGGTTTCCGCGGGGGTTTCCACGGGGGCGCCCGGCGGGCTGCGTTTCGGGCTGCTGGGGCCACCGGTCCTGTACGACGACCGAGGTGACGTACTGCCGATCGGCGGCGGCAAGATGCGCGCCCTGTTCGTGGCGCTGCTGCTGGAGCCCGGCCGGGTCGTGTCGGTCGAGACGCTCAAGGACGCCCTCTGGCGCGGGTCACCGCCGCCCTCCGCGCAGGCCTCGCTGCAGAACCATGTGACGCGGCTGCGGCGGCTGTTGGACGATCCGGAGCGGCTGCGGGCCGTCGCGCCGGGGTACCAGCTGCGGGTCGGAGCGGGCGAGCTGGACGTCCGCGTCTTCGAGGGGCACGTCGCGGCGGCGCGCTCCGCACACGCCGACCGGGACTGGGCACGCACACGGCGCGAGACCGCGGCGGCGCTCGCCCTGTGGCGGGGCGCCCCGCTCGGCGGACTGCCGGAGGACATCGGCGGACAGGCCCTCGTCCAGCGGCTGGAGGAGGCGCGGCTGCTGGTCCTGGAGTGGCGGTACGAAGCGGAACTGGGACTGGCCGCGGGCGGCGCCGGGAGTCGTGGTGCGGGGGACCTCACCGGACCCGGAGCGGGATCCGTGGACGGCACCGGTCCCGTCCGGCTCGCCGCGCTCGCCCCGGAGCTGGCCGCGCTCGTCGCCGAACACCCGCTGCGGGAGGCGTTCCACCGGCTGCTGATGCTCGTCCTGCACCGCACCGGCCGCCAGGCCGAGGCCCTGGCCGTCCACCGCGATCTGCGGATCCGCCTGGTCGAGGAACTCGGCGTCGAACCGGGCGCGGCGGTACGCGACGCCCACCTGGAGATCCTCCAGGAGGAGACCGCCGACGAGCCGCCCCACGGCTCCGCAGGCCCCGACGGCTACCGACCTCCTTCCTCCGAGCCGCCGCGCCCCGCCCAGCTCCCGCCCTCACCCGCCCACTTCACCGGCCGGGCCGAGACGCTCGCGGCCCTGCGCCGCGCCCTGGACACGGGCCCGGTCCCGGACGGGCGCGCCTCCACGGTCGCCCTCGTCAGCGGCATGGCCGGAGTCGGCAAGAGCGCCCTCGCCCTGCACGCGGCCCATGAGCTGGCCGGGCGTTTCCCCGACGGCCAGCTGTACGTCAACCTGCACGGCGCCACCCCCGGCGTGGCCCCGCTCAGCGCGGGCCAGGCCCTTGCCTCGCTCCTGCGCGACCTCGGCACCGACCCGCGCCGGATCCCCGACCACCCGGACGCCGCCGCCGCGCTGCTCCGCTCCACCCTCGCGCCCACCCGCACCCTGATGGTCCTGGACGACGCCGCGCACGCCGCGCAGGTCCGGCCGCTGCTGCCCGCGGGCGCCGGCTGCGCGGTGATCGTGACGAGCCGCTCGCCGCTCACCGCCCTGGACGGCGCCCACCGCTTCCCGCTCGCGCCGCTGTCGGGCGAGGACAGCGCGGCACTGCTGCGCGCCGTCTCCGGCCGCGACGGGCTCGACGGCACCCATCCGCTCGTCGAACTCACCGGCCGCCTCCCGCTCGCACTCCGCGTCGTCGCCGCGCGCCTCGCCGCGCGGCGCGCCCTCACCCCGGACGCGCTCGCCGGTCAACTGGCCGCCACGGAGGGGCGGTTGAACCACCTGGAGTACGACGACCTGAGCGTCCGCCGCTCCCTCGCCGTCGCCCACGACGCCCTGCGGGTCTCCGCCCGCGAGGCCGACCGCGACGCCGCGCTCGTCCTGCACCGCATCGGAGCCCTCGACCTCCCCGCCTACGGCGCGGCCCTGATCGCCCACCTCACCGGCACCGGCGAACACCGCGCCGAGGCCGCCCTGGACCGCCTCGTCGACGTGGCCCTGCTGGAGGAGACGTCGTACGGCCGGTACGCACCGCACGACCTCGTACGGGACTTCGCACGCGAGCTCGCCGAAAGCGGAGGTAGCGCAGGGAGCGGTAGGAGCGGAGGGAGCGGAGAACCCGGAACGGGCGATGGGGCCGACGTCGTTCGCGGGGACGGCATCCGGGTCGCCGAAGACGCCCTGCGCTGGTACGCCGACCGGGCCCGGCAGAGCCTCGTCGCGCTGCTGCCGCCCGGCTACGAGCGCGAGGAGCGGCTGCGGCCGACGGCCGGGGAGCCGGACCCGGTGGACACCCGCCCGTTCCCCTCCGCCGAGGCCGCCTTCGCCTGGGGCGACCGCGAACTGCCCAACATCGTCGCCCTCGTGGAGCGCTGCGCCCGGCCGGACGGCACCGCGGCGGCGCCCTCGCCCCTCGTCCCCGTCCTGGTCCGCCACCTCTTCCCGTACCTGCACCGCGGCGGTCGGCTCGCCGAGCTGGACACGCTGGGGCGGATCGCGCTGGACGTGGCGCGGTCGGTCGGGGACGACGCCGCGGAGGCGTTCGCGCTCACCGACCGGGCCGGACTGTTCTTCCTGGCGGGGCGGCTGACGGAGGCGCTCACCCTCAACGACGAGGGCCTGGAACTGTGGCGCGGGCTCGGCGCCGTCTCGTGCATCCGGCGCTGCCTCAACAACCGGGGGTTGCTGCTGGAGAGCCTCCACCGGTACCAGGAGAGCGAGGAGGCGCTGCGCCAGAGCCTGGAACTGTCCCGGCAGCTGTGTGATCCGTACGGCCAGGCCGTCACCTTCAGCCACCTCGGCAACCTGTACGAGCACACGGACCCGCGCGCCGCGATCATCCACCACCGGCGGAGCCTGGCGCTCGCCGACGTGTCCGACAGCGTCCTCCTGAAGAACCGCGCGCACTGCAACATCGGCTATGCCCATCTCAAGCTCGGCGAACCCGACCGCGCCGTGCAGAGCTTCGAGCAGAGCCGGGCCATCCTCGGTGACGAGGAGGACTGGGCCGGCGAGTCGCAGACCCGGCTCGGCCTCGTCCGCGCCCTGCGCGCACGGGACGACACCGAGCGGGCGGTCCACGAGTGCGGTCGGCTCCTCAAGCTCGCCGAGCGGCGGGCCGACCTGTACATGACGGGTCTGGCCCGGCACCAGCGGGGTCTGCTGCTGGCGGGGGAGGGGCGGACCGAGGAGGCGCGCCGGGAGTGGAAGGCGGCGCTGGAGACGCTCGACGGGACGGACTCCCCGATGGCGGGGGAGCTGCGGGGTCTGCTGGCGGACGAGGACTGAACCACCGCGGCCCGCTCGCTCACTTGCCTGCCTGCCTGCCTGCCTGCCTGCCTGCCTGCCTACTCACTCACTTGGCGTCGGCGTAGCACTCGACCACCGCCGTGGTGAATGGGAACCGCACCGGCGTCTCTCCGAACGTCAGCCGCCCCGCCAGCTCGGCCGCCTCCCGGATCGCGACGACCACCGCCTCGGCCTCCTCCTTTGGGCAGTGCACGATCACCTCGTCGTGCTGGAAGAAGACCAGCTCTGCGGCCATGCCGGCGAGGGCGCGGCGGAGCGCGGCGAGGACGAACAGGGTCCAGTCGGCGGCGCTGCCCTGGACGACGAAGTTGCGCGCGAAGCGGCCGCGGGCACGGGAGTCGAGGGAGGCGTAGCCAGGAGTCCACGCGCTGTCCGTGCTTGAGCCGGCGGCGTCGATCGGCTCATCCTGCGGAATACCCGCCTCCTCGGCCGCGGCCTCGGAGGCTCTGGCCGCGGGGGGACACGTACGGCCGAGCCAGGTCCGGACGAGCCGGCCCTCCTCGCCCGCGCGGGCCGCGTCGTCGACGTACGCGACGGCCCTGGGGAAGCGGCGGCGCAGCGCGGCGAGGTTCTTCAGCCCGTCGCCGGACGTCTGCCCGTACACGGCACCGAGCACGGCGAGCTTGGCCTGCGCGCGGTCGCCGGCGAACGCCCGGTCGGAGACGGCCTGGTAGAGGTCGGTCTCGCGCCCCGCGACGTCCATCAGGCCCGGGTCCCGTGAGATGGCGGCCAGTACCCGGGGCTCCATCTGGTCGGCGTCGGCCACGACGAGCCGCCAGCCGGGGTCGGCGACACAGGCACGCCGGATGACCTTGGGGATCTGGAGCGCGCCCCCGCCATTGGTGACCCACCGCCCGGTGACGGTCCCGCCCGCGAGGAACTCGGGCCGGAACCGGCCGTCCCGCACCCAGTCCTGCAGCCAGGACCAGCCGTGGGCGACCCAGATGCGGTACAGCCGCTTGTACTCGAGCAGGGGTTTCACGGCAGGGTGGTCGATCGACTCGATCTCCCACTTCCTCGTGGACCTGACCCGGACCCCGGCCCGCGCGAAGGCCTTCACGACATCGGCGGGCAGATCGGGTCGTACGCGCCGCCCGAAGGCCACGGACACCTCCTCGGCGAGCTCGGCCAGACGTCTCGGCTCGCCGCCGCCGGTGTACCGCTCGCCAAGGAGTTCGTGCAGGACCTCGCGGTGGACGGCGGCGCTCCAGGGCAGGCCCGTGCGGTTCATCTCGGCGGCGACGAGGGTCCCGGCCGACTCGGCCGCGGTGAGCAGGCGCATACGGTCGGGGCGGGCGGTGGCGTCGTGGCGGCGCTGCTGCTCGGCGTACACGTCGATGAGGTCGGTGAGGGGGACGTGGACGGGGCGGGGCTCGAAGAGGGGCGTCTGCGAGCCGGGTTCGGCGGCGCGCTGAGGCGGATCCGCCGGTACGGGGCCGCCGCGCAGCCGCGCCAGTGCGGCAGCGGCGGATCTTGGTTCCCCGTGGCGTCCCTCATGTCCGAGCAGCAGATTCTCGGCGATCTCGAGGTCGTAGCACCGCTCCACGCGCACTCCTGCGGCGAGCAGACGCGGGTACGTCCCGGCGGTCGCCCGCCACACCCACCGGGCGACCTGCGGCCGGCTCCGCACGGCCTGCACCAGGTCCGCCTCCCGCCGCACCGGTCCCACGGGCAGCCCGTCCGGCCCGAGGGGGGCGACCTCCACGCCACCCTCCTCGACGACTCCGAGAGCCCACCGGTCACTCATGCCCGCGAGTCTGACAGGGGGGTCTGACAACGGCGGCGAGGAGCGGGGCGGGGCCCGAAGGGTTTTCCCAGCCCCCGCTTCGGCCCTGAACGGGCCTCGTCCTCAAACGCCGGACGGGCTGGATGTGCGGGGGCCGGGCTGGATTTCTCCGGGCCGGGCCCGGCTTTTCAGGGGCGCGGGGAACTGCGCGACCAGCCCCCACCCACCCGCAGACAACAAACAC
>NZ_VJZE01000378.1 GCF_009377205.1 Streptomyces phyllanthi
GCTGGGGGCTGTCGCCCCCGGACCCCCGCTGGGTGGGGTTTGGTTGTGCGGTGTTGTCGGGTGCGGGTCGGTGGGGGCTGGTCGCGCAGTTCCCCGCGCCCCTTGAACGCCCAGCCCCTACAGCCGCGGGTCCACCGGCTCCGACTCCAGTGCCAGCACCCCGAACACCGCCTCGTGCACCCGCCACAGCGGCTCGCCCTCGGCCAGCCGGTCGAGGGCCTCCACGCCCAGCGCGTACTCCCTGATCGCCAGGGAGCGCTTGTGGCCCAGGAAGCGGTGGCGGAGGCGGGCCAGGTTCTCCGGACGGGTGTACTCCGGGCCGTAGATGATCCGCAGGTACTCGCGGCCGCGGCACTTGACGCCCGGCTGGACCAGACGGCCCTTCTCCCCGCGCACGAGCGCGCCGACCGGCTTGACGACCATGCCCTCGCCACCGCGGCCGGTCATCTCCAGCCACCAGTCGACGCCGGCCCGGACCGACTCCGGGTCGCCGGTGTCGACGTACAGCCGCCGGGTGGTCTGCAGCAGTCCGCTGCCGTCGTGCTCGACGAGCCGGTCGATCAGGGCGAGCTGCTCGTCGTGCGGTACGGCGGCGAGGCTGCGGCCCCGCACGGCCAGGATCTGGAACGGCGCCAGGCGGACGCCGTCCAGGCCGTCCGTGGTCCAGCAGTAGCGGCGGTACGCGTCCGTGAACGCGGCGGCGTCCGTGGCCCGTTCGCGCTGGCGCGCCAGCAGGTCCGTCACGTCCACGCCCCGCGCCGCGGCGCCCTCCAGTGCGGCCAGCGCACCCGGGAGCACCGCCCCGGAGGCGGCGCCCACCGCCGCGTACTGCGACCGCAGCAGCCCGGAGGCCTTCAGCGACCACGGCATCAGCTCGGCGTCGAGCAGCAGCCAGTCGGTGTCGAGCTCCTCCCACAGGCCCGCCTCGCCGATCGCCTTCCTGACGCGGTCGAGGACGGCCTCGGTCACCGACCCGTCGTCGAAGAACGGGCGGCCGGTGCGCGTGTACAGCGCCCCGGTGGGACCGTCCACGCCAAAGCGCTCGCGCGCCGCCTCCGCGTCCCTGCACACCAGGGCGACCGCCCGCGAGCCCATGTGCTTCTCCTCGCACACGACCCGTTCGACGCCGTCCTCCCGGTACTGCGCGAAGGCCTCGGCCGGGTGCTCCAGATAGCCCTCGATGTGCGAGGTGGCCGTGGGGGCCATCGTCGGGGGCAGGTACGGGAGCAGACGCGGGTCCACCGCGAAGCGGCTCATGACCTCCAGGGCCGCCGCCGCGTTCTCCTCGCGGACCGAGACCCGCCCCGCGTGCCGGGTCTCCACGACCCTCCGGCCGTGCACGTCCGCCAGGTCCAGCGGCCGTCCCTCGTGCCCGCCGGGCGCGTCGGTGGCCAGCGGCTTGGCCGGCTCGTACCAGACGCGCTCGGCCGGTACGTCGACGAGTTCCCGCTCCGGCCAGCGCAGCGCGGTGAGCTTTCCGCCGAAGACGGCGCCCGTGTCGAGGCAGATGGTGTTGTTCAGCCAGGTGGCGGTGGGGACGGGCGTGTGGCCGTAGACCACGGCCGCGCGGCCCCGGTAGTCCTCCGCCCACGGGTAGCGCACCGGCAGGCCGAACTCGTCGGTCTCGCCGGTCGTGTCGCCGTACAGGGCGTGCGAGCGCACCCGGCCCGACGTACGGCCGTGGTACTTCTCCGGCAGGCCTGCGTGGCAGACGACGAGCTTGCCGCCGTCGAGGACGTAGTGGCTGACCAGGCCGTCGATGAACTGCCGTACCTCCCGCCGGAACTCCTCGCTCTCGCCCTCCATCTGCTCGATGGTCTCGGCGAGGCCGTGGGTGTGCTGGACCTTGCGGCCCTTGAGGAAGCGGCCGTACTTGTTCTCGTGGTTGCCGGGGACGCACAGCGCGTTGCCCGAGCCGACCATGGACATCACGCGCCGCAGCACACCCGGGCTGTCCGGGCCACGGTCGACGAGGTCGCCGACGAAGACGGCCGTACGGCCCTCCGGGTGGACGCCGTCGGTGTAGCCCAGCTTGCCGAGCAGGGACTCCAGCTCGGCGGCGCAGCCGTGGATGTCGCCGATGATGTCGAAGGGGCCGGTGAGGTGGGTCAGGTCGTTGAAGCGCTTCTCGGTGACGACCGTGGCGTTCTCGGCCTCCTCCACGCCCCGCAGGACATGCACCTTGCGGAAGCCCTCGCGCTCCAGATGCCGCAGGGACCTGCGCAGTTCACGCGTGTGGCGCTGGATGACCCGGCGCGGCATGTCGGCCCGGTCGGTCCGGGCCGCGTTGCGCTCGGCGCACACCTCCTCGGGTACGTCGAGAACGATGGCGATCGGGAGGACGTCGTGCTGCTTCGCGAGCTCGACCAGCTGTCTGCGGGCGTCCTGCTGCACGCTGGTGGCGTCGACGACCGTACGGCGGCCTGCCGCGAGCCGCTTGCCCGCGATGTAGTGCAGGACGTCGAAGGCGTCCTTCGTCGCGCTCTGGTCGTTCTCGTCGTCGGAGACCAGGCCCCGGCAGAAGTCGGACGAGATCACCTCGGTGGGCTTGAAGTGCCTGCGGGCGAAGGTCGACTTGCCGGAGCCGGAGGCGCCGACCAGCACGACGAGGGAGAGGTCGGTGACGGGCAGCACGCGGCCCTCGGTGGTGTCGGTCATGCCGCCTTCGCCTCCTTGTCGTTCACGTTCCCCATGCTGAACACGGCCATCTGTGTGGGCGGTCCCACCTCGGGGTCGTCAGGTCCGACGGGCACGAACCCCACGCCGTACCTGTACCGTTCGGCCACCGCCCCCGCCCACGCGCGAAACTCCTCGCGCGTCCACTCGAAGCGGTGGTCGCCGTGCCGGACGTGCCCGGCCGGGAGGGTCTCCCAGCGGACGTTGTACTCGACGTTCGGGGTCGTCACGAGCACGGTGCGCGGGCGGGCCGCGCCGAACACCGTGTACTCCAGGGCCGGCAGCCGCGGCAGGTCGAGATGCTCGATGACCTCGGAGAGCACCGCGGCGTCGTATCCCCCCAGCCGCTTGTCGGTGTAGGCGAGCGACCCCTGGTAGAGCTGGACACGGGAGGCCTGACGCTCCCCCATCCGGTCCAGCTTCAGGCGCCGTGCGGCGATCCTGAGCGCCCGTACGGACACGTCCACGCCCACGATCTCGGTGAACCGGACGTCCTTGAGCAGCGCCTGCACCAACTGGCCCTGCCCACACCCGAGATCGAGCACGCGGGCGGCGCCGGACTCCTTGAGCGCGGTGATGATCGCGTCCCGTCGCTGCACGGCGAGCGGGGTCGGCTTCTCCTCGGTCTCGGATTCCGCCTCGACCGCGTTGTCGATCTCCTCGACCTCGGTGTCGTCCGCCTCGGCCAGCCGCACCAGTTCCAGTCGTTCCATCGCCTGCCGGGTCAGCGACCAGCGGCGCGACAGATAGCGGCTGGTGATCAGCTTCTGCTCCGGGTGGTCGGGCAGCCAGCCCTCACCGGCCCTCAGCAGCTTGTCGACCTCGTCGGACGACACCCAGTAGTGCTTGGTGTCGTCCAGGACCGGGAGCAGGACGTACAGGTGACGCAGCGCCTCGGCGAGGGTGAGCCGCGAGGACTCCAGGACGAGACGCACGTACCGCGAGTCACCCCACTGCGGGAACTCCGTGTCCAGTACGACGGGTTCGGCCGTGACCTCCCAGCCCAGCGGCTCGAAGAGGCGCCGTACGAGCTCCGGGCCGCCCCGGGCGGGCAGTGCGGGCACCTCGATACGCAGGGGCCGCGCCTGCTCCACAAGCGTGGGCCTGGCGTTGCACACCCCCTTCATCGCGCTCGAGAAGACGCTGCTCAGCGCCACCGCGAGCAGGGAGGAGGCGGCGTACGGGCGGTCGTTGACGTACTGCGCGAGGGCCGCGTCGGGGGCGCCGCCGCGCCCCTTGCCCTTGCCGCGCCGGACCAGCGCCACGGTATCGACCTCCAGCAGCAGCGCCGCCGTGCAGCGCTCGGCGCTCGCCTCGGGGTAGAGGACGTGGGCCGGGCCGTAGGAGGTGGAGAACGCCTGCGCCCTGTCGGGGTGCTTGTGCAGCAGGAAACCGAGATCGGTCGCGGGGCGCTCCGGGGTGCCTGTGGTGCTGATCGTCAGGAACACGGTGGTTGAACCTCAAAGGTCTTCGGGCATGCGGATACGTTGCCGTGTGGTCGGGCGCCGTGCACGGTGTGTGCTCCCGCGCCGCATGCCGGTGACACACGGCAAAGGGACGGTACAGCGAGCGCTCCGTACACAGGTACGGATTTTCGCCACGGGCGGGGCGCCCCCCGTCACCGTCGTACGGACCGGCCGTATGGCCCGCCGGGGCGCGGGGTACTCGCCGGTCACGCACCCCTTCTGAGGAGATGACTCGGATGCTGATCATCGGACTGCTCCTCCTCGCGGCCACGGGAGCCTTCATCGGCCTGGCGATCGCCTACAACCTGTCCGGTGGCCCCGAGTACACCGTGGCGATCTTCGACGAGAGTGTCGTCACCCTGAACTCGCTCGCGATCTTCTGCACCGGTCTGGCGCTGGCGTTCCTGTTCTGTCTGGGCCTGTTCCTGGCGAGAAGCGGGGCCGTGCACCGCCGGCACCCTCACGAGCCGCAGATGTACGGGACGGGCGACACCACCACGCTGCACGACGGTGGCGGCGGGCCGGGTGACTCGGGGAGCCCGGGTGGCGACCATGGTCGGTGACCCGGACGACGAGCGGCAGGCGCGGCGTGAGGGGGTCGCCGGCCACCGTACGGTGCCGCACACCGCCGACATCCGCGTCGAGGCATGGGGAGCGAGCCGGGAGCGGTGCCTGGCGGAGGCGGTACTGGGGATGGTGGAGTGCTTCGCCGACGTGTCCACGGTGCGGGCCACCGGCGTGGAGCACGTACGGCTGGACGAGGAGAGCGACGACGACCTGCTGGCGTCGCTGCTGGACGAGGTCCTCTACCGGCTGGAGGTGTGGGGCCGGGTGCCCGTGGACGTGGAGGTCGACGCCACGGGCACCACCGAGGTCGCCGACGTCGACATCGGCGACGACGTGGCCGACGACGGTCTCGACGTACGGCTGGCGGTCGCCGACCTGGCGGCCGTGGAGATCACCGGCGCCGTACCGAAGGCCGTCTCCTGGCACGAGCTGCACATCGGGCCGGGGCCCTACGGGTGGTCGTGCTCGGTGACCATCGACGCGTGAGGCGCACCAGGCGCATCGGCGGGGTGCCGCGCAAGGCGTACAACCTCGGGGTACGGCCGCGCGGGCACCCTGCCGCGGGCCGTACCCGCACCCAGTTGAGAGGTGCGCGGCCTCAGCCCTTGACCACGCCCAGCGGGACCAGTCGCGCCACGGTGCGGCACAGCCCCGCGCGCTCGCTCACCGCCACCACCGCGCTCACGTCCTTGTACGCCTCCGGGGCCTCCTCGGAGAGACCCCGCCAGGAGCGCGGGCGCACCGCGATGCCGTCCCGTTCCAGCCGGGCGCCCAGTTCCCTGCCGCCGACGGCGCGCGCGGCCTGGTGGCGGCTCAGCACCCGGCCCGCGCCATGACAGGTGGAGAAGAAGGCGTCGCCGCCCGGCACGCCCGTGAGCACGTACGAGGCGGTGCCCATGGTGCCGGGGATCAGCACCGGCTGACCGTGCTCCCGTACGTCCTCGGGCAGGTCCGGGTGGCCGGGCGGGAAGGCACGGGTGGCGCCCTTGCGGTGCACGCACAGCCGGCGCCGTGTGCCGTCCACCGGGTGGGTCTCGATCTTGGCGAGGTTGTGGGACACGTCGTACACCAGCGACAGATGGGCGCCCGCGGCGCGGCGGAGGACCCGGCGGGCGGCGTGGGACAGCGCCTGGCGGTTCGCGCGGGCGTAGTTGGCGGCCGCCGCCATGGCCCCCAGGTACGCCCGTCCCTCCGGCGAGTCGACCGGGGTGCAGGCCAGCTGCCGGTCGGGCACGGTGATGCCGTAGCGGGCCATGGCGCGGTCCATCGCCTTGACGTGATCGGTGCAGATCTGGTGGCCGAGGCCGCGCGAACCGCAGTGGATCATCACGCACACCTGGTCGGGGGCGAGCCCGAACGCGGCGGCGGCCTCGTCGTCGTACACCTCGGCGACCCGCTGCACCTCCAGGAAGTGGTTGGCGGACCCCAGGCTGCCCACCTGCCCCAGCCCGCGCTCCCGCGCCCGCGCGCCGACCTGCGCCACGTCGGCGTCGGCGACGGCGCCGCCGTCCTCGCAGCGCGTCAGGTCGCGTTCCTCGCCGTACCCCTCGGCGACGGCGTACCGGGAACCGCCTTCGAGGATGCGTTCCAGCTGTCCCGGCCCCGTCGGGTGCCACACCCCGCCGGGTCCCGCGCCGCGCGGGATCGCCCGGTCCAGGCCGTCCATGGTCTCGGGCAGCGCGGGTCGGAGCGCGCGCACGTCCGTGTCGGCGGTCAGCAGCCGCACTCCGCAGGAGATGTCGAAGCCGACCCCGCCGGGCGAGACGGCACCGCCCTCGTCCGGGTCGGTCGCGGCCACGCCGCCGATGGGGAAGCCGTAGCCCCAGTGGATGTCCGGCATGGCGTACGAGGCGCCGACGATGCCGGGGAGCGTGGCCACGTTGACCACCTGCTCCAGCGACTGGGCGGCGTCGTGGAGCAGGTCCCGGGAGGCGAAGACCACTCCGGGCACGCGCATCGGTCCCCGCGGTTCGATACGGAAGCGGCAGGGGCGCTCCTCGACGAGTCCGACCTGTTCGACGAGTTCCATGGCGGCCTCCCGGGGGGTACCTGTGGCGGCTCGCGTCCGCCACGTGCACCGCGTACGCGTCCGTCCGTCTCCGCGGTACCCGCGCCGGGCTCCGCGTACCGGGCCGGGCGGGGGCGAGTCGCCGTACCGTGGGGGCATGGGCGGCGACGTGGTGACGCTGTTCCTGTGCGGCGACGTGATGCTCGGGCGCGGTGTCGACCAGATCCTCGCGCACCCCGGCGATCCGGCGCTGCGGGAGGAGTACGTCGCGGATGCCCGGTCGTACGTCCGGCTGGCGGAGTCCGTGAACGGCCCGATCCCCGCCCCCGTGGAGCCCTCGTGGCCCTGGGGCGACGCCCTGCGCGTACTGGAGGAGGCCGCGCCGGACGCCCGGATCGTGAACCTGGAGACCTCCGTGACGCGCCGCAACACGTTCGCGCCGTGGAAGGCGGTGCACTACCGGATGCACCCGGCCAACCTGCCCGCGCTGGCGGTGGCCCGGCCCGACGTGTGCGTCCTGGCCAACAACCACGTGCTGGACTTCGGCCGGCCGGGTCTGGCGGAGACGCTGGACTCGCTGGCCGGTGCGGGTCTGCGGGTGGTGGGCGCGGGACGGAACGCGGACGAGGCGTACGCGCCCGCGGCGGTGCCCCTCGCGGGCGGCGGCCGCGTGCTGGTGTTCGCTCTCGGGGCGCCGTCCAGCGGCATTCCGCCGGACTGGGCGGCGACCGCCGACCTGCCCGGGGTGGCGTACGTCCCCGAACTGTCCGCGGCCGCGGCCGAGGCCGTGGTCCGGCACCTGCGGCGGGCGAAGGGGCCGGGGGACGTCGCGGTCGTGTCCGTGCACTGGGGCTCCAACTGGGGGTACCGCGTCCCCCGGGACCAGATCCGCTTCGCGCGCGCCCTGGTGGACGGCGGCGCGGACATCGTCCACGGCCACTCCTCGCACCATCCGCGGCCCGTGGAGGTCTACCGGGACCGGCTGATCCTGCACGGCTGCGGCGACTTCGTCGACGACTACGAGGGCATCTCCGGCTACGAGGAGTACCGCGACGACCTCCGACTCGCCCACCTCGTCTCGGTGGCACCGGGCACCGGACGGCTGGCCGGCCTGCGTCTGGTGCCCCTGCGAGCCCGCCGTATGCGCCTGGAACCCGCCCCGGCCGCGGACCGCGCCTGGCTGCGCGCGACGCTGGACCGCGTCAGCGACCGCGCCCGGATCTCCCTGTCCCCGGACGGCACCCTGACGCTGGAGCACCGCGCGACCGCGTCGTCCTCGTCCGACCCGCGGCCATGACGACCGCCCGTCAGGCCATGACGACCACCCGTTGCCCCGGCGCCCCGTCCCGTCTCAGCTCGCCCAGGCCAGCAAACGCTCCCTCGTCCCGGGCGCCCGGAGCCGGGCGAGGCACTCCTTCTCCAACTGGCGCACTCGTTCCCGGGTCAGGCCCACCTGGTGGGCCACCTCCTGGAGGGTGCGGCCCTGGCCGTCGTGGAGGCCGTACCGGAGACTGAGGATCATCGCGTCACGGGGCGCCAGCGTGCCGACGGCCTCTCGCAGTTCCTCGGCGAGCGCCCGGTGCTCGGCGACCTCCGGGGCCTGCAGGACGTCCGTGTCGGCGATCAGGTCGCCGACCACCGTCTCGCCGTTCTCGTCCACCGGGGTGTCAAGGCTGACGGCGTGCCGTCCCACCCGCCGCAGCCAGTCGACCTTGTCCAGGGCGAACCCGCTCTCCCGGGCGACCTCCTCGGCGGTGGGTTCGCGGTCGAGGGCCAGGCGCAGGCGCCGTTCGACCTTCGCGAGCTTCTGCAACTGCTCCACCACGTGCAACGGCAGCCGCACCGTGCGCGCGTGCGCGGCCAGGCCCCGCTCGATCGACTGGCGGATCCACCAGGTGGCGTACGTCGAGAACTTGAAGCCCCTGGTGTGGTCGAACTTCTCCACGGCCCGGATCAGCCCCAGGTTCCCCTCCTGGATCACGTCGAGCACCGGCAGCCCCCGGTGGGCGTGGCGCTTGGCCACGGACACCACCAGCCGGAGGTTGGCGCGGACCATGTGGTCCTTGGCCGCCTGCCCGTCGCGTACCGCGTCCTCCAGCTCCCCGCGACGCCCGGTCGGCAGCCCGAGCTCGCCGGCGTCCGCCCGCCGCAGCTCCTCCAGGGCGTGCACACCCGCCTCCAGGCGCTGGGCGAGCCGTACCTCGTCCTCCGCTGTGAGCAGAGGCGTCGCCGCGATCTGTGTCAGGTACTGGCCCAGGAGATCCGGTTCCTCGTCGGGCTCGGGGATCCGGTCGCGCAGCCGCGCGGTGCGGACCGTGGCACGGGGGTCCCCTCGGGGTTCCGCGGCCGGGGTCTGTGCCTTGGGAGCCATCGTTCCGTACCTCCGTCCCCTCCCGTTCCGCTCTCCGGGTACCCCGGCGAAAGGGCGAACGAACGAGTCGATCGACACCCGATCCCGATACGTTCCCGCAGGTCAGACGGTCCAGGGTGCTCCCGGCTCGCCCGACGGGGCGGGCTGGGCCACGCTGAGATGCAGACCGGTCGCCACGGATCGTCCGCCTTCCGGTGCCCGTATGCCCGTACAACGCAAGGTGTTTCCGGCCGGGCGCCACAGGCAACCCGGGACCCGGACCCACGCCCCC
>NZ_VJZE01000379.1 GCF_009377205.1 Streptomyces phyllanthi
CCGCGACGGCTCCCCCCAGCAGCCCCGGAGCCAGCCCGGACGACCGCCACCACAGCCGGCCACGCACCCGGCCCCCCACACGCCCGGACGACCAGGACACCGACGAGCCCGGAAGGTCGACGGCCTGAGCGGGGCCGGCAGCTTGCGGGGAGCCGACGGCATGAGAGGCGCCGGCGACATGAGAGGAGCCGGCGGAGTCGGCGGAGTCGGTGGAGTCAGCTGAATCGGCGGAGCCGGTCACGTGCGTCACGGCCTCATGCTCCCAACGACACGCGCTTTAGCCGCGTAACAGCACAATCATGGATGTGTCGCCCAAGATGCGCTTATGCGCTTTTCGGAGCCGCCGACCCCCGCGGCCGAACCATCCGCCGGGACACCCGAGCCGTCAGCCAACGGGAGCGGGCCGTCAGTCAACGGGAGCGGGCCGTCAGTCAACGCGAGCGGGCTGTCGCCGCGGGCAGTCGAGTGGTACGAACTGACCCCCATCGAAGTCCCCGAACCGCCGCCTCTCCCCACCGGCCCACTGAACGCCGCTCAGGCGTTCGAGGCCCTGTACACGTCCTGCGCGCCCGCCCTCGTACGGCAGGCCCACCTCCTCACGGGGCGGCGCGCCCTCGCCCGCGAGTCGGTGGAGCGCGCCTTCCAGCTCGCCTGGCAGCGTTGGCCGGAGGTCGCCGTCGACCCTGACCCGACGGGCTGGGTGCGGGCCGCGGCACACGAGTACGCGCTCTCCCCCTGGCACTGTTTCCGCCTCACCCTGAGGCGTCCCGAGCCACGGTCCTCGCCCCGGCTCTCGGCCGCGCTCGAACAGCAGGGCGTCGCACTCACCGACTACGCCCTCATCGACGTACTCCGGACGCTGCCGCCCCCGTACCGGCGCGCACTGGTGCTGTACGACGGTCTCGGCCTCGGCCTGCCCGAGACGGCGGCCGAGACCGAGGCGAGCACGCCCGCGACGGCCGGCCGTCTGATGTACGCCCGCGAGGCGGTCGCCGCGTGCCTGCCGGAGCTGGCGGACCCCGTGGAGTTGCGGCGCCGACTCGCCGACGCCGTGACCGGGGAGGGACCGTGGGTCGTCAGACCGGGTACGCCTGCCGCCGTCCGCGTCCGCGGTGAACGCCGCGCCCGCCACTGGACCCACGCGGCCGTCGCCGTCACGGCCCTCCTCCTCGGCGCGATCGCCCTGACCGTCCATACCGCCCCCGACCACTACGAACCCCCGGTGGCCAAGGGCACCCCGATCCGCGGGGTACCGCCCAGGCCGGCCCTGGGACCTCTCTCCCAGGAACAACTCGAACTGCGCGCGCGACTCCGCTCGGTCCTGGCAGGCGGCCCGGAGAGACTGGCCCCCGAGATCAGATGACGAAAACGCCGACGGGCCCGCACCCCCAGGGGTGCGGGCCCGCCCGATCGGGCCGAGTCCAGGTCGGTCAGCCGACCAGGGTCGGTCAGCCGGCCAGGATCGGTCAGCCGGCCAGGATCTCGCGCGCGAGCTTCGCCGTCTCGGTCGGGGTCTTGCCGACCTTGACGCCCGCGGCCTCCAGGGCTTCCTTCTTGGCCTGGGCCGTGCCGGAGGAGCCGGAGACGATGGCGCCGGCGTGGCCCATGGTCTTGCCCTCGGGCGCCGTGAAGCCGGCGACGTAGCCGACGACCGGCTTGGTCACGTTGGCCTTGATGAAGTCGGCCGCGCGCTCCTCGGCGTCGCCGCCGATCTCACCGATCATCACGATCAGGTCGGTGTCGGGGTCGGCCTGGAACGCGGCGAGCGCGTCGATGTGGGTGGTGCCGATGATCGGGTCACCGCCGATGCCGACGCAGGAGCTGAAGCCGATGTCGCGGAGCTCGTACATCATCTGGTACGTCAGCGTGCCGGACTTCGACACCAGGCCGATACGGCCCGGCTTGGTGATGTCGGCCGGGATGATGCCGGCGTTCGACTGACCGGGGGTGATCAGGCCGGGGCAGTTCGGGCCGACGATGCGGGTCTTGTTGCCCTTCTCCTGCGCGTACGCCCAGAAGGAGGCCGTGTCGTGGACCGCGATGCCCTCGGTGATGACGACCGCGAGCGGGATCTCGGCGTCGATGGCCTCGACGACCGCGTCCTTGGTGAACTTCTCCGGGACGAAGATGACCGTGACGTCGGCGCCGGTCTTCTCGATCGCGTCGGCGACCGACCCGAATACCGGGATCTCCGTGCCGTCGAAGTCGACGGTCGTGCCCGCCTTGCGGGGGTTGACGCCACCGACGATGTTCGTGCCGGAGGCCAGCATGCGCTTGGTGTGCTTCTGGCCCTCGGAGCCGGTCATGCCCTGGACGATGACCTTGGATTCCTTGGTGAGGAAGATAGCCATGGTGTTCTGTGACCTCGTCCCTTACTTCGCGGCCGCAGCCAGCTCGGCGGCCTTGTCGGCCGCGCCGTCCATGGTGTCCACCTGCTGCACGAGCGGGTGGTTGGCGTCCGTCAGGATCTTGCGGCCCAGCTCGGCGTTGTTGCCGTCGAGGCGCACGACCAGCGGCTTGTTGACCTCTTCGCCCTTGCTCTTCAGCAGCTCCAGGGCCTGCACGATGCCGTTGGCGACGGCGTCGCACGCGGTGATGCCACCGAAGACGTTCACGAAGACGGACTTGACGTCCGGGTCGCCCAGGATGATCTCCAGGCCGTTCGCCATGACCTCGGCGGAGGCGCCACCGCCGATGTCGAGGAAGTTGGCCGGCTTGACGCCCTTGTGGGCCTCACCGGCGTACGCGACCACGTCGAGGGTGGACATGACCAGACCGGCACCGTTGCCGATGATGCCGACCTCGCCCTCGAGCTTCACGTAGTTGAGGCCCTTGGCCTTGGCCGCGGCCTCGAGCGGGTTGGCCGCCGCCTTGTCCTCGAGCTCCTCGAACTCCGGGTGACGGAACTCGGCGTTCGCGTCCAGGGAGACCTTGCCGTCGAGGGCGAGGACGTCACCGGAGGCGACCTTGGCGAGCGGGTTGACCTCGACGAGGAGGGCGTCCTCCTTGACGAAGACGTCCCAGAGGGTCACCAGGACATCGGCGACCTTGTCGGCGACCTCGGCCGGGAACTGGCCCGCGGCCACGATCTCCTGCGCCTTCTCCTTGGTGACGCCGGAGTTGGAGTCGACCGGGATCTTGGCGAGCTTCTCGGGGGTCGTCGCGGCGACTTCCTCGATGTCCATGCCACCGGCGACGGAGGCCATGGCGAGGAAGGTGCGGTTCGTGCGGTCGAGGAGGTAGGAGACGTAGTACTCCTCGACGATCTCCGGAGCCGTCTCGGCGATCATCACCTTGTGGACCGTGTGGCCCTTGATGTCCATGCCGAGGATGTCCGTCGCGCGGGCGACGGCCTCATCCGGGGTGGCGGCCAGCTTGACACCACCGGCCTTGCCGCGACCACCGACCTTCACCTGCGCCTTGACGACCGACTTGCCGCCCAGCCGCTCGGTGATCTCGCGCGCCCCCTCAGGCGTGTCGATGACTTCACCGGCCAGCACCGGTACACCGTGCTTGGCGAAGAGGTCCCTCGCCTGGTACTCGAACAGGTCCACGCGCTTCCGTCCCTATCAGTGATCTAGCGGTTCGTTGGATGCGTGGGCGTGCCGCGAAGGGCAACGTGACGTCCGCTGTATGTCACAAGGGAGGCGCACACGGTGTCCGAGCGCGCGGCATGTCCGTCTCGCAGGTTATCCCCGTCGGGCAGGGGGCTCTAAATCGCAGATCACACATGAGCGGTGATACCTGTCACAGATTCGGCCCGTCCGGGGCAGGTCGGGGCCTCACCGGGCTGGGGTTGACCCGGTGAGACCCCTGCAAGGTCCTCCAATGGCTCTGAAGGGCCCAGGGCGGGTGGTCCCCACCCCAATGGGGACCACTCACCGCCTTCCGCCGGGATTCGGTCGGGTACGGCCGACGGCTTCGGCCGTACCCGCGGTACGGCCGATGGATTCGGCCGTACCGGTTTCTCCCGGTGGAGTCGTTGAAATCGGTGGGGTCGGCTGTACCGGGCGTACTAGCTGTGCTGGCTGTACTCGCCGTACTGGCTGTACTGGCTGTACTGGCCGTACTGAGCGGCGTGCTGCGCGTCCGGCAGGTAGCTCGGTGTGATCGACTCGGCGACGCCCTCGGCCCCGGTGGCGGCGTTGCCGAGGAGCGGGCCACCGGTGGACTGGACCGTGCCGGTGAGGTCCTGCGCGAACGGGGCGACCTGGCCGGTCACGGGGGCGGTCTCGCCGACGACGTTCTGCGCGAACGGCGGCACCTCGCCCGTCACGCCGTACACCAGGTCCGTCGCGCCGCCGCCGGCACCCGCCACGACCGGCTGCGCGTAGCCGACGACGGCCTCGACGACCGGCTGCACGGCGCCCGCCGTGCCGTACGCGAACGGCGTGGCCTCGTCGGTGACGAGGCCCTGCGCGAACGGCCCGGCCTGGTCCCGGACGAGGCCGGTGGCCAGCGGCTGGACCTCCCCGGCCACGTTCTGGGCGAACGGCCGCGCGTCGTCCGTCACGCCGTACGCCACCCCGCCCGTGTCCGCCACCGCCTGCCCCGCGACGGGCACGACGCCGTGGACGGCGGTGTGGGCGACCGGCGGGAGCAGGGAACCGGTGGTGTCGCCGACGATCTGACCCGCGACCCCGGTCGCGTACGGCGGGAGGTCCGCGACGGCCTGCCCGGCGACCACGGTGGCGTCTCCCGTGACGCCGTACGTGAGGGTGCCGGCCCCGGCCGTGGCCCGGCCGGCGAGGGCCTGCGCGTCGGCGACGGTCTGCCGGGCGAGTGCCGCAGCGTCGGCCACTGCCTGGTACGCGAGCGTGCCCGCGTGGGCGGTGGTCCGGTCGGCGAGCCCGGTGACGTTGCCGACGGCGTGGCCCGCGATCGGGGTGACACCGTGGGTGACGGTGCCGACGACCGGGGGCACGGCGACCGCGGTGGTCTCGTCGACGACCGGGGTGACGGTGGCGGGTACGCCCTCGACAACGGGGGTGACCTGGGCCGGGACCCCCTGGACCGTGCTCGTGACATGGCTCGGGACGGCGGAGACAGTGCCCCAGGTGGCCGTCGTCACGCTGCCGGCCTGCGTCCGGGCCTGCTCACGGGCCGTGGTGGCCGTACCGGTGAGGCGGTCCTCGGCGCCGGTGGCGGCGGTCTGGACGGCGGCCCGGACGGCGGTCCGCGTGGCACCGGCCGTACGTCCGGCTCCCGCCGTGACGGCCTGGGTCTTCCGCTGGATCACGCCCTCCGCCGTGTACCTCGTGTTCTGGAGCCGGGTCTGCGCGGCGGCGAGCGCCTCCTCCAGCTCCGGAGCGAAGGCACCGAGGGGACCGAAGAGGTAGTCGACCTCGCCCTCGAGATCCTCGGACGTGCTGACGGTCTCGGACACCTTCGCGGAAAGACGCGCGCCCTGCGGAACCTCGGCGTCCACGTAACGGCGGGCCCGGTCCGCCGTGGTTCGGGTGGACCTGGACGTGAGGGCGGTGGCCTCCGTCGTGGCGGCGGTGACTTCCGTCGTGGCGGCCTTCTTCGCCTCGCTGACCTCGACGGTGCCGACGGCGACCGTGGACCCGGCCGTGACCGCGGTGTCCGTGACGGTGGAACCGCTGTCGCTGCTCCTGGCCGCGTCGGTCACGCCGGAGACGGTGTCCGTCACATCGGTGACGACCTCGCCGACGGTGCCGGTGACCGTGCCGGGCGTGTCCTCGGTGTCGACGGAGACGTCGGGCACGGTCACGGCCGACGAGGGCAGCTCGTCCGCGCCGGCCACGCTGGAACCGAGCGCCCACGCGCCGGTCACTCCGGCGGCTATCACGATCGAGCGGCGGATGTTCTTGTTCATATGTGCGTCAAATCCTTCGGGAGGACCGGGATGAGGACCCGGATCAGAACCGGGATCACGGGACTGGGGGAACCGGGCGCGGCGCACCCCTCGGACTCGGGAGGGCCGGAACTCCGGGGAACAGATGCGGGTTCCGGCTACGACTCCGGTCGCCTTGCGGTGTCGGTGCTGTGGCGTGTTCCGGCTCCGGTGGTGTCCGTCCGGGATTCGCAGGGGCGCCCGGACGGCGGGCAGACCTGTTCCGCCCCAGCGCGGCAGGTCCGGCGGTGGTGGAGGGAGGGCTGTCCTAGCCGGGGAACTCGGGGATGTCCCGGTGCCTGTCCCGGGTCCCGTCCGCGGCGACGGCCGCGGTGACGCCGGGCACGAGGCTCATCGGAGCCCGGTGGTTCAGGGTGACGGCGTGCGGCTCACCGTGCCGCGACCCGCCGTTGTCGACCGCCGTGTGCCGGCCGAGCGCACCGGCGGGGTCACCGCCCGGCGTCTCCTGCACGGGCGCCTGTGCGGCGTGGGCGACCTGCAGATCGCGGGGCGCCGCGGACACGGCCGGTGGCGTGCCGTCGAGGAACCGCGGCCCGTACGCCGCGCCCGCCCGAAGGGCCGACCGCTCCTCGGCACCGTCACCGCGCTCGGCCACGTCGGGCTGCTCGGACGCAGCCTCGCCGGGCTGCTGCGGCGTCGTACCGATCGGCAGGGTGTACCCGGGTATCCCCGGCATCTCCGGGAGACCGGGCGTCGACGGCATCCCCGGCAGCGAGGGGAACTGCGGGGCTCCGCCCGCCAGACCGTCGGTGACCGTCTCGACGAGGTCACCCACGGGCCGCACCACCTGCTCGGTGACCGGCTCCACGACGTAATCGCCCACCGGCCGTACGACCCGACCGACGGTGGCCACAGAGCCGGTCACCCGATCAGTCACCGGATCGGCCGCAGGGACAGCTGGGGCGACAGGCCGCGTACGAGCGGGAGCTTCACCAGTCGTGCTGGTGGTCATCCTGATGGTCGCGCTGGTGGTCGTGCTGGTGGGCTCGACCTCCCGTCCGGCCGTGCCGACCGCCTCCCCCACGGACCGAACGGCCTCGGACGACGGCGTGGTCACCACGACCGTCGCCGCCCCCGGCGAGGTCCCGTCCGCCGCGTGCGCCTGTTCCCCGCAGAGGAACCCCAGCGCGAACAGCCCTCCCACCAGCAGCACGATCTGCAGCACACGCCGCCCGACCGCCCCACGCATCATGCGCAGAGCGGCACCGGCACAGGGCAGTGCGGCTGGGGAAGTCAACGGGAGAGCCCTCCCACGGGCGGGATGACGGCGTACGGCACGGGGCGCGCCCGCCGGACACCGGCGAGCTGGGCGAACTGTCCAAAGGGACGAACTGTTCGAAGACGTGAAGCGGTTCGAAGGCTGTGAACAGGTGCCGCCGATCCTCGCACGGAACTCCCGAGGTTGCGCAAGCCCTCCGTTACCGATGGGTAGTCATGTCCCCTTTCTCGCACCTGTTTACTTCTCCTCCCGTCTCCTCACGCGCTGCCCAGGTATCGGCTCACGTGCTGTGCGGCGTACGTCCACAGGCAGTCAGGTGTCGGTTCCCGTGATCCCCCGGCATGCCAGGCCATGTCAGGCCACGTCAGGTCACATGGCGTCCGGCACGGGCAGCGGCCGCTTCTCGATGGCCGCCGCCATGACCTCGGGGAAGAGGTCCGGCGTACACGCGAACGCCGGTGCGCCCAGGGCCGCAAGCGCCGCCGCGTGCTCCCTGTCGTACGCGGGCGCTCCCTCGTCGGAGAGCGCGAGCAGCGTCACGAACTGCACTCCCGACGCCTTCATCGCCGCCACCCGCTTCAGCATCTCGTTGCGTATCCCGCCCTCGTAGAGGTCGCTGATCAGTACGACCACCGTCTCCGCGGGCCGGGTTATCTGCGACTGGCAGTACGCGAGCGCCCTGTTGATGTCCGTGCCGCCGCCGAGCTGCGTACCGAACAGGACATCGACCGGATCGTCCAGCTGGTCCGTGAGGTCGACGACGGCCGTGTCGAAGACGACTAGCCGGGTGTTGATGGACCGCATCGAGGCGAGCACGGCGCCGAAGACCGATGCGTAGACGACGGACGCCGCCATCGAACCCGACTGGTCGATGCAGAGGATGACCTCTTTCTTCACCGACTGCGAGGCCCGCCCGTACCCGATGAGCCGATCGGGCACCACCGTCCGGTACTCCGGCAGGTAGTTCCTCAGGTTGGCCGCGATCGTGCGGTTCCAGTCGATGTCGTGGTGGCGGGGGCGGGTGACGCGGGCGCTGCGGTCCAGAGCGCCCGTGA
This sequence comes from Streptomyces phyllanthi, assembly GCF_009377205.1. Lineage (GTDB taxonomy): Bacteria > Actinomycetota > Actinomycetes > Streptomycetales > Streptomycetaceae > Streptomyces > Streptomyces phyllanthi. Next base: position 8,153 of record NZ_VJZE01000379.1, read on the forward strand.
GGGTGGCCCGTGTACGGGTGGCGAGCCGCTTCTCCAGGTCCTCGACGACCTTGCGCACCACGGCCCGCGCGGTCTCCTTGGTCGTCTCGGGCATCGCCTTGTTGAGGGAGAGCAGCGTGCCGACAAGGTGCACGTCGGCCTCCACCGCCTCCAGCATCTCCGGTTCCAGCAGCAGCGTGGAGAGCCCGAGCCGGTCGATGGCGTCCCTTTGCATGACCTGCACGACGGACGAGGGGAAGTACGTCCTGATGTCACCGAGCCAGCGTGCGACGGACGGCGCCGACGCGCCAAGCCCCGCCGAACGCTCCCGCCCCGCCTGCGGTTTGTCGCCCTTCCCGTAGAGCGCGGTGAGCGCACCGTCCATGGCCGCATCCCGCCCGGAGAGCGCGCACCCCGTCCCGTCGGCCGTGTCACCCCCGAGCACGAGCCGCCACCGCCGCAGCCGCTCGTCCGCGGCGGCCAACTCCTCGCTCACCGCCGGCCCGCTCGTCGTCCCGGTACTCATCGGCCCACCCCCACAAGGTCGTCGCTGAAGTACGCACCGCCAGTGCCGTCGCTTCCGGCACCACCGGTGCTGTCCCCGAGGCCGCGGCCGCCGGCCTCCCCGGCCGTGCCCTCCTCGTCCAGCCCCAGCAGCAGGCGCAGTACCGGCAGTACGGCGTCCGCCCGCCCGGTCTCGAGCCCGGGGGCGAAGCCCGGTATCCCGGAGCCGACGGCCGTGGCGGCGGCCCGCGCTCCCGGCCCGCGTCGGACCAGCTCGCCGAGGGTCCGGCGTACCCCGGGCTCGTACGCCGAGAACGTCCGCCGCAGCAACGGCAGTACGTCGGTGAACGCCTCCTGTGGCACCCCCGTCAGCCACGCGTCCACCAGCCCGAGCAGCCGCTCGTCGTGCACGAGCAGCATCCCCCCGCCGGCTCCTCCCCCGACGAACCCCTCGATCCACGCGGCCGCGTCGGCCGGTGCCGTCCCGGGCGACAGCACCAGCGACATCAGCCGAGCGGTCTCGTCCTGCCCCAGTTCCCCGTCGTCCAGCAGCAGACGGACGGCCCGCCCCCGGATGACACCGGGGACCGTGTCCCGCCCGGAGAGGACGCTGAGCACCGAGTGCCAGCGGGCGCGCAGGTCGCCGTGCGTCTCCGAGACGGCCTGCCCCAGCAGCCCCACCGCCCCTGTCTGTTATACACAGCTGA
>NZ_VJZE01000037.1 GCF_009377205.1 Streptomyces phyllanthi
CGTCGCCGCCGAACTCAACAGCCGCCCACGCAAAACGCTCGGCTGGGAGACCCCAGCCGAGCGTCTGTCTAAACTGCTCGCGGCTTGATCAACTCACCGCGTGTTGCGACGACCCCTTGAATCCGCCATGTGACCGGGGCCTCTGCTCACTGGAGCGGACGACGAGGCTCGAACTCGCGACCTCAACCTTGGCAAGGTTGCGCTCTACCAACTGAGCTACGTCCGCACTGCGCCGTGGCGCGAGAGCAACTATACCCAACCTCGCTCACGTGCGAGACGTACTGCCGCATGACGGTTCTCCGCCCCGAGCTTGGAGAGAGCCGACGACAGATAGTTCCGCACGGTCCCCTGTGACAGCGCGGCCCGCTCGGCGATCTCCGCGACCGGCGCCCCGTCGGCGGCCAGCTCCAGTACCTCGGCCTCCCGCACGGTCAGCGGCGAGTCACCGGTGGAGATCGCGTCGGCGGCCAACTCGGGATCCACGTAACGGTTTCCCGCGTGCACCGTACGGATGATCTCCGCGAGCCGCTGTGCGCTGACGGTCTTCGGGACGAATCCGCGCACACCTGCCGCGAGCGCCCGCTTCAGATGTCCCGGCCGGCCATGACTGGTCACGATCAACACCTGGCAGTCCGGCAGTTCGGTCCGCAGGGATGTGGCCACCTTCACACCGTCCGCCCCCGGCATCTGCAGATCGAGCACCGCCACATCGGGAGCGTGGGCGCGTGCCATCGCCAGCGCCTCCGGACCGGTCGCCGCTTCCGCCACCACCACCAGGTCGTCCTCCAGCGCGAGCAACGCGGCCAGCGCGCCCCGGATCAGGTGCTCGTCGTCGGCCAGCAACAGCCGAACGGGTGGGGCGGACGTCGAGGACGTCATGCAGGGACCTCACTCCTGGGTGGGTGGTGCACAGGGAACTGATCGGGCTCACACGCTCAGGCGCTCGCCGCACGGACTCGGTTCATACCACTCTCGGTGAGGCCGCACGCACGGCCGAAACCTCACCCACGGTCGCAACATCGCTTACGGCCGAAACGCCGCCCACGCCCACGATCTCGCTCTCGGTCACCTTGCTCGCACCCGCGATTCCGCTGTCGGCCGCCTCGCTCGCACCCGCGATCCCGCTGTCGGCCGCCTCGCTCACGCCCGAGAACTCGCTCACGGACCGTACGCCGGTCACTGCCCCGCCCCTTCTCACCGACCGCTGACCCTCCGCGGGCCCCGGCACGCGAGACGAGGAAGAACCCGGCAGCGGGACCTCCGCGGTCAGTCGGAACAGGCCCCCGGCGCAGGGCTCCGTGCTCAGGGTGCCGCCGACCTCCGACAGCCGCTCGCGTAGACCGGCCAGCCCGGAGCCCCCGCGCACCGGGCCGGGCCCGGAGCGCTCACCCGTCGGCACGGGCTCGGGCGCCCCGTCGTTCTGGACGGTGAGCACGACCCTGTCCTCCCGCACCCGCAGCGTCACGCAGCACTGCGCCGCGTCCCCGTGCCGCAGAACGTTCGTCGTTGCCTCCCGTACGACCCAGCCGAGCGCCGACTGGATCTGCGGGGGCAGTCCCGCGGCCGAACCCCTGACCTCGCACTCGATGCCGGCAGCCGCCAACACGCCCTGCGCGCCGGCCAGCTCGGCACCGAGATCGGCCTCGCGGTAGCCGCGCACCACTGCGCGCACCTCCCGCTGGGTCTCCTGCGCTATCCGCTGCACCTCGATCATCTGGTTGAGCGCCTCGGGCCGCTCACGCCGTGCCAACTGGACGGCCAGCTCGCTCTTCAGCGCTATCACCGCCAGGTTCCGGCCCATCACGTCGTGCAGATCCCGCCCGAAACGAAGGCGCTCCTCGGCGACGGCGAGCCGGGCCCGGGTCTCCCGCGCCTCGTCCAGCTCGTACACCGAGTTGAGCAGCCACACCGAGAACGTCGAGGTGAAGGAGAGGAACCCGGTGGCCACCAGCACCGCGACCGCCGTGGCCAGCGCCACCGGCCCGGAGACGCCCAGCAGGAACGACACGGCCCCCGTGCCGACCGTGAAGCCGATGACGAGCGCGAGGACCCGCCGCCGACTGCGCACGCCGAGCGCGATGTTGCCGACGCCGAAGGCCAGGACACCGACGAGGGTCGAGCCCGCCGCGCTCGCGCCGTCCGAACCGCCCGGCCCGTACCGTGCGAGGGCGATCGCGCCGATCCCGAGTAACGCCGTGGCCAGGCCGAGCGCACAGAGGAGGCGCCTGGGCTGCTCCCGGCTGCCACGCGTCCAGTCGAGCCCCCGGGCCGCGGTCACCGCCCCCAGCACGGCATGCGCGCACACCAGCAGGAACAACCACCCCGCGAACGTCAGCGGCAGGGTGCCGATGGGCATCAGCCCGAGCGCGCCGGTCTCGATCAGTGCGAAGAAGTGGAACGACCAGCGCGTGTAAGTCTCCACCTTCGCCGGCGTGCTCTTCCCCCGCCACCACGCACTCGCGCCGCGCATGGCACCGCTCCCCTCATCGCCGTGGCTCCCATCGGAACCACCGTCGTACAGCAAACACCGCGAGCACAATCCAGGCCACGGCCGTGGCGACGGCACCCAGGGCGTCGTACGCCGACAGGTCCCCGGTCCAGCCACCGCGTATGAGGGTGACCACCGGGGTCAGCGGCAGCAGTTCGCACAGCGAGGCCAGGCGGTCGGGCAGGATCTCGAGCGGGACGAGCGTGCCCGACGCGAGCATCGAGATCAGCAACAGGGGCATGGCCGCGACCTGGGCACCCTCCACGCTCCTACTGAAGCTTGATACGACGGCCGCGAGAGCGGGCCACATGACGAGTCCCAACAGCAGCCCCACGAGGGCGAGATGCGGCGCCTGGGGGACACCGAGGTCCAGAAGCGCGGCGCAGGCGGCGCTCAGGACCACGCACTGGACGAGGCCTATCGCCACCGACGGCAACGCCGCGCCCGCGAGGATCTCCGAGTCCCGCAACTCCCCCGTGCGCAGCCGCTTGAGCACGAGCTCCTCACGCCGGGCCGCGTACACGGTGACCAGGGAGCTGTAGACCGCGAAGAGCAGCGAGAAGCCTATGGCCGAGGGCAGCAGGACGGAGCCGACCGAGAGACCGGTGCCGTCCAGGTCCATCTCGTCGACCGCCGACCGCAGAGTGAACGGCAGGACCAGTGGCACGAACAACGCCGCGAACAGCGTCGCCTTCGTGCGACTCAGCAGGGTCAACTCGGCCCGCGCCAAGGCCGCCATACGCCCGGCGGGCGTCGTGGTCCCCGCACTCGCGGGAGCACCCGTACGCATGCTTGTCGACGCGCTCACGCCGCAGTCCCCTTTCCGGCCTTCGCGTTTCCGGCCTTCGTGCCATCCCGAGATCCCTGGGCGTCCGTGGCCATCTCCGCGCCACTGGAGGAAGCTGACGTCCCCGCAGCCTCGCGGGCTATCCGCAGGAACGCCTCCTCCAGGGACGCCGAGCGAACGTCGAGGCCGCGCAGCTCGACGCGGGCGCGCTCGGCCCACAGCAGCAGCCGGGTGGCGGTGCGCTGGAGTTCATGGGTGCGGAGCCGGACCGTGCGGCCGTCCGTATCGTGGTCGGTCACGCCGAGTTCGGCCAGTGGGGGCAGGTCGCCCAGGAAGTAGTTGTCCGGCAACTCGAAGGTGATGCGGGAGGGCTGGGACGCGGTCACCTCCGCGGGGGTGCCGCTCGCGGCTATACGGCCCTCGTGAAGGATCGCCAGACGGTCGGCCAGCTCCTCCGCCTCCGCCAGGTAGTGCGTGGTGAGCAGAACCGTCGTCCCACCGTCACGCAACTCGCGCACCAGCTCCCAGGTCTCCTGGCGCCCTTCGGCGTCGAGCCCGGTCGTCGGCTCGTCGAGGAAGAGGACGTCGGGGCGGCCGAGGAGCGCGAGCGCCAGGTCGAGCCGCCGCTTCTCACCCCCGGACAGCTGCTTCACCCGCACCCCGGACCGCCGCCCGAGGCCGACCAGCTCCAGGGCCTCCCCCGTGGGACGCGCCCCGCTCGTGCAGCCCGCCCACATCCGTACCGTCTCCGAGACGGTCAGCTCGGAGGGGAAGCCGCCCTCCTGCAGCATCACGCCGATACGCGGCCGGACCTTCGATCGCTCCTCGTACGGATCGTGCCCGAGGACCCGTGCGCTTCCCCCGGCCGGTGGTGCGAGCCCTTCCAGTAACTCGACCGTCGACGTCTTGCCCGCGCCGTTCGTGCCCAGGAGCGCGAAGAGTTCCCCCCGGTCGACGGAGAACGTGATCCCCCGCACGGCCTCGAAACCGCCCCCGTACACGCGCCGCAGATCAGTGACTTCGATCACGTGCTCGTGCTGGTTCATGTCCATGCCTCCAGCGTCCCCGCCGTCCGGCCCCGACAGCAGTGCGACCTGTCATCACTCCCCATGACAAATGTCAGATCCAAGCGCACTTGAGGAGCTGAGAGGGCAGGAGGAGCCAGTGGATCAGGAGAGACGAGACTCGCGGAGCGGGCCCGGCTGGTGCGGAGAGACAGGAGATCAAGAAGGGCAGTCGGCCCCGAAAGCCTCAGGCGGGGGCAGCCCACAGGTCAGGAACACGAGAAAGGCCCCGGTCATTCGACCGGAGCCTTTGCTTCCTGGAGCGGACGACGAGGCTCGAACTCGCGACCTCAACCTTGGCAAGGTTGCGCTCTACCAACTGAGCTACGTCCGCATTGCCCCCGACCGGCTCTCACCGATCGGTGCGAGCACCAGCCTACCTGATCCACAACAGTGGTCCGACCGGCGATGCAGAGCGGGTGACAGGAATTGCACACTGCGCCTTCCCCCTGGAAGGGGGATGTTCTACTACTGAACTACACCCGCGTGACTCCGTGAGCCGGGCCTTTCGGCCTTGCCCCTCGGCGTGCTCCAGACTCTAGCTGATCAGCAGGGGTGCTGCGCAAGTCGGTTGTCCGCAGGCCCGGATGACCGGCCACCGGCGCCCCCCTCGACAACCGGGCCGAGGGGCACCCTGCCAGGGGCGAGGCCGTCAAGCCGGCAAGTGGGGTCTGGGGGCACAGCCCTCAGGGATGGGGCGGCAGGGGGCGTCGCCGCCCCCGCCCGCACTACTCACCGGCTCACCGAACTCACCGGCTCACCGACCCAGCGCACCGAACTCACCGACCCGCACAGTCACCCCCTGGTCACCGCCCGGCAGCCCAGCAACCAGGCAACTCGCCAGCCAGGCAGCTCACCAGCCCGGCGCCCCAGGAACCAGGCAACTCGGCGGCACAGCACAGCCGCCCCCGACCAGCCAGCCGCGCCGAGGTCCCTCCTCCCCCCAGGGAGACGGACCCCTCAACGCGCCGCAGCGAACGCCTCGTACACCTTCTTCGGGATCCTCCCGCGCGCGGGAACGTCCATCTTGTGGGACTGGGCCCAGGCGCGGACGGCGGCCGGGTCGGGGGCCACGTCGGTCTGCTGGTAGGTCTTGCCGGACTTCGACCGCTTGCGGCCTGCCTCGACGTACGGAGCCAGGGCCTCGCGCAGCTCCTTGGCATTGGCTTGATTGAGGTCGATCTCGTACGACTTGCCGTCGAGTCCGAAGGCGATCGTTTCCGCCGCTTCAGAGCCGTCGATGTCGTCGAAGAGAGTGACTACGACACGCTGCGCCACGAATATCGGTCCCTTCGTGCGGCATCTCGCCGTTGCGATCACCTCCATGACGTGCATGACGTGCTGGTACGCCATGGAGTAGGTGGACGAGATGTCGGCTGTCCGACTGTAATTGGGGTATTGGGCAAAGTATCGGCTATTGCCAATTCTTTTGTACAGGGCCCCGCATTGCAATGTGAAGCCCGACTAAAACCGTGGGCCTGTCCGTTGCGCAATGGGTATCCCGGATCTTTCCCGGAAGTTTCCCCGAAGGGTGCCCCTTGATACCGGATCGTGATGGTGCTCACGTAGATTCCTACGAATCTACCCGCGTAGAAATTCGGTGCGGGTAGTCTGAAGGAACCTGCTCAGCACCACACACCGGGAGTGCCAGTGGCACGCGTCGTAGTCGACGTCATGCTCAAGCCGGAGATCCTCGACCCCCAGGGCCAGGCGGTGCAGCGCGCGCTGCCGCGCCTCGGTTTCGAGGGCGTCTCCGACGTACGTCAGGGAAAGCGTTTCGAACTGGAAGTGGACGGACCGGTGGACGAGGCCGCGCTCGCCCGCATCCACGAACTGGCGGAATCCTTCCTCGCCAACACCGTGATCGAGGACTTCACCGTGAAGGTGGAGGAAGAGAAGGCGGGGGCCGGAAAGTGACCGCTCGTATTGGCGTCGTCACTTTCCCGGGCAGCCTCGACGACCGGGACACACAGCGTGCGATCAGGATCGCCGGTGCGGAACCGGTCGCTCTCTGGCACAAGGACAAGGACCTCAAGCAGGTCGACGCGGTGGTGCTGTGCGGTGGTTTCTCCTATGGCGACTATCTGCGTGCCGGGGCCATCGCCCGCTTCTCGCCGGTGATGGAGACGATCATCGAGCAGGCGAAGTCCGGCCTTCCCGTGCTCGGTATCTGCAACGGCTTCCAGATCCTCACCGAGGCCCATCTGCTGCCCGGCGCGATGCTCGGCAACGACCACCTGCACTTCATCTGCCGTGACCAGCGGCTGCGGGTGGAGAACGCCACGACCTCCTGGACCAGCGACTACAGCGAGGGCCAGGAGATCCACATCCCGCTGAAGAACATGGACGGGCGGTACGTCGCCGACGAGCGCACCCTCGACATGCTCGAGGCCGAGGGCCGGGTCGCGTTCCGGTACCTGGACTTCAACCCCAACGGCTCGCTCAACGACATCGCCGGCATCACCAACGAGGCCGGCAACGTCGTCGGTCTGATGCCGCACCCCGAGCACGCCGTCGAGCCGCTGATCGGCACCGGCCGCACCGACGGCCTCCCCTTCTTCACCTCGATCCTCAAGAAGCTGGTCACCGCATGAGCAAGACGCCTCTGGACACGGTCGAGCACGCGGCCGAGACCCCCGACGTCGAGCTGCCCTGGGCCGAACTGGGTCTGAAGAAGGACGAGTACGAGCGGATCCTCGGGATCCTCGGCCGCCGCCCGACCGGCGCCGAGCTCGCCATGTACTCGGTCATGTGGTCCGAGCACTGTTCGTACAAGTCCTCCAAGGTCCACCTCCGCCAGTTCGGCGAGAAGGCCCCGCAGTCCGACGCCCTGCTCGTCGGCATCGGTGAGAACGCCGGCGTCGTGGACGTCGGCCAGGGCTACGCGGTCACCTTCAAGGTCGAGTCGCACAACCACCCGTCGTATGTCGAGCCCTACCAGGGCGCGGCCACGGGCGTCGGCGGCATCGTGCGCGACATCATCGCGATGGGCGCGCGGCCGGTCGCCGTCGTCGACCCGCTGCGGTTCGGTGCGGCGGACCACCCCGACACCAAGCGCGTGCTGCCCGGTGTCGTCGCCGGCATCGGCGGCTACGGCAACTGCCTGGGCCTGCCCAACATCGGCGGCGAGGTCGTCTTCGACGCCTGCTACCAGGGCAACCCGCTGGTCAACGCCGGGTGCGTCGGTGTGATGCGGCACGAGGACATCCACCTCGCCAAGGCCTCCGGCGCGGGCAACAAGGTCATCCTGTACGGGGCCCGCACGGGCGGTGACGGTATCGGCGGCGCCTCCATCCTCGCCTCCGAGACCTTCGACGACGCCAAGCCCTCCAAGCGCCCCGCGGTCCAGGTCGGCGACCCCTTCCAGGAGAAGCTCCTCATCGAGTGCACCCTGGAGGCCTTCCAGGAGAAGCTGGTCGTCGGTATCCAGGACCTCGGCGCTGCCGGTCTGTCCTGCGCGACGTCCGAGCTCGCCTCCAACGGCTCCGGCGGGATGCGCGTCACGCTGGACGACGTCCCCCTGCGCGACTCGACCCTCTCTCCTGAGGAGATCCTCATGAGCGAGTCGCAGGAGCGCATGTGCGCGGTCGTCGAGCCGGACAAGGTCGACCGCTTCCTCGAGATCTGCGACAAGTGGGACGTCATCGCCACCGTCATCGGCGAGGTGACCGACGGCGACCGCCTGGAGATCTACTGGCACGGCGGCAAGATCGTCGACGTCGACCCGCGTACGGTCGCGCACGACGGCCCCGTCTACGAGCGCCCGTACGCCCGCCCGTCCTGGCAGGACGAGCTCCAGTCGGACGACGCGAACAAGCTGCCCCGCCCGGCGACGTCAGAGGAGCTCAAGGACCAGGTCCTGAAGCTGGTGGCGTCTCCCAACCAGGCCTCCAAGTCCTGGATCACCTCCCAGTACGACCACTTCGTGCAGGGCAACACGGTTCTCGCCCAGCCCGAGGACTCCGGGATGATCCGCATCGACGAGGAGTCCGGCCTCGGTGTCGCCCTCGCGACCGACGGCAACGGCCGGTACGCGAAGCTCGACCCGTACGCGGGCGCACAGCTCGCGCTGGCGGAGGCGTACCGCAACGTCGCCACCACCGGCGCCAAGCCGCTCGCGGTCTCCGACTGCCTGAACTTCGGCTCGCCCGAGGACCCGGCGGTGATGTGGCAGTTCGCCGAGGCCGTCCGTGGACTCGCCGACGCCTGTCAGCAGCTGGGCACTCCGGTGACCGGCGGCAACGTGTCGCTGTACAACCAGACGGGCGAGGCGGCGATCCACCCGACGCCGGTCGTCGCGGTCCTCGGCGTCATCGACGATGTGGCGCGCCGTACGCCGGTGGCCTTCCAGGAGGAGGGGCAGCTGCTCTACCTCCTCGGCGACACCCGTGAGGAGTTCGGTGGTTCGGCCTGGTCGCAGGTGGTCCACGACCACCTGGGCGGGCTGCCGCCGCAGGTGGACCTGGAGCGTGAGCGGCTGCTCGCCGAGATCCTGATCTCCGCCTCCCGCGACGGCATGATCGACTCCGCGCACGACCTGTCCGACGGCGGTCTGATCCAGGCCGTGGTCGAGTCGGCCCTGCTCGGCGGCAAGGGCGCGCGGCTGGTGGTACCGGACGGGCTCGACGCCTTCACCTTCCTCCTCTCGGAGTCGGCGGGCCGCGCGGTCGTCGCCGTACCCCGCTCCGAGGAGGTCCGCTTCAACGACATGTGCGGCGCGCGCGGTCTGCCCGTCACCCGTATCGGTGTCGTGGACGGCGACGCGGTGGAGGTCCAGGGCGAGTTCACGCTCACGCTGGACGAGCTGCGTACGGCGCACGAGGGGACCATCCCGGCCCTCCTCGCGTAGTCGTCCGTACGACCACGAAGGCCCCACCCGTTCCGACGGGCGGGGCCTTCACGCGTGTCGAGGCAGTACGGGGTGCCGGAAGCCGTTCGTCTGAGCTGTCAGAGGCGGGTGTTAATGTCGGCGGCGGTCATCGGGGGATGGGGGAGTGAGTGAGCAGGTCCGTCAACGTGCTGCTTGCTGTGCCTGGGGGCCGGCGGCAGGGCGGTGTGGGTGTGAAGAGGGCCGCGTGACGCCCTTCCTGCGGATTCCGGGCCGGGGCAGTCGCCGGAGCGATCACCTCAACCGGCTCGTGGTGATCGCCGCGGTGTTCGGCATCGGCCTGGGCGGCTGGGGCCTGTGGCTCGAGACCGAGGAGTACCTCGACCGCGCCGCCAGCCGCGAGAAGATCACAAAGGCCTGCGAGGGACTGGTCGACCCCGACCGGGTGCTCGGCCTCAACGGCGGCACCGCGCGGGCGCGCCCGGGCAGCGAACCGGACGACTCGATGTTCGATCTCGACGATCCGGACGCGCTGGCCATGATGCCCACGGGCTGCCTGATATACCGGGTCGGGGACCCCGGCACGTCGTACGAGCACTTCAAGCTCTCCGTCTGGCCGACCCCGTCCGACAGGTTCGCGCAGATCGTCGACGGATGGGACGACCCCTTCTCCGAGCGGATGTCGGCCCGGACCGGCGGCCTCACGCGCGAGGCCGACACGTCGGCTCCGTACCCGCTCGGTGACGGGCGGCTCGGCGTGTACTACGACGACTTCGTCATCGTGAAGGCCCTGTGCTCCGACAAGCCGGGCGACAAGACCTCCCTCAACGTCATGACGGTGGCCCGGTACTCCGAGACCGAGCCGGTCACGGACGCCGACCGTCACACCCTCGCCGAACTGGCCCGCACCGCCGCGGAGCGGGCGGCGGCCAAGGTGGGCTGCGCCGCCACACTGCCCGCCCTCCCGGCCGAGCTGCCCACGCCCACCGAGCGCCTGGTGAACGCGGAGTCCGCGAAGGGATCGTGCGGCTGGTACGCCGACTTCGTCGCGGAACGGGACCGTGTGCGCCTGCCCGACCGCGCCCTGACCGCACCGGTCGGCGCCCGTGCCCTGGAGGAGAGCTGCCTGCTCGCGGTGAGCGACAAGGAGGTGAGCAGGATCTGGTCCGGCCTCACCGAGGACGAGATCGGCTCCAGCAGCTTGCGCGATGTGCTGCGGACAGCACCCTGGTGGCTGCGGACCGAGTCCTACTTCGGCGACGAGGCCCACGAGGTCAAGGCGCAGGACTTCGGCAGCGAGCAGAGGCCCATCGACCACGGCACAGCCGGGGCCGACAAGGACGCCAAGGTCTGGTGGGCCTCCTCCCTCTGCGACGGACAGCCCGCCGTCCACACCCTGAGCGTCGAGTACCCGTACGAAAAGTACATACGGCAGCTGCTCCAGCCGCTCTTCAGGGCGTACGTCACCGACGTCGCCGCCCGCCGCGGCTGCAGGGACGTGAAGCTCCCGGCCGCGTCCACCTTCACGTCGTAACCGCAGAAAGGGGGGGGCGGTGGACGTCCCGAACGGGATGCGCAAGTCCGTCAACGTGCTGCTGTGCCTGACCGCCGTGGCCGGGATCGGCTGGAGCGGCCCGGTCCTGTGGGACGAGTGGCGGACCTACCGGGCCGTGGGCGCCGGCTGCGCCGACCTTGTGCCGGTGCGCGAGGTGCGCGGCATGGACCACGCCGACCCCGTGCTGCGCAACCGCCGCTCCCTCGACAGGGAAGACCTTCCCTCCGCCTGCCTGATCCAGAACGCGGGCGACGACGGAGACGCCTATGGCGCGTGGCTGTTCGAGGCGATGGTCGACGCGGGCCCGGGCAGCGGCCGCGACACCATCGTCTCCCGCCCCGAAGGCGAGCTGCCCGAACGCTTCGCCCGCATGGAGGTCCCTGTCGGCGCCGAAGTCTCCGGTCTCGCCGGACCCAGCGAGACCACCGTCCGCCTCGACTGCCCCGACGGCACCTACCGGGGCAAGCCGGCGCAGCGGATCGAGGTCACCGCCGGAGCGGCCTACACCGGCATGTCGTCGTACCACCCCGAGCCCGCGACCCCCGGCGACCGCGAGCGCATGGCGGCCATCGCGGTCGCCGCGGCCGGCAACCTCGCCGAACGGCTCGGCTGCGCGAGCCGTCTGCCCACGCCCCCCGCCGAGCTGCCGCCCGTCCCGGAGCCGACCGCAGCCGGAAAGGCCGACGGCACCTGTGCCTGGTACGGGCGCCTGGAGTCACCCTCCCGCGAGCAACTCTGGATGCCCGACGAGGCGATGGGCGCCCCTGCCGACCCGCACGTCTTCCGCGAGCGGTGCGCCCTGCTGCTGACCACCGACAGCGCCCGGACCCTCTTCGACACGGCCTACGCCGGAACGGAGGGCGTCAGTGACGACGAGGCCCCCTCCGGAGACCCTTCCGAGGCGTGGTGGGCCGATGTCCAGACCTTCTACGACCAGGACTCCCCGAGCGTCTACGTCGGCTCCACCGGCTCCAGCAAGGCCACCGACTCGCCCCTCGCCCCGGGCACCGCGGGCCGCCACAAGGACAGCGGCCTGTGGTGGGCCACCTCCGTCTGCGCGGACGAGCCCGCCGTCCACGTCCTGCGCCTGCACTACGGCTACAGCTCCCTGTCCGAGCGCGCGGCCCCGCACTTCGAGCGGCTCTTCAGGGCGTACGTCACCGACGTCGCCGCCCGCCGCGACTGCACGGACCTGGAATTCCCCGTCGGCTCCACCTTCCGGGCGGACTAGGCTCATTGTCATGCCCCCGGCCAGGAAACGCCCCCGTACCTACGACCCCGCCAAGATCCGCACGGCGGTCCTGGCCCAGTTCGGGGCCGTACGAGAAGCCGTACGCGCCCTGGGCGCCGACCAACTCGCCCTGCCCACCCGCCTCGGCGACTGGACCGTGCGGGAGCTCGCCGTGCATATCGCGATGGCCGTCGAGGCCGTCAGCCGGGCCATCGACCAGGAGCCGCCCGCGAAGTCGGAACTCTCCCTGCTGGAGTGGCCGTTCGCGACGGCCGCGTTCGCCGACGCCAACGCCGACCGCGTCCGCGCCTTCACCCGCGAGAACCCGGACCTCGACGCGCTGTACACCCGCACCGGGCAGCGGTTCAGCGAACGGCTGGCCACCACCCCGGGCGAGAGGCTGCTCGCCACCCGTCCCGGCGCCATGAACCTCGCCGACTACCTGGTCACCCGCACCCTCGAACTCGTCGTCCACACCGACGACCTGAACGCGGCCGTGCCCGGCCTGGACATCCCGTACGACCGTCAGGCCCTCGCCGCCTGCACCCGGCTGCTCGCCGACGCGCTCGCCATGAGGGCGCCCGGCGGTTCGACCGAGGTGCGCGTGCCGCCGTACGCCGTGGTGCAGTGTGTCGAGGGGCCGCGGCACACGCGCGGCACCCCGCCCAACGTCGTCGAGACCGACCCGCTGACCTGGATCCGGCTCGCGACAGGGCGTGAGGAGTGGGCAACCGCGGTCACCGAGGCGCGCGTCAGCGCGAGCGGCGAACGTGCCGACCTCGGCGATCTGCTGCCCCTCATGGGCTGACCACCACCGCGAAGTTCGAGGGGAACCGGTCATCCACCCCACCCGTCCCAGGGGCATGGACAAGCAGCGACTGACCCTCACCGCCCTGACCCTGCTTCCGCTCGTGGTGGCCTGCGGCAGCGAGACGGCCGGCAGCGACTCCGTCGGCTCGGACACCGGCGGCTCCCAGCTGTCCGTCACCGGCGTCCACTGGACCGTTGACAGCCTCACCGTCGACGGGAAGAAGAGCGAGCAGGCCCCCGACGGCGCCTACCTGGAGATCACCGAGGACGGCAAGGTCAACGGCAACTACGGCTGCAACGGCTTCGGGTCGACCGCGACCGTCGAGGGCGACAGCATCACGTTCGGCAACGCACAGTCCACGGAGATGGCCTGCGACGACGTCCCGGCGACGTTCGAGGAGTCCCTCCGCGGCACCCTCGCCGACAAGGAGCTCAAGGCGGAGGTCGCCGACGGAAAGCTGACGCTCACCTCCAAGGCCGGCGACAAGGTCGTCCTCAGCGAGGAGAAGCCCGCCCAGCTCTACGGCACGAAGTGGAGGATCACCTCGCTCGTCGACAAGAAGACCTCTCAGCCCCTGGCGTCCGACGCGGCCGACAAGGCCTGGTTCAGCATCGACAAGAAGGACGGCACGCTCTCCGGCAGCCTCGGCTGCAACCAGATCACGGCCAAGGCGACCGTACGCGACGGTCAGATCACCCTCGGCACGCCCGGCACCACCCGCAGGATGTGCGACGGCTCACTCATGGACACCGAGCGAAGCCTGCTGGAACTCTTCAAGGGCGAGGTCGATTACAAGATCGATCACCGCACCATCACGTTGACCAGCGAGAACGACAAGGGGTTCAGCGCGGTCGCGGCCAAGTGACGTACACGGGCAAGGGTCCCCTTACCGAAGAGATCCGAGATCACCGGATTCGGACCAGTGCGCGATCTCGCCTACACTCGGTGGCGTGCCACGTGGTGACGGTCGACTCAATCACGATCTGCTCCCCGGTGAGAAGGGCCCCCAGGACGCGTGTGGCGTCTTCGGTGTCTGGGCTCCGGGCGAAGAGGTCGCAAAGCTCACGTACTTCGGGCTCTACGCCCTCCAGCATCGGGGCCAGGAATCCGCGGGTATCGCGGTCAGCAACGGCCGCCAGATCCTCGTCTTCAAGGACATGGGCCTCGTCTCGCAGGTCTTCGACGAGACCTCGCTCGGCGCGCTCCAGGGTCATATCGCGGTCGGTCACGCCCGCTACTCGACCACTGGCGCCTCCGTGTGGGAGAACGCCCAGCCGACGTTCCGGGCCACCGCGCACGGCTCCATCGCGCTCGGCCACAACGGCAACCTGGTCAACACGGCGCAGCTCGCCGAGCTGGTCGCCGACCTGCCCAAGCAGGAGGGCCGCTCCCCCCGCGTGGCGGCCACCAACGACACCGACCTCCTCACGGCGCTCCTCGCGGCCCAGGTCGACGAGGACGGCAAGCCGCTGACCATCGAGGAGGCCGCGCACGCGGTCCTCCCCAAGGTGCGCGGCGCCTTCTCGCTCGTCTTCATGGACGAGCACACCCTCTACGCGGCCCGCGACCCGCAGGGCATCCGCCCGCTGGTCCTCGGCCGTCTGGAGCGCGGCTGGGTCGTCGCCTCCGAGAGCGCCGCCCTCGACATCTGCGGCGCCAGCTACGTCCGCGAGATCGAGCCGGGCGAGTTCGTCGCCATCGACGAGAACGGTCTGCGCACCTCCCGGTTCGCGGCAGCGAAGCCCAAGGGCTGTGTCTTCGAGTACGTGTACCTGGCCCGCCCGGACACGGACATCGCCGGCCGGAACGTGTACCTCAGCCGTGTCGAGATGGGCCGGAAGCTCGCCAAGGAGGCCCCCGCCGAGGCCGACCTGGTGATAGCGACCCCGGAATCCGGCACTCCGGCCGCGATCGGCTACGCGGAGGCGTCCGGCATCCCCTTCGGCGCGGGTCTCGTGAAGAACGCGTACGTCGGCCGTACGTTCATCCAGCCCTCCCAGACGATCCGCCAGCTCGGCATCCGTCTGAAGCTGAACCCCCTCAAGGAAGTCATCAAGGGCAAGCGCCTGGTCGTCGTCGACGACTCGATCGTCCGCGGCAACACCCAGCGGGCGCTGGTGCGCATGCTCCGCGAGGCCGGCGCCGCCGAGGTCCACATCCGGATCTCCTCGCCGCCGGTGAAGTGGCCCTGCTTCTTCGGCATCGACTTCGCCACCCGCGCCGAGCTCATCGCCAACGGCATGACCATCGACGAGATCGGCACCTCGCTGGGCGCCGACTCGCTGGCGTACATCTCCATCGACGGCATGATCGAGGCGACCACCATCGCCAAGCCGAACCTGTGCCGTGCCTGCTTCGACGGTGAGTACCCGATGGAGCTTCCGGACCCCGAGCTGCTCGGCAAGCAGCTCCTGGAGACCGAGCTGGCCGCCGGGCCCGCCGCCACGGCCGCCGCCGACGCCATCCGCCGTCCGTAAGCGCCCGTGATCCCTGCCGTACGACACGAAAGTGCCCTTTGCCATGTCTGAGACCGGTGCCAGCTACGCAGCCGCGGGCGTCGACATCGAGGCGGGCGACCGCGCCGTCGAGCTGATGAAGGAGTGGGTGAAGAAGACCCGCCGCCCCGAGGTCCTCGGCGGCCTCGGTGGCTTCGCCGGGCTCTTCGACGCCTCCGCCCTCAAGAACTACGAGCGCCCGCTGCTCGCCTCCGCCACGGACGGCGTCGGCACGAAGGTGGACATCGCCCGGCAGCTCGGCGTGTACGACACGATCGGCCACGACCTGGTCGCGATGGTCATGGACGACATCGTGGTGTGCGGGGCCGAGCCGCTGTTCATGACCGACTACATCTGCGTCGGCAAGGTCCACCCCGAGCGGGTGGCGGCCATCGTCAAGGGCATCGCCGAGGGCTGTGTGCTGGCCGGCTGCGCCCTGGTGGGCGGTGAGACGGCCGAACACCCCGGTCTGCTGGGTCCGGACGACTTCGACGTCGCCGGCGCCGGTACGGGCGTCGTGGAGGCCGACCGGCTGCTGGGCGCCGATCGCATCCGCAAGGGTGACGCGGTCATCGCGATGGCGTCCTCCGGGCTTCACTCCAACGGGTACTCGCTGGTCCGGCACGTCCTGCTGAACCGCGGCGGCCTGGCGCTGGACGCGCACGTCGAGGAGCTCGGCCGCACGCTCGGCGAGGAACTGCTGGAGCCGACCAGGATCTACTCGCTGGACTGCCTGGCACTGACCCGCACCACCGAGGTACACGCGTTCAGCCATGTCACCGGCGGTGGACTCGCGGCGAACCTCGCCCGTGTCATCCCCGACGGCCTGCACGCGACCGTCGACCGCTCCACCTGGACCCCGGCCCCGGTGTTCGACCTCGTCGGCCGGACCGGTGACGTCGAGCGGCTGGAGCTGGAGAAGACCCTGAACATGGGCGTCGGCATGATCGCGATCGTGCCCGAGGGATCGGCGGACGTGGCGCTGGCGACCCTCGCCGACCGTGGGGTCGACGCATGGATCGCCGGTGAGATCACCGACCGTGGCGAGCACACGACGGGCGCGGCTCTGACCGGCGACTACGCAGGCTGATCCCTCAGCCGGGAAGCCAGCCGGGAAGCGCGACGGCAGCGCAAAACCCGGTCCGGCGGTGGTGGACCGCTCCGGACCGGGGCAAGCGCAGCTAGATCGTCAAGCGCCTCGGCGCTGCGACGCGGGACCGGGCTCGTCGTCCTCGTCCTCATCGTCGTCGTTGTACAGATCCGCGTACTGGGCGTACGGGTCGTCGTCTTCGTCGTCCTCGAACGGCTCGCCGTTCGGAGGCTGGCTCGAAGTCGATGCGCCCAGCTCGCTGGCCAGACGCGACAGGTCAGTCCCGCCGCTGTTGTACTTCAGCTGGCGGGCGACCTTCGTCTGCTTGGCCTTGGCCCGGCCGCGCCCCATGGCTCGACCCCCTCGGTGACGGGGCTCGACGGCCCCAGAGTCTTGACGCGTTCATGATCCAGAACGGGCTCTCCGTAGAGAGACCGTCCCTAGGGCTTCCACGGTACCTGAGCCCGCGCCCATACGGTACGTCGCCCGCACTGCGCGCGTGTGCGCAGGGCCTGCGAGGTGCCCTGTCCTCGCTGGTCAGTGGCGATTTTAACCACTTCTCGGAGGAAACCCGCCGACGAACGTGAGAGTTCTCTCCAACTGTCCACCGACTGGTACCGGCCAAAGCCGCGGGGGCGCCCCGGGGAGTGCCCCCGCGAGGCGTCACCGTGCGCGTGCCGCCGAGGCCTCGTGCATCCGCTGCTCGGCGATCCGGTCGGCCGCGGCGGCCGGAGGGATGCCGTCCTGATTCGCACGTGCGAAGATCGCGAGCGTCGTGTCGTAGATCCCGGCGGCCTTCGCCCTGCACCGCTCGAAGTCGAACCCGTGCAGCTCGTCGGCCACCTGGATGACTCCGCCGGCGTTCACCACGTAGTCCGGCGCGTAGAGGATCCCGCGGTCGGCGATGTCCTTCTCGACGCCAGGGTGCGCGAGCTGGTTGTTCGCGGCGCCGCAGACCACCCTGGCGGTGAGGACGGGCACGGTGTCGTCGTCGAGGGCGCCGCCCAGCGCGCAGGGGGCGTAGATGTCCAGGTCCTCGACCCGGATCAGCGCGTCCGTGTCGGCGACCGCCCGTACGGACGGGTGGCGCTCCACGATCCGGCGCACGGCCTCCTCGCGCACATCGGTGACCACGACCTGCGCGCCCTCCGCCATCAGGTGCTCCACCAGGTGGTGGCCGACCTTGCCGACGCCCGCGACACCGATCCGGCGGCCGCGCAGCGAGGGGTCGCCCCACAGGTGCTCGGCGGAGGCCCGCATGCCCTGGTAGACGCCGAAGGCGGTCAGCACGGACGAGTCGCCGGCACCGCCCTGCTCCGGGGAGCGGCCGGTGGTCCAGCGGCACTCGCGCGCCACGACGTCCATGTCGGCCACATACGTACCGACGTCGCAGGCCGTCACGTACCGCCCGCCGAGCGAGGCCACGAAACGGCCGTACGCCAGCAGCAGCTCGTCCGTCTTGATCTTCTCGGGGTCACCGATGATCACGGCTTTGCCGCCGCCGTGGCCGAGTCCGGCCATGGCGTTCTTGTAGGACATCCCGCGGGCGAGGTTCAGCGCGTCGGCGACGGCCTCCGCCTCGCTCGTGTACGGGTAGAAGCGCGTGCCGCCGAGGGCGGGGCCCAGGGCGGTCGAGTGGATGGCGATGACGGCCTTGAGGCCGCTGCCGCGGTCCTGGCAGAGCACGACTTGCTCATGGCCCCCCTGGTCCGACTGGAACAGGGTGTGCAGCACGTCAGCAGGTGCGCCGGTTACATCGGTCACGGTGGTGACTCCAGTGGTAAGTAGCGGCGGTTCCGGGGGCGGGCCCGTACGGGTGGCGGACTCCGTGGCATGAGCGTAGAGCCCCGGCCCGTCCGCCATCAGCGCAGTGTTCAGGATCACCCTCCTCGGGAGTACGTTCGCACATGCGCGTGCGACGATTTGCAGTGTTCACCGCCGACCCGCGCGCGGGTCGGCGAAAGGGTTTCGTGTCGGGTCCCGTGGGGAGGGAGCAGGCGTGCCCAAGGTGTCCTCGGTGGTCGTTCCGTACGCGTCCTACCTCCGCGTGTACGAACCGCTGGCCGCCTTCCCCGAGCCGGAGCGCAGCCACTGGGCGCGCTACGCACGGCGTGCCGACCGACCCTCGTACCAGGACGAGCTGCGCCGCTCTCTGACCGATCTGCTGCCCACCCCGCCGGTTCCGGTTCCGGTGCACGAGAGCAGTGACGCCTTCGTACTGGACGTCGACGGCGTGGTCTGCGTCTGCCCCTGGCGCACCCGGCTGCGCGGCTGGCAGGCGCTCGGGGACCTGGCCGAGGAGCTGCCCGGGCCCGTCCTCGACGCCGTGCTGCCGCCGGTCGTGCGCCGGCAGGCCGCCCAGGACTACGAGCGCTGGATGGCGCGCAACCCCGACGCCCGCCCGTGGATCCGCACCTCGACCTGGCATGTGCCGCTGAACTGGTTCGTGCTGGTGGCGGACGAGGAGCGGGCGTACGACAAGGGGTCGGACGAGGCCCCGCCCACGCTGCGGTACCGGACGCCGATGGTGCAGGCGCGGCGGCGGGTGGCCCGGGGGCTGCGGGCGATGCGGGACATGATCGACGAGGGCCCGCTGATCGACGGCCTGGTGGACGTGGGGCGCTGGCTGGAGGAGTTCCACCCGCGCTCACTGGTCGAGCTGGACTACGGCGGGCTGGTGCACGTCCTGCCCGGTGACCAGCTCGACGGGGACCACTCGGCCGCGGACGTCGCCGAGGGGATCGAGGCGCTGCGCACCGGTGACGAGGGGGCCGCCGGGGAGGCGTACGGCCGTCTGGTCGAGCGCTGGCGGGCGGTACGGGACCGGCGCTCGGCGAACTGACGGGCCCTGCGGGGAGCGGGTGGGCAGGCGCCGCGGTCCGGCGGACCGGACGTGCGCGAGCGGATCAAGAGCTCACGCCAGAGAGTTGGCGATCTGTGATGGAAAGAGCTTTCCGTGAACCGTGGTGTCATGGTGAACTAACGACCCTTGGCCCAGGCTTGACACATCGCAGGATGTTCAGGGGGGACGTAGGGCGCGTTCCGGTCTTTTGCGCCAGTGGGCGGCAAGCGTGACGGAAGGCACTTACAAGGGCCTTGCCTCGTACGCCCCTCCTCATGCCAAAATAGGACAAGGAGTCCGGGGGAGACTTCTTCTGCCCATCTATGGGCGGAATCTCAGCATTGCACGCTATGGGGGGTCTGGTGACTCCTGATCGCCACTGTGACCGATCGTCACAGTGGCGTGACTGTCCGCTATGGCATGGTCCATCGGCATCCGTCGCTGATGAACACCTGGGAGGGCAATTCCATCGGTTTGGCCGACGCGGCTGGACAGATGGTGTAGTTGTAGTGCCGAGGACAAGCCGTTCGTCCTATAACCGACTCGACTCGCGTCCGCTCATTTCGGGCAACGCGGGTCAAGGTGCAGAATTTAGAGGAAAGAACCGAGAAGGTTCGGTTCTCCCGAGGAGGCCGCTCATGACCGCTCGCACCCCTGAAGCCGAGCCGCTGCTGACCCCGGCTGAGGTCGCCAGCATGTTCCGTGTCGACCCGAAGACGGTCACGCGGTGGGCGAAGGCCGGCAAGCTGACGTCCATTCGTACGCTCGGCGGGCACCGCCGCTACCGCGAGGCTGAGGTCCGCGCCCTGCTGGCGGGCATCCCGCAGCAGCGCAGCGAGGCCTGAACAGCTGCATAACAGGGCAATTCGACCGTTCCCCCAACGTGTCGAGGCGTCCGAACCCAAGCTCCAAGCGACGCGGGATCCTGCCCCAACAGGGCCCTCGCCCAAGCTCTCCGGAAGCGCTTAGAGGTCTCTAGGCAAGCCATCACGGGTGCGTCGTCGATCGCGCTGGACTCCGCCGGGTCCAGCGCGATTTTTTATGCCCGGGGACGGTCGGATGTGCGCGGACCTGCACGGATCTGTGTGGGTGCGGTGAGTGTCCGGGTGGGCCCTGAGGGGGACTTGGGGATCCGGAGTCCCCCTGTCCGTGAGCGGGCTTGTCGGACTCTGGGGAGGTGTGTGGGATCCCCTGGGGGACTCATCCGGCAGTGGTGCAATTGCACATATTAAATTGACCCGTTGTGAGAGGTCGGTGAGTTCCACAACTTCGGAAACTCGATGCGTGACACCCGTCACATGTCGCCATGCTTGTGAGTGGTAGCTCATCTGGGCTAGTGGGAGTGGCTGTTGAGGCGGCCGGAATCCTCTGCGGGCTGTGTATCCCGGTCGGGGCGGCTTACGCCTTCGAGTGCTGTGAGGGGCTTGTGGAGCCTGTGGACGTCGTCGAGGGGCCAGGTAAACCCTCGGAGGTGCTCTCGGGGGTGCTGGCGTCCTCGTCCGCCGTCTGCGGGCCGTGTGGTTCGTGTGTGTCGTGCGGACCGTCCTCGCCCCGCTGTCCGGGTTCCATGGCCAGTCGCAGCAGCCGGTGGCAGATCGGGCAGTGCCGCGTCAGGTGGCGGTACGAGGAGGCGGCCGACAGATGGGCACGGAGCAGCGCGCGTGTCTCGTGCCGAGCGGACGCCGTCATACGCCACCTCCGGGTCGGGAGCCCTGTCTTCTGGGTACCGACGGAATGTGACGCCGTCAAGACACCCGGGGCCATGCCGGGCGCCGGGCCCGAGGGGATGTGCCGTCCTTCTGTGCCGCGGCCGCCGTCTTGACGGCGGGGTGAGAATGCCGCGCCCTTGTCGGCCTGTTGCCGGTCGCATGCGAGAGGCCCCGCATCCAGAAGGATGCGGGGCCTCTCGGCAAAAGCGGTCCTGACGGGATTTGAACCCGCGGCCTCCACCTTGACAGGGTGGCGAGCACTCCAAACTGCTCCACAGGACCAGGTTTCGCGGCGCGTTTCGTGCGTTGCGCTGCGAGAAGAGACTGTACAGGAGGGTGAGCCCCCTGGTCGAACTCACCCAGCGTGCCGGAGGTGTTACGGCGCCGCGGCGTCGATGGCCTTGACGATGCGCTTGTCGGAGACGGGGTACGCGGTGCCCAGCGCGTGGGCGAAGTAGCTCACCCGGAGCTCCTCGATCATCCAGCGGATGTCCAGGACCACGGCGGGCACGGGGCGCCCCTGCGGCAGCTGCTCCAGGAGCCAGGCGTACTCGTCCTGCATCTCGTGGACCTTCTCCATGCGGGTCGTGTCCCGCTGGACGTTCGTCGCCATCTGCTGGAGGCGGCGGTCCGCGGCCACCAGATAGCGCATCAGGTCCGGCAGGCGCCGCAGACCCGTCTCCGTCACGAAACCGGGCTTCACAAGGGCGTCCAGCTGCTTCCGTACGTCCTGGAGGTTCGGCAGCAGCGCGGGGCTCCGTACGGCCTTCAGGCGGCGCTCACAGGCCTGCCAGGCGGCCAGCACCTGCTGTACCTGGCCGACCGTGCGGACCGTGGTGTCGACGATCTCGGCGCGCACCTTGTCGTACAGCTTCCGGTACGACGACTCGTCCCAGGCCGGCCCCCCGAAGTCCCCTATCAGCCGGTCGGCCGCCGCCATCGCGCAGTCGTCGAACAGGGTCTGGATCGAGCCGTGGGGGTTCGCGGAGAGGGCGAGTTTCTGGGCGTTCGTCAGTTTCTCGGAGGCGAACTTCGCCGGGCTCACCGGGATGTTGCGCAGGATCAGCCGGCGCGTGCCCTTCCACATCGCCTCCGCCTGCTCCGCCTCCGTGTCGAAGAGGCGTACGGAGACGGTGTCGCCGTCGTCGACGAGCGCCGGATACGCCTTGACCGGATGTCCGGCGCGCCGGGTCTCGAAGAGGCGGGTGAGGGAGCCGATGGTCCAGTCGGTCAGGCCCGCACGTTCCAGGGACTCGCCGCCCTGGCGCTCCGCCGTGGCCGCGGCCGCCTGCGAGATGGCCTTGCGCGCCTTCGGCTTCAGCCGGAGCTTCAGCGCCTCCAGGTCCTTGTCCTCGGCGAGCTTGCGGCGGCGCTCGTCGACGATCCGGAACGTGATGCGCAGATGGTCGGGGACCCTCGACCAGTCGAAGTCCTCGGCCTCGAACGGGACGCCGACCATGCGCTTCAGCTCGCGTGCCATGGCCGTGGTCAGCGGCTCCTGCACGGGGACGGCCGTGTCCAGGAACCGCTTCGCGAAGTTGGGCGCGGGCACGTAGTTGCGGCGGATCGGCTTCGGGAGGGAGCGGATCAGCTCGGTGACGACCTCCTCGCGCAGGCCCGGGATCTGCCAGTCGAAGCCCTCGTCGGTGACCTGGTTGAGGACCTGGAGCGGGATGTGGACGGTCACGCCGTCGGCGTCCGCGCCCGGCTCGAATTGGTACGTCACACGGAACTTCAGCTGACCCTGCCGCCACGAGTCCGGGTAGTCGGCCTTGGTGACCGCCTCCGCCGACTCGCGGATGAGCATCGCCCGCTCGAAGTCGAGGAAGTCGGGCTGCTCGTGCCGCTTGTGCTTCCACCAGGAGTCGAAGTGGGCGCCGGAGACGACGTGTTCGGGCACCCGCTGGTCGTAGAAGTCGAAGAGCGTCTCGTCGTCCACCAGGATGTCCCGGCGGCGGGCGCGGTGCTCCAGCTCCTCGACCTCGGTGAGGAGTCTGCGGTTGTCGGCGAAGAACTTGTGGTGCGTGCGCCAGTCGCCCTCCACGAGGGCGTTGCGAATGAAAAGTTCGCGGGACGCCTCCGGGTCGACACGGCCGTAGTTCACCTTCCGCTGGGCCACGATCGGGACGCCGTACAGCGTGACCTTCTCGTACGCCACCACCGCGGCCTGGTCCTTCTCCCAGTGCGGCTCGCTGTAGGTGCGCTTGATGAGGTGTTCGGCGAGCGGCTCGACCCACTCCGGCTCGATCCTGGCGTTGACCCGGGCCCAGAGGCGGGAGGTCTCCACGAGTTCGGCGGACATGACGAAGCGCGGGGGCTTCTTGAAGAGCGCCGAGCCCGGGAAGATCGCGAACTTGGCGTTGCGGGCGCCCAGGTACTCGTTCCGTCCGCCGTCCCTGCGCGCGCCCGGGCCGGAGTCCTTGGACTCCTTCACGTCCTTCATGCCGATGTGGGAGAGGAGGCCGGCGAGGAGTGAGACGTGAATGCGGTCGGCCGGGGCGTCAGTACCCGCCGAAGGCTCCCCCGGATGGAGGCCCATCTGCTTGGCGACGGTCCTCAACTGCGAGTAGATGTCCTGCCACTCACGGATGCGCAGGAAGTTCAGGTACTCCTGCTTGCACATCCGGCGGAACGACGACGACCCGCGCTCCTTCTGCTGCTCCCGGATGTAACGCCAGAGGTTCAGATACGCGAGGAAGTCGCTCGTCTCGTCCTTGAAGCGGGCGTGCTGCTGGTCGGCCTGGGCCTGCTTGTCGGCGGGGCGCTCGCGCGGGTCCTGGATGGAGAGCGCGGCGGCGATGACCATCACCTCGCGGACGCAGCCGTTCCGGTCGGCCTCCAGGACCATGCGGGCCAGGCGCGGGTCGACGGGCAACTGGGCGAGTTTGCGGCCGGTCTGCGTCAGGCGTTTCCGCGGGTCCTTCTGCGTGGCGTCCAGCGCGCCCAGCTCCTGGAGGAGTTGGACGCCGTCGCGGATGTTGCGGTGGTCCGGCGGGTCGATGAACGGGAACTTCTCGATGTCGCCGAGACCGGCCGCGGTCATCTGGAGGATGACGGACGCGAGGTTCGTACGAAGGATCTCGGCGTCCGTGAACTCCGAGCGGGCCTCGAAGTCGTCCTCGGAGTACAGGCGGATGCAGATGCCGTCGCTCGTACGGCCGCAGCGGCCCTTGCGCTGGTTGGCGCTGGCCTGGGAGACCGGCTCGATGGGGAGGCGCTGGACCTTGGTGCGGTGGCTGTAGCGCGAGATACGGGCGAAGCCGGGGTCGATGACGTACTTGATGCCCGGGACGGTGAGGGAGGTCTCGGCGACGTTCGTGGCCAGCACGATTCTGCGGCCGGTGTGCGGCTGGAAGACGCGGTGCTGCTCGGCGTGCGAGAGCCGGGCGTAGAGCGGCAGGACCTCGGTGAATCTGTACTGCTTCTTCGTCAGCGCGTCCGCCGTGTCGCGGATCTCCCTCTCGCCCGAGAGGAAGACGAGGATGTCGCCCTTGCCCTCCGCCATCAGCTCCTCGACCGCGTCCGTGATCGCGGTGATCTGGTCGCGGTCGGCGTCGTCGGAGTCCTCTTCCAGGAGGGGGCGGTAGCGCACCTCCACGGGATATGTCCGGCCGCTGACCTCGATGATCGGCGCGTCGCCGAAGTGGCGGGAGAAGCGCTCCGGGTCGATGGTCGCGGATGTGATGACGACCTTGAGGTCGGGGCGCTGCGGCAGCAGCTGGGACAGGTACCCCAGCAGGAAGTCGATGTTGAGGGACCGCTCGTGGGCCTCGTCGATGATGATCGTGTCGTAGGCGCGCAGCTCGCGGTCCGTCTGGATCTCGGCGAGCAGGATGCCGTCGGTCATCAGTTTGACGAAGGTCGCGTCCGGGTTCACCTGATCGGTGAAGCGGACCTTCCAGCCGACGGACTCGCCGAGGGGCGTGTCCAGCTCCTCCGCGACGCGCTCGGCGACCGTACGGGCGGCGATACGGCGCGGCTGCGTGTGCCCGATCATGCCGCGGACGCCACGGCCCAGCTCCATACAGATCTTCGGGATCTGCGTGGTCTTGCCGGAACCCGTCTCACCGGCGACGATCACGACCTGGTGGTCGCGGATGGCCTCGGCGATCTCGCCCTTCTTCTGGCTGACGGGCAGCTGCTCGGGGTACGTGACGGCGGGCACACGTGCCCGCCGCTCGGTCATCCGCTCCTCGGCCTTCGCCACCTCCGCCTCGATTTCGGCGAGGACGGCGGCGCGGGCCTCCGGCTTACGGATCTTGCGCGCGCCCTCGAGCCTGCGCCCGAGCCGGTGCGCGTCGCGCAGGGACAGCTCGGTCAGGCGGGGGGCGAGGGCGCCGAGGGCGGGGGCAGGATGCGTAGACATACGCGGCCCAGGATCTCACCTCGCCGAAATTACTGGCGAACGCTTTTGTCGCTCGGTGGGGCCGGGGCCCGTGGTGACGCGGCTCCGCGGAGCGTCGGCGGGGCGGTCTCCGGGACGGTCTACGCCGCTTTCCCGGCCCGCGGCGCCGGCTCGCGTTCCACCATCTGGGCGCTCTGTTCGTGGGCCGAGGACGAGGGTTCGGCCGTCGAGGGCTGGGGGGTCGGGGACTCCGGTTCCTTCGTGGGCGGAGGTTGCACCTCCGTGCGTGTGGGGGTCGGCTGGCCCCTCGTCGGGTCGGGCCTCTGCGGCTTGTCGTCCTTGCCCCGGCCCTTGTCCTCCTTCGAGGTCGCCTCGGCCGACGGCTGAGCGCTGCCGGAGGCGGAGTCCGAGGGGGATGCCGAGGAGGAGGGGGACTCGTCGCGCCCGGCCGGCCTGCCCTCCGTACCGTGCCAGCCCTGGTGGCCGGCGCCGCCACCGCCGGTCACCGCCGAGCCGCCGTCCGGCTGGGCGCCGCCCCGCTGCCGGGCCGAGTGCGAGGGCCCGGGACCGGGCCCGTCGTCACCCACGCTCATACAACCGGTGGCCGCGGCGACGGCCATGACCGTGGCGGCCAGACGGACGGGTACGTACAAGGCGCGCACGGGCAGCTACCTCCGGTCGGGGCCTCCCCTGCTTGAGCCGAGCCAAGAGCCGGGGGAAGGGGCGAGACGTCAACCTGTCCAACTCCCGCCGCCCACAAGAGGACACGCGCACCGCCCGGCGAGCCTCAGCCGTACGGTGCGTCTCAGCCATCTCCGCGCGCGTGCAGCCGTACGAGAACGTCTCAGCCGAACGAGAACGCCTCAGCCGTAACCGAGCGCGTGCAACCGCGCGTCGTCGATCCCGAAGTGGTGCGCGATCTCGTGGACGACCGTCACCTCGGTCTCCGCGACCACGTCCTCACGCGACTCGCACATCCGCAGCGTCGGCCCCCGGTAGACGGTGATCCGGTCCGGCAGCACCCCCGCGTACCACTCGCCCCGGTCCGTCAGCGGAGTCCCCTCGTACAGCCCGAGCAGCTCGGGATCGTCCGCGGGCGGCTCGTCCTCCACGAACACCGCCACGTTGTCCATCAGCCGCGTCAGCTCCGGCGGGATCCGGTCCAGCGCCTCGGCGACCAGTTCCTCGAACTCCTCGCGCGTCATCTCCAGCACACGGCCATTCTCCGGTACGGAACCGGCGTACGAGAGCCGGAAATGGGCGTACAACGGTCGGAACACGCCGGGACACGGCGGTCCCCCGGTCGTACGAGGTCACGCGGCGTCCTCGCATAGCCGCCGTCGCACTTGGGCATACGGGACCAATGGCTCGCGTCCCCGCTGCTGCTGCCGCTGTTCTCCGCCGCGTTCGACAGTCGCCAGGTGCCCTGGTCCGTCAGTACCGTGCCCGCCGTACGCACCCGACCATCGAGCTCGTCCACCAGCCCCACCCCTGGGGCAGGGCCCTCGGGCTCGTCGCCGTCGTGCTGCTCGGCGCCTGGCTGGGCCTGCTGGTCGTGGGCAACGTTCGCACCCCGGTCGGCCCCATGAACACGACGATGACCCTGCGCCCCTCCCTCGTCGGCGGCACGAAGATCAACGTCTCCCCGCTCGGCGCACTGGAACTGCGCAGCCATGTCGCGCCCGTCCGCCTGGACGTGAACATCGACCAGCTCGACCCGGTCCGCGCGCAGGCCCTGGTGGACCACCCGGAGCGGATCTCCGGCCTCCAGGACGAGATCGCGAACGACGTCGAGCACGGCACGCTCGACCTCGCCCTGCGCTCCTGCGCGGCCGTCGTGGCCGGGGCCACCGCCCTCGGGCTCGCCGTCTACCGGCGCCCGCGCCGCGCCCTGGCCGCCGGCGGACTCGCCCTCGCCCTGCTCACCGTGTCCGGCGGCACGGCCTTCGCGACCTGGAACCCGAACTCCGTCCTGGAGCCCAAGTTCTCCGGGCTGCTGTCCTCCGCCCCCTCGATCGTGGGCAACGCGCGCAGCATCGTCACGGAATTCGACATCTACCAGAAGGAATTGGCGCGCCTGGTGACCAACGTCACCAAGCTGTACGACGTCACCTCCACCCTCCCCGCGTACGAGCCCGATCCGAGCACGATCCGGGTCCTGCACGTCTCGGACATCCATCTCAATCCGGCGAGCTGGAAGATCATCGCCTCCCTGGTCGAGCAGTACGACATCAACGTGATCGTCGACTCCGGCGACACCATGGACCACGGGACCGCGGCAGAGAACGGCTTCCTGGATCCGATCGAGGATCTCGGAGCGCCGTACGTGTGGGTGCGCGGCAACCACGACTCGATGGTCACCCAGCAGTACCTGGAGGGCCTGAAGAACGTGCACGTCCTGGACGGCGGGCGGTCTGTATCGGTGGGCGGGCTGCGCTTCGCGGGCATCGGTGATCCGCAGTTCACCCCCGACCGCTCGAAGAAGCCCGGGGAACTTCCGTCGGAGCAGCTGGCGGGGGCGCGTCTGGCGTCCGCGCTCCGCGACCAGGAGGCGGCGGGCACGCCGGTCGACATCGCCGTCGCCCACAACCCGGACGCGGCCCGCCAGACGGACGGCGAGGTGCCGCTGGTGCTGGCCGGGCACGTCCATCACTCGGAGATGGAGGTCATGAAGTACGGCACGCGCCTGCGTATCGAGGGTTCGACGGGAGGCAGCGGTCTGCGGGCGGTGGAGGGGAAGAACCCCGATCTGGTCGAGACCTCGGTGCTCTACCTCGACCGGGAGACCAAGCGTCTGCAGGCCTGGGACGAGATCAAACTGGGCGGCCTGGGACTGACGACGGCCGAGGTCAGCCGCCATCTGCCGAAGGAGAACCAGCCGGGGGCGGCTCCGTCGCCGAACGGATCCTCGGCCTCGTCGCCGAGCCCGTCCAGGTCCGGTCCGTAGACCTGTGGGGAGCTGCGCCTATTCGGTTTGGTCCAGGCCCAAACGCCGTAGTACAGTCACCTCGTGCCCAAGGGCAGCGGTCAGGGCTTGACCGTCCCGAGTTCTGAGAAGAATGAGGGAGAAGCGGAACCTTTCGGGGGAAAGCGGAGTCACATGCTTCTCACGTCCCTCCAGGGGCGTACAGGCGAAGCAGCAGTACTAGTAGGTCTGCCCTCATCGTCTAGAGGCCCAGGACGCCGCCCTTTCAAGGCGGTAGCACGGGTTCGAATCCCGTTGGGGGCACGCAACACCGTGTGCGACACTGAGTTCGCTGGTTCGCACACAACAGCATGGTCCTGTGGAGCAGTTTGGAGTGCTCGCCACCCTGTCAAGGTGGAGGCCGCGGGTTCAAATCCCGTCAGGACCGCTGAGGTTTTCCGTTTCACGTGAAACCTCATGGCTGGGTAGCTCAGTTGGTACGAGCGTCCGCCTGAAAAGCGGAAGGTCGCCGGTTCGACCCCGGCCCCAGCCACCGCCGCCCGGAGGCCCCGTCTGTTGGACGGGGCCTCTGTTCGTACTCTTCAGGATCTTCGGATCTTCGGGACCGTAGCTTCCGTTCGATCGGCTGCGGACCCTCACTGGTTGTCTGGCCTGCGGGTTTGAGGTCGGTTTGCCTTGGGGGGCGGAGGGTGCGTATGGTGGTAGATCGTTTGATCCCATTTGCCCGGCGCCAAAAAGACGCGCCGCGTGTGGCGCGTACTCTCCCTTGCCGTGGCCGGACCGCATAGAGGCGGTCGATTGCGACTTTCACGGAGTTTGGGCGCGTGCCGAGACCTCCGGAAGGTTCGCATTTCGCATGTCCGTTTCCAGTACTGAGCACGTCGTCCTGCCCGAAGGCCAGGAGGAGAGCACCGCTCCCGACGTCACCTTCGCCGATCTCGGGCTGCCCGAGGCCGTCGTCCGCAAGCTCGCGCAGAACGGGGTGACCGTCCCCTTCCCGATCCAGGCCGCGACCATCCCGGACGCGCTGGTGGGCAAGGACATCCTCGGCCGTGGCCGCACCGGCTCCGGCAAGACGCTGTCCTTCGGTCTGCCGACGCTGGCCACGCTGGCCGGCGGCCACACCGAGAAGAAGAAGCCCCGCGCGGTCATCCTGACGCCCACCCGTGAGCTCGCCATGCAGGTCGCGGACGCGCTGCAGCCGTACGGCGACGTCCTCGGGCTGAAGATGAAGGTCGTCTGCGGCGGTACGTCGATGGGGAACCAGATCTACGCGCTGGAGCGCGGGGTCGACATCCTCGTCGCCACTCCGGGACGCCTGCGCGACATCATCAACCGCGGGGCCTGCTCCCTGGAGAACGTGCAGATCGCCGTTCTCGACGAGGCCGACCAGATGTCCGACCTGGGCTTCCTGCCCGAGGTCACCGAGCTGCTCGACCAGGTCCCGGCCGGCGGCCAGCGCATGCTCTTCTCCGCGACCATGGAGAACGAGATCGCCACGCTCGTCCAGCGCTACCTCAACGAGCCGGTCAGCCACGAGGTCGACGCGGCGCAGGGCGCGGTGACGACGATGTCGCACCACATCCTGATCGTGAAGCCCAAGGACAAGGCGCCGGTCACGGCCGCGATCGCCTCCCGCAAGGGCCGGACGATCATCTTCGTACGGACGCAGCTGGGCGCCGACCGCGTCGCCGAGCAGCTGCGGGACGCCGGGGTGAAGGCCGACGCGCTGCACGGCGGCATGACCCAGGGCGCGCGGACCCGCACGCTGGCCGACTTCAAGGACGGGTACGTGAACGTGCTGGTCGCGACCGATGTCGCGGCGCGCGGTATCCACGTCGACGGCATCGACCTCGTGCTCAACGTCGACCCCGCCGGTGACCACAAGGACTACCTGCACCGGGCCGGCCGTACGGCGCGTGCCGGGCGTACGGGCACCGTGGTGTCCCTCTCGCTTCCGCACCAGCGCCGCCAGATCTTCCGCCTGATGGAGGACGCGGGCGTCGACGCCTCGCGCCACCTCATCCAGGGCGGTGCCGCCTTCGACCCGGAGGTCGCCGAGATCACCGGCGCCCGCTCGATGACCGAGGTCCAGGCCGAGTCCGCGGGCAACGCCGCCGAGCAGGCCGAGCGCGAGGTCGCCCACCTCACCAAGCAGTTGGAGCGGGCCACGCGCCGCGCGGCCGAGCTCCGTGACGAGGCCGACCGGCTGGTCGCCCGGGTCGCCCGGGAGCGGGGCGAGGACCCTGCCCAGGCAGTCGCTGAGGCGCGCGGCGAGGTGGTGGCCGATGCGGCCACCCAGGGTGCCGGGACCGCGGTCGTGGCCGATGCCCTGGTCGCGTCCGAGGCCGCCGGGGCCCAGGAGAAGCGCGAGGTCTCCGTACCGGCGCAGCGTGTGACGCAGGACGAGGAGCGGATCGAGCAGGGCGCCCGGGAGGAGCGTACGGCGGGTTCGTCCGGCTCCTCCTCCGGCTCGTCTTCGTATGAGCGCTCCTCGTACGAGCGGCGTGATCGGCGCGACGACCGCGGTGAGCGTGGCGACCGGGGTGAGCGTGGCGGGTTCAACCGTGACCGCGACCGGGATCGTGGCTTCGAGCGTGGCGGGCGTTCCTACGAGCGCCGTGACGACCGGGACGGCTTCCGCCGTGACGGTGAGCGCGGCGGGTTCCGCCGGGACGACCGGGGCGGGTTCAACCGTGACCGCGACCGGGACCGTGGCTTCGAGCGTGGCGGTCGTACCTTCGAGCGGCGCGACGACCGGGGCGGCTTCCAGCGGGACAACCGTGACCGCGACCGGGACCGTGGCTTCCGTCGCGACGACCGGCGTGACGATCGTGGTGGCCGCGGCTTCGAGCGCCGGGACGGCGAGCGGGGCGGCTTCCACCGGGACAGCCGGGACCGCGACCGCGGGTTCGACCGTGGTGGCCGTTCCTTCGAGCGCCGTGATGACCGTGCCGGCCACCGGGGCAGCGACCGTCCGTTCAACCGTGACCGCCAGGGTGACCGCCCCACCGGCGGCCACCGCTCCGGCGGCCACGACCGCCCGTACGGTCGCCGTGACGACCACCGCGGCTCCGGCTCCTTCGGCCGCCGCGAGGACAAGCCGCGCTGGAAGCGCAACGGCTGACGTCCGGTGACGATGTAGGCGCATACAGGCGCATCGCCGTGGCCCCCACCCCTTCCGGGTGGGGGCCACGGCGTTTCTGTCGCCTGCCGCACGGACCGGCCATGCGCACGGCAAACTTTTGGCCATAGCAGTTACTTTGTGGCGCATATCACGTCTCGGGCGAGGGAATCGCTGGGGACATGACACTTGACGCCAGAGACAGCGGGCTGTCGGACGAGGAACGGCTTGCCCAGCTCGGCTACACACAGGTCCTCGCCCGCCGGATGTCCGCGTTCTCGAACTACGCGGTGTCGTTCACGATCATCTCGGTGCTGTCGGGGTGCATGACGCTGTACCTGTTCGGCATGAACACCGGCGGCCCCGCCGTGATCACCTGGGGCTGGGTCGGCGTCGGTCTGATGACGCTCTTCGTGGGGCTCGCCATGGCCGAGATCTGCTCGGCGTACCCGACCTCGGCCGGTCTGTACTTCTGGGCGCACCGGCTGGCGCCCGAGCGGAGCGCGGCCGCGTGGGCGTGGTTCACGGGCTGGTTCAACGTCCTCGGACAGGTCGCCGTGACAGCCGGCATCGACTTCGGTGCGGCGTCCTTCCTGGCCGCGTATCTGAACCTGGAGTTCGGCTTCGAGGTGACGCCGGGCCGCACGATCCTGCTCTTCGCCGCGATCCTGCTCCTGCACGGCCTGCTGAACACCTTCGGCGTACGCATCGTCGGCCTGCTCAACAGCGTCAGCGTGTGGTGGCACGTGCTGGGGATCGTCGTCATCGTGGGCGCGCTGGCCGTCGTACCGGACAGCCACCAGTCGGCGTCGTTCGTCTTCACCGAGTTCGTGAACAACACGGGCTGGGGCAGCGGTGTCTACGTGGTGCTGCTGGGCCTGCTGATGGCGCAGTACACCTTCACCGGATACGACGCCTCGGCGCACATGACGGAGGAGACGCATGACGCGTCCACGGCGGGCCCGAAGGGCATCGTCCGCTCCATCTGGACGTCGTGGATAGCGGGTCTGGTGCTGCTGCTGGGCTTCACCTTCGCCATCCAGTCGTACGACGAGGCCCTCGGCTCGCCGACCGGAGTGCCGCCCGCGCAGATCCTGATGGCCGCTCTCGGGGCGACGGCGGGCAAGCTGCTGCTCCTGGTCGTCATCGGGGCGCAGCTGTTCTGCGGGATGGCGTCGGTCACCGCCAACAGCCGGATGATCTACGCCTTCTCGCGCGACGGGGCGCTGCCGTTCTCGCACGTCTGGCACACGGTGAGCCCGCGCACGCGCACACCCGTGGCGGCGGTGTGGCTCGCGGCCGCCGGAGCGCTGGTCCTCGGCCTGCCCTACCTGATCAATGTGACGGCGTACGCGGCGGTGACCTCCATCGCCGTGATCGGGCTCTACATCGCCTACGTCATCCCGACGCTGCTGCGGCTGCGCAAGGGCGAGGCGTTCGAACGGGGGCCGTGGCACCTGGGCCGCTGGTCGCGCGCGATCGGGCTGGTGTCGGTCGCGTGGGTGGGGGTCATCACGGTGCTCTTCATGCTGCCGCAGGTCTCGCCGGTCACCTGGGAGACCTTCAACTACGCGCCGATCGCCGTGCTGGTGGTCCTGGGCTTCGCGGCGACCTGGTGGCAGGCGTCGGCCCGGCACTGGTTCCTCAACCCGGACCACGAACGCACGCTCGCCCGGGAGGCGGCACGGAAGGACGCACCCGAGCCGGTGGATCCCTAGGCCGACGGGAGCCTGTCCGGCGGATCACGGCCGGGTCCGCGAGCCCGGCACGGTGCCTCGCCGCGCTGCCCGCACCGGCCACCGCGGTCTGTCCGGCCCTGATCCGCCGGACGCGCCCTGATCCGCCGGACGGGCCGGGGCACCCGAGTGGCCGGGGCGCCCGGGTGGCCGATGAGCCCGGCCGGCCGTCCTTTTGCGCTCGGCTCCGGCGCGTCTCCCGTCCTTCTTCCGTCCGTTCTGTTCGCCGACGGGCCTTTTTGTGGGTCTGTGACGTGGCCGGGTCGCCGATACCCGATCGGACTCCCGGCCTCGTCCGGCTATGCTCGGGGAGGCAACATCGCCTGGGCCCTTAGCTCAATTGGCAGAGCAGTGGACTTTTAATCCATTGGTTGTGGGTTCGAGTCCCACAGGGCCTACCAAACGATCAGTCCCTCACCTGCGACGTAAGCCGTCAGGGAGGGGCTGATTCACGTTGGCGTGGGGGCTCCACTCGTCTGGCTGCGGCAGGGGGTGCCGGGCTGTCGGCTCCTCGGCGTTCGGCAGCGGTTGAGCACGCGCAACTGGTGGCCGAGGACCCACGGTTCTTCAACGGGTGCGACGGTCACGCTTCCTCCTTGGTCATGGTCCGGCGAACCAGCCGACTGACGTGTGCAGTGGGACGACGTCAGGACGGCGGTGGCCTCGGCGCCGGGCGCGAGGTCGACTTCGGCGCGCCATCCGGGCCCGTCGCGCGTGACGGTCAGGTCGGAGTGCATCCCGCCTGGGGCTGAGTCGTGTTCGGGGCCTTCAAGATCTCAGCCGGCCCGCTGCCGGCCGTCGGCCCGCTGCCGGCCGTCGGCCCGCTGTCGGCCGCTGGCCCGCCCGGCGTGCCGTGATTGGTGTGCGTGGCCGGGCGCCCCTACCTTGGACCCCAACATCTTGTGGTCATCGGCGAATTGATGCCCACAGATTGTGTTTGTGTGTATCGACGCACTCTGCCCGGTTTCGCGACTACGAGTGAGGATCCTTTATGGCCGAGCGGTTCGGTGACGGCACGAAGTGGACGACCGGTGAGGAGCGGGCGGCCCGGCTCGTCCCGCCGCGCCCTCCGCGGCGTATGGAGTCGACGACCCGCTCGTTCGCCGTCGGAGAGGGGCAGGGGTACCTCACCGTCGCCCGTACCCCCGACGGGCGTCCCGCCGAAGTGACGGTCCTCATGGCCAAGCAGGGGTCCACGCTCGCGGGGATGATGGACGCCGTCTCCACGACCGTCACCCGGGGGCTCCGGCACGGGGTGCCGCTCGAGGCGTTCGTCACCGAGTACGTCGGGATGCGCTTCGAGCCCGCAGGCCCCACCAACGACCCGGAGATCAGGCAGGTCGGCTCCGTTCTGGACTATGTCGGCCGCCGGCTCGCCCTCGACCACCTCCCCGAAGGCGTACGTCCATCTCGTGACCCCGAGTGAGTGAATCGCCGCTGCTCCCGGCGCCGGGGGCGCCGGGGGTGCGGCGTGGCGCGTCAGCCGGGCGGTGTCGTCTCCTCAAGGATTCGTGCGCGTGGCGCACACTTTCGAGGAGCTTGTGGGGATGCAGCGCGCGGCCGACGATGCCCACGCGCGCGTGGAGGCGTTGCGCGAGCGGTTCGGGCCCCCGACCGCCCATGAGTGGACCCAGGCGCAGACCGACACGTACGAGACCGCCTGGCGGGCCTGGCGCGATCTCGCCCGGGACGTCCAGGCCGCGGTGACCGAGTGGGCGAAGGGCGAGGGGAAGTCGCGCGGTGAGGTCGAGGCGGACGTGAAGCGGGCTGTACGGCACGCCGGGCCGGGTACCGGAGACGGTGAGGCCTAGGGCCGGCCTACGGCAGGTCCTGCTCCCGCGGATCATGGCGGGGTCCGCCGGACAGGCCCTGGCTGTACGGAACGGGTGTGTGCGAGTGGGTGCGAGTGGCCCTGTGTGCGGAAAACACCTTGGGGCCGGAACCCTTTCGGATTCCGGCCCCAAGGCCTTCAGTAGCGGGGACAGGATTTGAACCTGCGACCTCTGGGTTATGAGCCCAGCGAGCTACCGAGCTGCTCCACCCCGCGTCGGTGACTCCAGTGTACGCCATGCGCGGGACGGCAAGCACACGGGTTTCCTGTGGCCATGGTCTCCCCGGCCTCAGCTCACCTCATCACCCGCTCCTCGTACAGCCACCGGCGGAACAGGCGGCTGAGCCCGGGCATGATCACGTAGGTGAGCACGGGGGCGGCGACGAGAGGGAAGAGGGCGGCCTTCAGAGGAAGGGGCAGGGCGGTGGCGTGCGGGGTGATCAGCCCGTTGATGGCGAGGGCGACCGGGAAGGCGCCGAGCATGGTCACCAGGGTCATCTTCCAGCGCGGCGGCGCCTTCACCCGGCGCTGCGGGAGGCTGAACCAGGTCTCCATACCGGTGGGCTGCTGCTGGGCCTCGGTGACCTGGTGGGCGACGTCACGCACACGCTCCAGCCAGGCCTGGCGCGCCGGCAGCCGCAGCCACGCGTCCAGCCGGTCCTGGTCGGCGAAGCGCAGGACGCCGTGATAGACGCGCTGGCCGTGCTGCGGGCGCAGCCATGTGACGCCCTCGTGGCCGCAGAAGCCCTCGGCGAGGTCGGCGATCTCGTGGGTCAGCTCCTCGAACTCCTCCTGCCGGCCGGGCTTCACCTCCCAGCTGTAGACCAGCGTCACCCCTTGGTCCTCGGCACGGTCCAGGGTGGTCGTGTCCTCGCGCGGGCGGCTCATAGGGGGCCTCCCTCCGGCTCTCTCAGCTCTCTCGGCTCTCGAACGCGCGCACTGGCCGTATGGAGTACCCAGGGCCTCAGGAAGTGAGCAGGTGGCTGTTCGGCGCGGTTGCCCGGGGCTCGTACTCGGGGAGCACGACGACGTCGGCCCCCTCCGCCGCCAGGAGGGCGTTGCCGTCGGCGCCCACGACGAACGTGTCCGGCTCCCGCCACGCGGTGACGACGCGCCGTACCCCCGCGTCGAGGATCAGCCGGGCGCACGGGGACGGGCGGGAGGAGCGGCGGGCGCAGGGCTCCAGGCTGCTGTAGACGGTGGCGGTGGCCAGGCGCGGATCGGTGGGGTCCAGCTTGGCCAGGGCCGCCTCCTCGGCGTGGACCACCGGGTCGTCGCCCTCGCGGGAGTGGGCGCGGGCCAGTTCCGTACCGTCGGCCGCGACGATCACCGCGCCCACGCTGAAGGCCGTGCGCGAGGGTGGGCAGCGGTCCGCCAGATCGCAGGCCAGTTCCAGCCAGTGCCGGTCGGCCGCCGAGGCGAGCGCGCCCGTGCCGGGGACCGTGGGCGCGTACCGCATCAGGACGACGTCCCCGACCGGCCGGGTCTCCAGCAGACGCAGACGGCTGCGGGGGCCACCGGGGTACGCGCCCGCCCCGAACATCCGCGGCGCGTCCGGCTCGCCCACGAACAGCGGGGCGACGGCGAGCTGGAGCTCGTCCGCGAGGCCCTGCCGGAGCAGCTGGGTGTGGATCTGCCCGCCGCCCTCGACCATGAGACGCCGTACACCGCGTACGTCCCCGAGGCGGTCGAGCACGGCCCGCCACTGAAGTTCGGGGCCGACGGACACCACGTCCACGTCGGCCGGCAGGCCGAGGGCGCGCAGGCGCTCGGCACCCTTGTCCGTCGTGTACGCCGCCTTCTCGCCGCCTGTGTGCCAGAACTGTGCCGTCGGGTCCAGGTCGCCGGACGCCGTGACGGTGACCTTCAGCGGATACTCCGGGAGGCCGGCGGCGACCCGGGCCGCTCGCCGCTCGGGGGAGTTGACCAGGAGCCGGGGGTTGTCGGTACGCAGGGTTCCGGCGCCGATCAGGATCGCGTCGCTGGTCGCCCGTACCTCGTCGACCCGGTCGAAGTCGGCCGGGCCCGACAGCAGCAGCCGCTCGGGCCCGGTGTCGTCCAGGAAGCCGTCGAGGGAGACGGCGGCGGACAACAGGACGTAGGGCTGGGGCATGGGGCTCGCTCCTGTAGTCGTGGGT
>NZ_VJZE01000380.1 GCF_009377205.1 Streptomyces phyllanthi
AGACCCCCCTCCCCTGCCCTAGCCTGTCGCGCATGGACGCACCGGGGGACATCATCGGCGGACGGTTCGAGCTGATCGAACGGCTCGGCAGTGGCGGAATGGGTACGGTCTGGCGGGCTCGGGACACCGTGCTGCACCGCGAGGTCGCCCTCAAGGCCGTACGACCGGACGCGGAGGCCTCGGCCGCCGTACGGGAACGGGTGCTGCGCGAGGCGAGGGCGCTGGCCCGGCTCAGCGACCCGCGCGTGGTCACGATCCACCAGATCATCGACGCGCACCCGAACGACCATCCATGGCTCGTGATGGAGCTGGTCCCCGGCCGTTCGCTCCAGCAGCGGCTGGCCGACGGCCCGCTGGAGCCGGTGGAAGCGGCGCGCCTGGGCCGCCAGGTGCTCTCCGCCCTGCGCGCCGCCCACGCGGCCGGTATCCAGCACCGCGACGTCAAACCCGCCAACATCCTCCTGCGCCCCGACGGCACCGCCGTCCTCACCGACTTCGGCATCGCCGCGCTCCAGGGCTCGACCGCGCTGACGGCCACGGGCGAACTCGTCGGCTCCCCCGAGTACATGGCGCCCGAGCGCATCCGCGGCACCGACGACGACCCGGCCTCCGACCTGTGGTCGCTGGCGCTCGTGCTGTACGTCTGTGTGGAGGGCGTGAGCCCCCTGCGCCGCCCGACCACGCTCGCCACGCTGGCCGCGGTCCTCGACGACCCGGTGCCCCCGCCGGTCCGCTCCGGCCCGCTCGCCCCCGTGCTCCAGGCCCTCCTCGTCCGCGACCCGTCGGCCCGGCCCGACGCGGAACGGCTGGACGCGATGCTGGCGCAGGTGGAGCCGGGGTCGGGGTCGATGCCCACGTGGACGCAGGTGACGGTGACGGAATCCCCGGCGCAGTCCCCGGCCCACGTCCCCGCGCCACCGACCCCGACACAGCAGGACCTGCCGGGCCCGGACCTCCCGCAGCCCGGCCGGGGCCCTCAGGCTCCCGGCCCCGTCGCCCGCGACCGCACCCCGGTCCTCCTCGCCGTCGCCATCGCCGTCGCGGCCGTCCTGGCGGTCGTCACCGCCGTCACGCTCACCCTCGTCCTGCGCGACGGAGGCGGCGAGGAGCAGGCGGGCGGCGGCACCGGCTCTCCGGCCACCACGTCCGCCACGGCGACCACCGGGCCCACAGGAGTCACGACAGGCCCGAAGGACGCACCGAGCCCCAAGACCAGCACCACTCCCAGCACCGGACCGTCGGCCACCCCGAGCAAGTCATCGCCCGGCACCCCCGTCACGGAGACCTGGATCGCCCAGCTGTACTCCGAGCCCGTCGGCAGCGGCACCGCCGCACGGGACCGGCGGCTCGCCACGATCCGCGAGACCGTGCCGGAGGCGACGTACGTGCGGAGCGACGACTACGCCTCGCTCCGCGCGGGCTACTGGGTGATCTACGCCCCGGGACCGTTCACCGACGGCAGCGCTGCCCTGGCCTTCTGCGCCGAGCGCGGACGGACGACGGCGAACTCCTGCATCGGCCGCTACCTCAGCGACAGTTCGGCCGACTCCGGACTCCAGTGCCGTCCGCCGGCGAGCAACCCGACGGGGCGCTGCACACGTACGTGACGAGCGGCCGGAGCCGGTGCGGGGGCTCAGTACGGCAGTACGCGTCCCGAGGGCGTCCGCCGGTCGATGGTGAGATCGCGCGGAGCAGAGGGCCGAGGGTTGGTGCGGATGCGGATGCGGCGGTTCATGGCGGCCTCCTCATGCCTGTGCCCGAGGCGTTCAGGTCCTCGGGCCACGGGGATTTCCGTGCCCTGATGCGGACCAGCCTCCTCGCCGCCGCAGCCTGGTACATCGTGCCCACGGAGAGACTTGTCATGCCTCCGAAGGCGGAGTGATCGGAACTGCCGTACACCCAGGGGCTAATGAGAGACCCTCAACACCCCTACGGGCAAACCCTGAAATCGCGTGGTCCGGCGCCGCTGAAACCCGGGCCCGCCCCGGAGAAGTACAGCCCAGGCCCGTACGAACCCTGGCCGGCCCCGCCTTGTTCGGCCTCGGCCCCGAGCCGCGTCACCACCCTGCCCGGACAGCACACCTACCGCTGCCGCCGGGCGTTTCCCGCCGCCGCGCCGATCGCGACACCCAGGCCCGTGCCGAGCGCGATCCCGAGGCTCAGGTTGCCCGTGAGCACCCCGAAGGCGGTGCCCACACCCGCGCCGACGGCGAGGCCGATCGGCAGCATGCCGGTGGCGGCCGGGCCGCCGGGCTTGTCTTCCTCTCCCTGTTCGGTCACACGCTCATTCCGTCCGGCCGCTTGCCCCCCTCGATGACCTGAGGGTGTCCCTCAGGCGGCTCGCAGAAGAAACGAAGTGAAAACCGGCCAACGTAGCCAAAACGTTTTGCACTTCCTACTGTCGTCGCATCCCGCTGCACCCCATCACCCCGGCTGCCTCCCGGTCAGAGCCAAGGGGCCGGCCCACCCTTGCCCGCGCACGGCCGATGGACCCCGTACCGCCACTCCCCCAGGGAAGGACACCATGCGACACAGACACCGGACGCGCCGCAGACGCGCGCTCCTCAGCGGCGTCACCGCGGCCGCGCTCCTCAGCGGACTGACCCTCGTGAGCGGGTTCGCGGCCGAACCCGGGACGGACTCCGCCGAGCAGCACGGCATCCGGCTGCTGGACACCCTGACCGTACCGGCCGGGACGAGCGAGTTCGGCATGCCCTTCGGCGGGCTGTCCGGCATCGACTTCGACCGGACGTCGGGCGAGTACGTCGCCCTCAGCGACGACCGCTCCGAGAACGGCAAGGCCCGCTTCTACACCCTGCGCCTGCCGCTGGACGGCACCGCCTTCGCGCACGACGAGCCCGACCTCGACGCGCTGACCGTGCTCGACGACACCACCGGCGAACCCTTCACCGCCAAGGCCGTCGACCCCGAGGCGGTCCGCTGGACGCCGGGCGCCAAGAGCCTGCTGTGGACGAGCGAGGGGGCCTCCTCGTCGGGTCAGCCCGCGTTCGTCCGTGAGGCGAGCACGTCCGGCGCGTACGAGCGTGAACTGCCGCTGCCGAAGGCGTACGCCCCGGTCAGGTCCGACTCGGGGACGCTCACCGCGGGCGTGCGCAACAACCAGGCCCTGGAGGGACTGACCCTCTCCCCCGACGGCGGCAAGGCCGTCACCATCACGGAGAACGCCCTCGTCCAGGACGGCCCCGCGGCCGGGCTGACGGCCAGGAGCCCGTCCCGGCTGCTGGTGGCGGACCGCGAGACCGGCGCGGCCGAGGCCGAGTACGTCTACGAGGTCGATCCGATCTCCGACGCGCCCACCGCCCCGCTGCCCGCCCCCGTCGGCACGTACTCCGCGGACCGCGGTGTCTCCGAGATCCTCGCCGTCAACGAGACCGACTACATCACCGTCGAACGGTCCTTCGCGTCCGGCGTCGGTTTCTCCATCCGCCTGTACTGGACCAGCACCATCGGCGCCACCGACGTCGGCGGCGAGAAGAAACTGTCGGGCTCCGAGAAGCCGATGCCGAAGAAGCTGCTGTACGACTTCACCACCACCGGCACCGAGGCCGACAACGTCGAGGGCATCACCTGGGGCCCGGCCCTGCCCGACGGCTCCCGCTCCCTCGTCCTCGTCGCCGACGACAACTTCGGCTTCAACGGGAGCGTCACCAAGTTCCACCTGCTGTCGGTCCGCCCGGGGCTGCTGGCCGCCCACACCCCGGACATCGACGGCGACGGCACGGTGAACGGCAGGGACCTGAAGGCGCTCCCCCGCGCGGGTGACGCCGGCGACCTCGACGGCAACGGCCGTACGGACGCCAGGGACGCCAAGCTCTGGACGTCGTACACCCACGATTTCCCGACCCGGCCGAAGCCCTCGTCCACCGTCGACGTGCAGCTGCTGTCCTTCAACGACTTCCACGGCAACCTGGAACCGCCCACGGGCCGTGACGCCAACCTCGGCTCCAAGCTGGACCCGAAGTCGACCACGGTGGGCGGCGCGGAGTACCTGGCCGCCCGGCTGGGCCAGCTCCGGGAGGGCACCGACGCGTCGCTGACGGTCGCGGCGGGCGACATCATCGGCGCCAGCCCCTTCCTCTCCGGTCTCTTCCACGACGAACCGACCGTCGAGTCCATGGAGAAGCTGCACCTGGACGTCACCGGCGTCGGCAACCACGAGTTCGACGAGGGCACCGAGGAACTACTGCGCATGCAGAACGGCGGCTGCCACCCCGAGGACGGCTGCTACATCGAGGACGAGCCCTACGACGGGGCCGAGTTCCCCTGGCTCGCCGCCAACGTCATCGACCGCGACAGCGGCAAGCCGCTCCTCGCCCCCACCTGGACCAAGAAGGTCGACGGCGTCGAGGTCGGCTTCATCGGCATGACCCTGGAGGGAACCCCCGAGGTCACCGGTCAGTCGGGGATCAGGTCCGTGCGCTTCACGGACGAGGTCGAGACCGCCGGCGCCGCCGCACGCGAGCTGCGCGAGCAGGGCGTCGAGGCCATCGTGGTCCTGCTGCACGAGGGCGGCGTCCAGGCGGGCTCGTACGGGCAGTGCGACGGGATCTCCGGGCCGATCGTGGACATCGCGAAGAACCTGGACCCGGCGATCGACGCCGTGGTCACCGGCCACACCCACCAGCCGTACATCTGCTCGCTGCCCGACCCGGCCGGCAACCCTCGTACGGTCACCTCGGCCTCGTCCTTCGGCCGTGTGGTCACCGAGACCAGGCTGCCGGTGGACCGCCGTACCGGTGACGTCGTACGCGACCAGGTCGCCTCGATGAACCACCTCGTCACCCGCACCACCAAGGACGCCGGCCAGACCGCCGTCATCGACAAGTGGAAGGCCCTGGCGGCGCCCCTGGCCAACCGGGTCGTCGGCGAGGTCACCGCCGACATCACCCGCTCCGAGACCCGCGACGCCGAGTCGGACCTGGCGAACCTGGTCGCCGACGCCCAGCTCGCGGCGACGTCGGCGGCCGACCGGGGCGGGGCCCGGATCGCCCTGATGAACCCGGGCGGGGTCAGGGCGGACCTGGTGTACGCCTCCTCCACGGGCGGTGAGGAACCGGGCGAGATCACCTACGCCGAGGCCTTCGCCGTCCAGCCCTTCGCGGGAACCCTGGTGACGGTGGACCTGACGGGGGCGCAGATCGAGAAGATCCTGGAAGAGCAGTTCAACGACTCGGGCACCCGGGCGCCCACCCTCGTCCTGGGTGTCTCGAAGGGCCTGACGTACTCCTACTCGCGCGGTGCCCCGGTCGGCGACCGCATCGACCCGGAGTCGATCAAGCTCGACGGCGAGACGCTGAATCCCGAGGCCACCTACCGGGTGGCCGCCAACACCTTCCTGGCGGCGGGCGGCGACGGCTTCACCACCTTCGCCGAGGGCACGAACCCGGTCGGTGGCGGCGACGACATCGCGGCCCTGACCGACTACCTCACCGCCCACACCCCCGTCGCCCCTCCGGGCACCGACCGGGTGACGGAACTTTCCTGAGAAGCCCCGAGAAGCAGGGACTTTTCCCTGAGAGCAAGGGGCCGAGGCTCCCTCCCGTGGACGGGAGGGAGCCTCGGCTGTCACGCGTGGGAAACCTTGACGTTCGTGGTGCCCGGTGCCACGATTTCGAACGCCGGAGATGTTTACGTAAACATCCGACCATGGACGGGTCGGCGTCGGTGGCGCACCACCACGTTGCGCTGAGGGAGCAGGCAGGAGCACAACGATGGTTTCCGCATGGCAGGCGAGGACGTACGGCACTTGGAGGCCCTCGCGCCTTCCCTGAGCCTCCGTGACCCATCGGGTATTCGCCCGGTCGACGAGCGAACCCTCTCCCGCTGGTCCGACCTCTGGAGCACCCTCGGATCCCAGGACCGCTCCCCGTCCTCCGTGCTCCTCCGTGGTCCTTCGTGGTCCGCACCGTCCGGCCCGGCACACGTTCCGACGGCCGCTCGGCCAGGCGCAGACAGGCCCACACCGCCCCACGCTGAGCCGCCACCCTCCGAAAGGGCAAGCTGAGATGCGCACACCCCCCGCCGGCACCCGCCTCACCCCACGGCTGCGCGCCGCCCTCGTGGCGATGGTGATCGCCGCGACCAGCGGCACCGCCCTGGCCGGTGGCCAGGCCCAGGCCGCGCCGAACACGGACACGGACACGACCCGACTCAGCAGAGACACGACCCAGTTCAAGGGCGTGAACTGGGCCGACCCCCGTGACAACTTCGCCGACGACCCCGTCGTGCTGTCCGGCCTGTCGACCTCGGACACCTACGCCCAGACCTACACCAAGGCGAGCCGGGTGATCTCGGCGTTCCGCGCGAACCTCGGCGCCAACACCGTCCGGCTGCCCATCAACCCGTACACCGTCAACGGCTCCTACTGGAAGTCGTACCGCGGGGTCATCGACGCGGCGTCGGACAGGGGCTTCAAGGTGATCCTCTCCTACTGGGAGGGGACGGGCCCCCGCAAGGACGGCTTCATCGACGACGAGGCCACGTACTGGCCCATGTGGAACACCGTGGTCAAGGCGTACAAGAACGACAAGCGCGTCTACTTCGAGCCGATGAACGAGCCCCACGGCTACACCGACACCGAGTGGGCCGACATCGCCGCGAAGTGGCTCGACACGTACGGGTCCGTCCCCCGCAACAGGGTGTTCGTCAGCGGCGCCGGCTACAACGACCACGTCACCTCCGTCTGCGCCGACCCGCGCCTCAAGGGC
Organism: Streptomyces phyllanthi; assembly: GCF_009377205.1. Taxonomy (GTDB): domain Bacteria; phylum Actinomycetota; class Actinomycetes; order Streptomycetales; family Streptomycetaceae; genus Streptomyces; species Streptomyces phyllanthi. Next base: position 6,729 of record NZ_VJZE01000380.1, read on the forward strand.
ACCTATCTGTCGCTGCACCACTACGGGTTCTGGAAGGAGTACGCCACCTACGACCAGTGGGTGGCCGACCTCAAGGAGCGCATCGGTGACTGCGCCGGCCGGACCGTCGCCGACGAGTTCGGCGCCCACATGACCACCGGTTTCGACTACAACAAGCCGACGCCCGACAACAACTTCATCAACTTCATGCAGGCCGTCACCGACACCTTCCGTGAGCTCAAGATGGGCTCCGTCTACTGGCCCGGCCTGCGCACCGGCGACACCTACTCGCTGCAGACCCTCGTCGGCGACCCGGCCCGGCCCTGGCTGGCCACCACCAACCAGTCCGGCGCCGACCGGCTCGCCTGGGGCTGGGGGCGCGGAAAGCCCGTCGGCTCCTGATCCGGCCTCGACATCGGCTTCAGTGACCCGTGCGACACGGTTCGCTGTTTGCCGAACGTGAGTCCGGATATCCGACCGGTATGGCTGGAGCGAGCAACAAAGCGACGAACGGACAGTCGCCGACCGCGAACGCGCGGGCGGCGAAGAAGACCGTGACCGAAGGCGCCGCGGCACCGGCGAAGGAGGCGCAGCAGGCCGCCACCGAGGCGTCGAAGAACGCCGGGGAAGCGGCCGGTGCCGTGGGCCGCGGCGGCAAGGAGGCCCTGACGGGCCTCGGCGGAGCGGCGTCGGAGAAGGCCAAGGTGGCGGCCAGGACGGTGCAGAGCACCGTCGCCTCGGCCGCCGGGCAGACGGTGGGGAAGGCCGGACTGGCCTGGACCCTCCTGAAGGCCAGGAAGGTCGTGGCGGCCACGGGCGCGGCGGGGACCGCCACCGTGGTCCTGTGCTCCTACACGCTGGGCCGCCGTGCCGGTCTGCGGCAGCGTGGGCCGCTCTCCCGCCTCAGCGGCGGCCGCCTCTGAGCGACGGGACGCCATCGGGGCGCCCCTCCACCCACCCGGGCCCGCCGGAGCTTCGCGCTCCGGCGGGCCCTGCCGTGTCTGCGGAACGCACGCCCGATCTCGTGCAACCTGTGAAAAAATCACACAGAAGGCCGGAAGGGCAGCAGTGACCGGCAGAAGGCGCTGAAAAGCCAGGGGGAAGACATCGTGACCAGCCCCGCCGACGAGCTCGGCTACGGGAGCATCCAGCTCGACCGCACAGGTCAGGCCGAGGCCTTCGACGCCATCGGCAACCGCTACGACGAGGCCTTCCCGCACAAGGAAGGGCAGGTCGCGGCCGTCGAGTGGCTCATCGGGCTGCTACCGGACGGGGCCCGGGTGCTGGACCTGGGGTGCGGTACCGGGCTCCCGACCTCGCGCCGGCTGGCGGAGGCGGGCCTCGACCTCGTCGGCGTCGACCTGTCGGGCAGGATGGTCGACCTCGCCCGCGGGCACGTGCCCACCGGGGTGTTCCACCAGGCGGACATAGCGGACCTGCGCCCCGGAGGCCCCCGCGACCTCGGCCGCTTCGACGCGGTGGCGGCCTTCTTCTCCCTGCTCATGCTGCCGCGGGCCGAGATCCCCCTGGCCCTGCGGACCGTACGTCATCTGCTGGTTCCCGGCGGCCTGTTCGTCCTGTCGATGGTCGAGGCCGATGTGGACGACTTCTCGATCCCGTTCATCGGAAGCACCATCCGGGTCTCCGGTTATCTGCGGGAGGAACTGCGCGAGATCGTCGTGGCCGCGGGCTTCGAGATCGTCGAGGAGTCCATCCACACCTACGCACCGGCGACCGTGGACGTACCGCCCGAGGTGCAGATCTTCCTGCGCTGCAGACTGCGGGCCTGACGGTCCCGACGCGCCCGTCCCGGCACGGGCGCCCACACTGACGGAAGCAACACGTGTGAGGAAGCGGCTCACAGCCCACGGAGGCCCCGGCAGGCAGGCCGATCAGGCCGCACAGGCTGCCAGGGCGGACGAGCGTGCCGCTTCCCCGCGGTCTGCGCGCCCCGCACGGTCGGGAGAGGACCCCGGCGCCCGGGGTGGTGGCGCAGTGAACCGTATGGCGGCCGCGGGTCCCGACCGGGACGCACGTGCCGACACCCCGGAGGCCCCGGTCGCCCCGGTCGCCCCGGAGGCCCCGGTCGCCCCGGACACCTCGGTCGCGCAGGACATCCCGGAGGCCCCGGAAACCTCGGACGCACAAGACGCCCCGGGTACCGCGGACACCTCGGTCGCGCAGGACACCCCGGGGACCCCGGGTACCGCGGACACCTCGGTCGCGCAGGACACCGCGGAGGCCCCGGTCGCACAGGGCACCCCGGAGGCCCCGGGTACGGCCGCACAGGAGACCCCGGCGGCCCCGGCCGCACGGGACGCCCCGGAGACCCCGGCCGCCCAGGACGCGCTGGACGCACATGGCACGCCGGATGCCGCCGACCCGCAAATCGACCGGCTTCGGTACCTCGATGCGGCGACCCGGCATATCGCCCGCGGTATGAATCTCGACGAGACCCTGTCCGAACTGTGCCGCGCGGCTGTCCCGGCGTTCGCCGACATGGCGATCGTTCACCTGTGCGACCCCTTGCCGGTCGGGGACGAGATTCCGGCCGCCCCCACCGTCCTGCGGCTGCACAGCACGGACCGGGCATCGCCGTGGGTCCCGCCCGCCCACGGGCTCGAGC
>NZ_VJZE01000381.1 GCF_009377205.1 Streptomyces phyllanthi
CATCCCACCCAGCCGCACCGAACCCGTACAGCCGCCCCGGATCCACGGGCTCGTCGTGCATCCCCCGCCCCACCGGAATCGCCTGCTCGATCTTCGACCGCAGTCGCGACAGGTCCCCCGGCAGGTCGTTCGCCGTCAGTGACGTCTTCACCGCCGACATCCCGCACCCGATGTCCACACCCACCGCCGCGGGGCAGACCGCGCCCTGCATGGCGATGACGGACCCGACCGTCGCGCCCTTCCCGTAGTGGACGTCCGGCATGACGGCGAGGCCCTTGACCCAGGGCAGCGTCGCCACGTTCCGCAGCTGCTGCATCGCCACGTCCTCGACCGACGCGGGGTCGGCCCACATCCGGATGGGAACCTTCGCGCCCGGTACCTCTACATACGACATGTCGTCCTCAATCCCCCGGAACAGAAACAAAAGTCTGGAATCGCAAAACCGGCGCCAAGGTCAACGAATGGGATGCCGGACCGGCGTTCACGGCAGTGCGTGCGATAGACATTGTGGTCAGCGACCGCACTGGTGCGGCAAGCGAATAACCACAGGACAGCAACAGGACAGCAGTGGACACCCCCTTCGTGGCGGTGCGACGAGAGGAGCCCCCTGTGCAGCCGAAGGCGTACGTTCCCGGCGTCGCCGTGCTCCTCGCGGCGCTGCTGGCCGGCTGCACGAGCTCGGACGAGGACGGCACTCCCGACAACCGGCCCGACGGCACCAGCACCACCGCGACCGCCGCGCAGCCAGGCCGTTACCGCACCCTCCCCGAGCCCTGCGGCGTTGTCCCCGCGGACTCGCTCGACGCGCTCCTGCCGGGCATCAAGCAGCTCACGGACGAGGAGCAGCGGGAGACGGCGTACGAGGGCGAGCCCACGCAGACGTTCGACACGGACCGGCGGGTGGGGTGCCGGTGGAAGGTGGAGTCGACGGACGCCACGGACTATCTGGACGTGGACTTCGAGCGTGTGGTGTCGTACGAAAACGCGGTCAGTGACGACAGCGAGGCCGAGCAGGTCTACACGACCAAGGAGCTGGACGCGGACCTGCCGGAGCCGTCCCCCACGGCGACCGACGGCAGCGGCGCGGAGGACGGCGGCGAGGACGGTGACGCGGCGGACGGTGACGCCACCCCGTCCGAGTCACCCTCGGAATCCGGCTCTCCGGACGCCTCCGGCTCCCCGGGCCCCTCCGCCTCCTCTTCCTCCGGTACGGCCGGGACCCCGGCCGCCCTCCAGCCCCGTACGCTCGACGATCTGGGCGACGCGGCGTTCCTGGACGACGAGCTGAGCACGGCGCAACAGCGGACGGTGACTGTGGTGTTCCGCACGTCGAACGTCATTGTGACGGTGGAGTACGTGGAGCAGCCGGCCTCCGTGAGGGAGGTGCCGGACAGCAAGGAAATGCAGGACAGGGCGCTGAATCTGGCCGGTCGGCTGGCGGAGGCGTTCGAGGAGTGACCGTCTCGGGGCCCGCTTCGCAAAGCCGTTGAACGGCAGCGGCTCTTGTTGCTCAGCGCGTACCGTGGCCCCTCGGACCCCGATCCGACGGCAGGAACCACGAACGTCATGAGCGTCATGAGTGAAGGAACCATGCACCGATCAGCAGAGCGAGACCAGCGTCATCAGCGAAGCGGGCGAGGCAGTGGGGGCAGGGGGGCCCGACGGCTTCTCGTGGCCGCCGCCGCACTTCCGGTGATGCTGATCGCGGCCGGCTGTTCCTCGGACTCCGGCTCCGGTGACGACGCGGCGAAGGAGTCGAGCCCCACGGCAGCGGCGAAATCGGCGACGGCTTCGGCGAACGAGGTGAAGGCGGCGGCGTACGGGAAGCTGCCCGAGACCTGCACGGTGTTGTCGAAGAAGACCCTGGAGGACCTGGTCCCGGAGGGCGTGAAGTCGGGCAAGCCGATCAACGACGGGGAGCAGGACGCCAGTGGCGACTGTCGCTGGATCAGCCTGGACAACAACGGTGTGAAGGGTTCGCAGTACCGCTGGCTGAGCGTGTCGCTGATGCTGCTCCCGTCGGACGCGGCCCGTGGCGCGGGTGACGAGCGGGCGCGTGAGCAGTACGAGAAGAAGGTCTCGGAGGCCGAGGCGGTCGCCAGCGCGAAGAACGTGAAGTCGGAGCCGGTGACCGGTACGGGGGACGAGGCCACGGCGGTGCGTTACGACCTGAAGAAGAAGGAAGGGACCTTCAAGCAGCAGACGATCGTGGCGCGGGTCGAGAACGTGGTGATCACGCTCGACTACAACGGCGCGGGTCTGGCGGGCGAGAAGGCCCCGGACGCGGACGATCTGGTCAAGGACGCGAAGGCGGCCACGAAGGAGATCGTGGCGGCGGTGGCCGAGGCGAACGGTGAGGGTGCCGGTGCCGGTTCGGGGGCGTCGCCGTCGAAGTCGGCCTCGCCGTCCAAGTCGGCGGCCAAGTCGGACGCGGAGGACGGCGAGCCCACGGCAAAGGCGTCGGCGTCGGCGAGCAAGAAGAAGAGCTGATTCTTCGGCTGCGCCTCAACGCGTAGCCTCACCAGGCGGTTTGCGGGAGCCCGGCCGTACTGCGGACCGGGCTCCTTTGCTGCCGGTCACACGTGCGACGTACACATGTGCCACCCTGTTGCGCGCACCAACACGCAAGGGGAGGGGAGTACGAGTGGCCGCGCCACTGCAGCTGACTCGGATGCACCGCATTCTCATCGGCGTTGTCGTGACCGGCGCCGTGATCATCGCCGGTATCGGTTTCGCCGGTTCGTACGCGGCCGTCCGGGAACTCGCCCTCCAGAAGGGCTTCGGCGACTTCAGTTACGTCTTCCCGATCGGCATCGACGCGGGCATCTGCGTCCTGCTGGCCCTGGACCTGCTCCTGACCTGGATCCGTATCCCGTTCCCGCTGCTGCGCCAGACGGCGTGGCTGCTGACGGCGGCGACGATCGCGTTCAACGGCGCGGCGGCCTGGCCGGACCCGCTGGGCGTCGGTATGCACGCGGTGATCCCGGTCCTGTTCGTGGTGTCGGTGGAGGCGGCCCGGCACGCGATCGGCCGGATCGCGGACATCACGGCGGACAAGCACATGGAGGGTGTGCGCCTGACGCGCTGGCTGCTCTCCCCGATTCCGACCTTCCTCCTCTGGCGCCGTATGAAGTTGTGGGAGCTGCGGTCGTACGACCAGGTGATCAAGCTGGAGCAGGAGCGCCTCGTCTACCGGGCGCGGCTGCGTTCCCGTTTCGGCCGCGCGTGGCGGCGCAAGGCTCCGGTGGAGTCGTTGATGCCGCTGCGTCTGGCCAAGTACGGCGTCCCGCTGGCGGACACGGCTCCGGCGGGCCTGGCGGCGGCGGGCATCGAGCCCGCGCTGCTGCCTCCGGCACCGAAGCCGGAGCTGGAGCGGGTGGCGGACACGCCCTCCCGGCCTCAGGAACAGCAACAGGCGCAGCCCCGGCAACCGGCCCAGGCGCAGGACCGGCACCAGCCGCAGCTGGGCGCGCAGCCCCCGCTCCCGCAGGGCGACTGGCCCACCGGTCAGCCGGAGTACGCCCAGCAGGGCCCGGAGGACCAGAGCCCGTGGTTCGCGGCGGCCGCTCCGGAGAACACCGTGTACCAGGGTGGCTACGACCCCTCGTACAACCCGGAGGAGCAGTACGAGCAGTGGTACGAGGAGCAGCAGTACCAGGGCCCTGACGTCCAGCAGCGGGCCGAGCGGCACCGGTACCGCGAGGAGCAGGCGCAGGGGCAGGCCGCGGAGCAGTCCGAGGAGCCGTACGAGGAGCAGGGGCAGGAGCAGGAGCGCTCGCCGGAGGAGACGGGCAGTTTTCCCATCCCGGTGGGCCCGAGGCGCACGCGTGAACTCGGTGAGGGCGGCGGTACCCCGGAGCCCGACGAGGAGGCGTACTACCAGGTCTTCAAGCAGTCGATAGGCGGCAGCGGCTACCCGACCCCGCGTGAGTTCAGCGACAACGTCGAGGCGACCTACGGTGTGCCCATCCTGGACGCCGAGGCCAAGCGCATGGTCCTGCGCTTCCAGAACCGCCACACCGCGGAGCTGGAGGACGACCACATCGCGTGACCTCCACCGGTACGAGGAGAGGGGGCGCCCGGCGAACACCGGGCGCCCCCTCTCTTCGTACGAGTGGGCCTACTCCCCCAGCAGCCTGCGCACCCGGTCCTGGCCGACCGCGAGCAGCAGCGTGGGCAGGCGGGGGCCGGTGTCGCGCCCCACGAGCAGGTGGTAGAGGAGCGCGAAGAACGTGCGCTGGTGGCTCTTGATCTCCGCGGGCAGTTCCTTGGGGGTGGCGTCGGCGGGGAACCCTGCCTGGACCTTGGGCACGCCGTAGACGAGGTGGGTGAGCCCGTCGAGGGACCAGTGCTCCTCCAGCCCGTCGAGCAGCAGCCGCAGCGATCCCTGCCCCTGCTCGTCGAGCGACTTCAGCAGCTCGGCGTCCGGCTCGTCACGCACGATGGTGCGCTGGTCGGCGGCGACATGGGTGTTGATCCACGCCTCGGCCTTGTCGAGCCGCGGCCGTACCTCGTCCAGTGAGGCCAGCGGGTTGGCGGGGTCGAGCTCGCTGAGGATGCGCAGGGCCTGGTCCTGGTGGCCGGCGGTGATGTCGGCGACGGAGGCGAGTGTGCGGTACGGCATCGGGCGGGGCGTCTTCGGCAGCTCGCCGGCGGCGGTCCGTACGGCGCGTGAGTGCGCGGCGACGTCGGCGGGAAGGGCGGCCCCCTCGGCGACCTTGGCGTCGAGCTTGTCCCACTCGTCGTACAGCCGCTGGATCTCCTGGTCGAAGGCGATCTTGAAGGACTGGTTGGGCCTGCGCCGGGCGTACAGCCACCGCAGAAGCTGCGGTTCCATGATCTTCAACGCGTCGGCAGGGGTGGGTACTCCGCCCCTGGAGGACGACATCTTCGCCATCCCGCTGATGCCGACGAACGCGTACATGGGCCCGATGGGCTGCTTGCCCCCGAAGATCCCGACGATCTGCCCACCGACCTGGAAGCTCGACCCGGGAGACGAGTGATCGACCCCGCTGGGCTCGAACACGACCCCCTCGTAGGCCCACCGCATGGGCCAGTCGACCTTCCAGACCAGCTTGCCGCGGTTGAACTCGCTCAGCCGCACGGTCTCGGAGAAGCCGCAGGCGGTGCAGGTGTACGACAGCTCGGTCGTCCCGTCGTCGTACGAGGTGACGGTCGTGAGGTCCTTCTCGCACTGCCCGCAGAAGGGCTTGTACGGGAAGTACCCGGCGGAACCGGAGCTGCCGTCGTCCTCGGCTGCGGCCCCGGACCCCTCGGCGGCCTCGAGCTCGGCCTCGTCGACGGGCTTCTGGGACTGCTTCCCGGCGGCGGGCTTGGGCTTGGTCCGGTACTGGTCGAGGATCGCGTCGATCTCGCCCCGGTGCTTGATCGCGTGCAGGATCTGCTCGCGGTAGACGCCCGAGGTGTACTGCGCGGTCTGGCTGATCCCGTCGAACTCGACACCCAGCTCGGCGAGCGAGTCGGTCATCGCCGCCTTGAAGTGCTCGGCCCAGTTGGGGTGGGCGGAGCCCTTGGGCGCGGGCACGGAGGTCAGCGGCTTGCCGATGTGCTCGGCCCACGAGTCGTCGATCCCGGCGACGCCGTTCGGCACCTTCCGGTAGCGGTCGTAGTCGTCCCAGGAGATCAGGTGCCGCACCTGGTACCCCCGGCGCCGGATCTCGTCGGCGACGAGATGCGGCGTCATGACCTCGCGAAGGTTGCCCAGGTGGATGGGCCCGGAGGGGGAGAGCCCGGACGCGACGACGACGGGTTTGCCCGGGGCCCGGCGCTCCGACTCCTCGATGACCTCATCCGCGAAACGGGAGACCCAGTCGGTGGTCTCGGTGCTCTGAGCCACGATCGGCACGTCCTCTTTTTCTGGTTGCTCCACCGCAGCCGGTACGGTCGCACGGCTGTCCGCCCCATTCTCCCAGCTCCCCCCGCAACCACGAAAACGACTTGTCGTCGGCGGGTGCCGCCGGATCAGGAGCCGCCCCGCCGACCGGGCCCGGGGCGACGGGTCAGTTCCATACCCGGATGCCGAGGGTGACGGTGGCACCGCCGTCGATGACGTCGGTGACGGTGACCCAGGACCACCGTCCCTCGGAGGTACGGGCGCACAGCTCCACTCCGTCACTCAGGTCGTCGCTGCGGATGCTCTGGCTGAACCCGGTCTGCCGGTCACAGGTCTCGGGCCCGGGTGTCTGCCCGGTGACCACGGCGATGCGCTCGTTCCTGAGTCCGCCGTTGAGCGACAGGTCGTTGCCCGCGGGCCGGTACTTCTCCACTCCCCAGTTGTCCGCCTGCGAGTCGAGGTCGATGCTGTACGGCGTGTTGAGGGAGACCCCGCTCTGCTCCCGGCGCAGCGCCGAACGGGTGGCCTGGGCACTCGGTTCCCCGCCGGTGCCCTGTTCCTGGGACGAGGGGGTCGCGGTGACGGTGGCGGTCGCGGTGACGGTGGCGGCGGGCTTGGGGTCTCCGGCCTCGACCTGCACGGTGAACGTGTTGGTCGCGTTGCCGAAGACCACGGTGATCACGGCCGCGCCCACCGTCGCGACGACGCCGAGCAGCGCGGGCACCAGCCATGTGGCCCGCCCGCGCGGAGCGGTACGGCTCCCGGGTTCCCCTTCCGGCGTGGGCGGCGTACCGGTGTCGGGCGTCGTCCTGCTGTCCGTCATGCTTCCCCCGATGTCTTCATTTGTCTTCGGTTGAGGCGCGATAGCGCGGTACCGGGAAGGTAGAAGGGCAGGCCCGGCTTTGGCCTCTCGGCTTGCCATATTGACCAAAACGCTTCGAATGCGACTGTTCGGGCTTTGTCCAGTGCGCACTTGGGCGACACTTTCCTTCGGCACCAGGCGGCCTGCAGCCCCACCCCACGGTCCGCTCCCGTTCACCGCCGCCGCAGGGCCCCGTCGCGTCCGGCGCCCTCGCCCCCCTGGCCCGCGCCCGAGAAAACCGCTTTACGCCCCATGGGATACTGGCCGCATCCACCCGTACCCACGAGGAGAACGGCACCCACCCCATGGCCCCGGTCACGTCCCTCACCGCATCCGTCCACCAGCGCCTCGCGACCGCCCTCTCGGCAGCCCTGCCGGAGGCCGACGCGGACCCGCTGCTGCGACGCAGCGACAGGGCGGACTTCCAGGCCAACGGAATCCTGGCCCTCGCGAAGAAGGCGAAGGCCAACCCCCGCGAGCTGGCCGCCCAGGTCGTCGCCCGGGTCGAGTCCGGCGACGTGATCAAGGACATCGAGGTCTCGGGCCCCGGCTTCCTGAACATCACGATCACCGACAAGGCGATCACGGAGAACCTCGCCGCGCGGTACGCGGACACGGACGGCCGCCTCGGCGTCCCGTACGCGGAGCACCCGGGCACCACGGTCATCGACTACGCCCAGCCGAACGTGGCGAAGGAGATGCACGTCGGCCACCTCCGCTCCGCGGTGATCGGCGACGCGGTCGTCCAGATCCTGGAGTTCACCGGCGAGAACGTGGTCCGGCGCCACCACATCGGCGACTGGGGCACCCAGTTCGGCATGCTCATCCAGTACCTGGACGAGCACCCGCACGAGCTGGACCACAAGGAGGGCGAGGACCTCCAGCAGTCCGGCGAGCAGGCGATGTCGAACCTGGACCGCCTCTACAAGGCGGCCCGCAGGCTCTTCGACTCGGACGACGAGTTCAAGACGCGGGCGCGGCGCCGGGTGGTGGACCTCCAGGCGGGCGACCCGCGGACCCTCGCCACCTGGCAGAAGTTCGTGGACGAGTCGAAGATCTACTTCTTCTCGGTCTTCGAGAAGCTGGACATGGAGGTCCGGGACCCGGACATCGTCGGCGAGTCGGGTTACAACGACATGCTGGACGAGACCTGCCGCCTGCTGGAGGAGTCGGGCGTCGCGGTCCGTTCCGAGGGTGCCCTGTGTGTCTTCTTCGAAGACGTCAAGGGTCCGGACGGCAAGCCGGTCCCGCTGATCGTGCAGAAGTCGGACGGTGGCTACGGCTACGCGGCGACGGACCTCTCCGCCATTCGGGACCGCGTCTTCAACCTCAAGTCGAACACGCTCCTGTACGTCGTCGACGCCCGCCAGTCCCTCCACTTCAAGATGGTCTTCGAGACGGCCCGCCGGGCGGGCTGGCTGAACGACGACGTCAAGGCCCTCCAGCTCGCCTTCGGCACGGTCCTCGGCAAGGACGGCAAGCCGTTCAAGACGCGTGAGGGCGAGACGGTCCGGCTGGTCGACCTGCTGGACGAGGCGATCGACCGGGCCACGGCCGTCGTACGGGAGAAGGCCGAGAAGGTGGGCCTGTCCGAGCGGGAGATCGTCGAGAACGGCCAGTACGTCGGGGTCGGCGCGGTCAAGTACGCGGACCTGTCCACGTCGGCGGTCCGGGACTACAAGTTCGACCTGGACCAGATGGTGTCGCTGAACGGCGACACGTCCGTCTACCTCCAGTACGCGTACGCCCGTATCCAGTCGATCCTCCGCAAGGCGGGCGAGGCCAACCCGGCCGCACACCCGGAGCTCGGACTGGCCCCGGCGGAGCGCGCGCTGGGCCTGCACCTGGACCAGTTCGGCGAGACGCTCGCCGAGGTGGCGGCGGCGTACGAGCCGCACAAGCTGGCCGCTTACCTCTACAAGCTGGCGACGCTCCTCACGGCGTTCTACGACCAGTGCCAGGTCCTGTCCGCGGACAACGCCCCGGAGGTCGTCGAGAACCGCCTGTTCCTGGTGGACCTGACGGCCCGCACGCTGCACCAGGGCATGGCCCTGCTGGGCATCAGGACACCCGAGCGGCTCTGATTCCACCGGTCTGTGGGGCCCGTTGTCAGTGGCGGGCCCTACAGTCACCGGCATGGCGACTCTTCCCAACCCGCTGCCCAAGCTGGCGGCAGACCCGAGCGGGCGTTCGCTCGGGCTTGCGCTCCCTCCCGGGAGACTGATCGATACGACGGACGAGGGTCCGTGGCGAGAGCCCCTGCTGTGGCACGCCGAGCGGCGGACGTCCCCCGGTAACTGGGCGGCGCTGGGCGCGCCCGCGGCACGGGCGGGGCTCCTTCCGGTGCTGCTGGACGTCGGGGGCGCTCAGGGCGGCCCGGCGGAGTGGGAGTTGATGCCGGGAGAGGTGTCGTACCCCGGGGACCACGACGCCGACGAGGTGCTGGCGGAGTTCTGGGAGGAGTACGCGGCGGACGAGCTCGGCGGGGACGAGGGCCCTCCGGTCCGGGAGCGGGCCGTCGAGGCTTCCGGCGGGCCCACGACGCACGACGAGACGGTCGCGCCGTACGGTCCTCAGTGGCCCGGCCTCTCCCC
>NZ_VJZE01000382.1 GCF_009377205.1 Streptomyces phyllanthi
GCCCCCGGCCCGTCCACCGGCGGCGGTACGGCGACACCGTCACCGGACGGGCCCGCCGAGCTGAGCGTGGGCGCGCCCGAGCGGGAGCCCACGGACGAGCGGTGGTGCGAGAAGGTGACCGTGGAGTTCCACAACACGGGCGGCACCGCGGTGCGCTCCGGCACGGTGACCTTCGGGACGCAGGTCATCGGCCCGCTCGGGATCGAGTGGGCCACCGTCGAGTCCACCGAGGAACTCCCGGCGCCCATCGACGCCGGCGAGCGGCGCGAGGAGACCTGGACGGTGTGCGTCGAGGAGTGGCGCGTACCGCTGGGCATGCACATCGAGACGCGGGACGTCTCGGTGGAGTGGGAGTGACTCCCGACGTGACTACTTCAGCGCGAGCCAGGCGACGGCGGCGACGATCGCCACGGCCGCGATGACGCCGACGATCACGCCGATGCGGGGCCCGGAGGACGCGGGCGCCTGACGGCGGCTCTGGGGACCACCCTCGTCGACGAAGGCGCGGAACATCTGGGTGCTGCCGGCGGGGTCGTGGTTGCCCTGGGGGCCCTGGGTGTTTGCCATGGCCCAGGACCCTAGCGAATGCGGGAGGGGCCGCCCAAGCGTGGGGGCCCCGTTCGCTTTTACCAACCTTTTGGTCCCGAGAGCCCGGTTTTCGTTTGCCTGTAGCAACCAATCAATTTTATGGTTGCTCTAAGCAACAAATACGGAGGCGTGATGGCCGAGAAGGCGCAGTACGAGGAGCTGGCCCGCTCGCTCAGCGCCATCGGGGCCGTCCGGCGGGACATGGCACGGATCCTGCCGCCGGACTGCCCCGCCGGTTCGGCGGGCGTGCTGACGCTGCTCGGACGCCACGGCGACATGCGGATGAGCAGGCTCGCGGAGCTGCTGGCCGTGGACATGTCGGTGACGAGCCGCCATGTCGCCCATGTGGCCGGGCGCGGCTGGATCGAGCGGCTCCCCGACCCCGGCGACAAGCGCTCGCGCCTCCTGCGTCTGACCCCGGAGGGCCGGGACCGGCTCGACGACCTCTACGAGCGCACCACCCGGCTGCTCGCCCACCGGTTGGACGACTGGTCCGACGACGAGGTCGGGCTGCTGGTCCGGCTCATGACCCGGCTGCGCGAGAGCTTCGGCGACCGCCGGGCCGGGCCGCGGGTGCCGCCGATCGCGTCCGCCGCGGAGGAGACCACCCGTACACCCGCTTGAACAGCACGAAGAGAAGGAAGCCCATGGCAACGACCACACCAGCCGGTGTGCGGGCCCACGCCGAGCACGGGGGCGGGGCCTCCGGCGGCGCTCCGATGACGCACCGGCAGATCCTGGAAGCGCTGACCGGGCTGCTGCTGGGCATGTTCGTCGCGATCCTGTCGTCGACGATCGTGTCCAACGCGCTGCCCGACATCATCAGCGACCTCGGCGGAGGGCAGAACGCCTACACCTGGGTCGTGACCGCGTCCCTGCTGACGATGACCGCGTCCGTCCCGCTGTGGGGCAAGCTGGCCGACCTCGTCTCCAAGAAGCTGCTGGTGCAGGTGGCGCTGGTGATCTTCGTGGCCGGTTCGGCGGCAGCGGGCCTGTCCCGGAACCCGGGCATGCTCATCGCGTTCCGCGCCGTCCAGGGCATCGGCATGGGCGGGCTGACCGCGCTGGCCCAGATCATCATGGCGGCGATGATCGCCCCGCGTGAGCGCGGCCGGTACAGCGGCTACCTCGGCGCCACCTTCGCCACCGCGATGGTCGGCGGCCCGCTGATCGGCGGTGTCATCACCGACACGAGCTGGCTCGGCTGGCGCTGGTGCTTCTACGTGGGCGTGCCCTTCGCCGCCCTGGCCCTGATCGTGCTGCAGAAGACCCTGCACCTCCCCGTCACCCAGCGGAAGGTCAAGGTCGACTGGGCCGGCGCGTTCCTGATCACGGCCGCGGTCTGTCTGCTGCTGGTCTGGGTGACCTTCGCCGGGAACAAGTACGACTGGCTGTCCTGGCAGACGTACTCGATGGTCGGCGGCACCCTCGTGCTCTTCGCGCTCTTCTGCCTCGTGGAGACGAAGGCGAGCGAGCCGATCATCCCGCTCAGGCTGTTCCGCAACCGCACCATCACGCTGGCCTCGATCGCCGCCCTGTTCGTCGGTATCGCGATGTACGCGGGCGTGATCTTCTTCAGCCAGTACTTCCAGCTGGCCCGCAACGAGTCGCCCACCATGTCCGGCGTGCTGACCATCCCGATGATCGGGGGCCTCGCCCTCGCCTCGACCGTCTCCGGCCAGTTCATCTCCCGGACCGGGCGGTGGAAGGGCTGGCTGCTGGCCGGCGGAGTGCTGCTGACCGCGGGCCTCGGTCTGCTGGGCACGATGCGGTACGACACCCCGTACTGGCGCGTCGCGGTCTTCATGGCGCTGCTGGGTCTCGGCGTCGGCATGATGATGCAGAACCTGGTGCTGTGCACACAGAACCAGGTGGCCCCCGGCGACCTGGGCGCCGCCAGCTCCACGGTGAACTTCTTCCGCTCGCTCGGCAGCACGGTCGGTATCTCCGCCCTGGGCGCGGTGCTGACCCACCGGATCACGGACTACCTCAAGGACGGGCTGGCCACGCTGGACCCGAAGTACTCGGCCGGGCTCTCCGGTTCCCACACCTCCGACAGCATCCCGGACATGGACGCGCTGCCCGGTCCGCTGCGCGCGGTCGTGGAGGGCGCCTACGGGCACGGCATCGCGGACGTGTTCCTCTACACCGCGCCGGTCGCGCTGCTCGCCCTTCTCTTCTCCCTGTTCATCAAGGAGGTCCCGCTGCGGACGAAGGGCGCCCTGGCCCAGGCCGCGGCCGCCGCCGAGTCGCAGCAGCCGTCGGCCGGTTCGCCGACCACGGCGACCGTCTCCGAGGGCACCCGGGAGCAGACGGTGGCCGACCCGGCACCCTCCACCGGCGGTACCCCGGTCCGCGGCCATGTCCGCGGCGCCGAGGGCACCCCCGTACCGCGGGCCGCCGTGACCCTCATCTCCCTCGGCGGACGCCAGCTGGGCCGCGCGGTCGCTCGGGCCGACGGCGCGTACGCGGTGGACACGCCCGGCCCCGGCTCGTACGTCCTGATCGCCGCGGCCAACGGCTTCCAGCCCCAGGCGTCCACCGTCGTCGTGAACGGCGAGCCGGTGACGTACGACCTCCTCCTCAGCGGGACCAGCGGTCTGAGCGGCACGGTCCGCGAAGCCGGGACGGAACTTCCCGCCAAGGACGCGATGGTCGTCGTGACGGACGTCCGCGGAGACGTTCTGGCCACCGGAACCACCGGTCAGCAAGGTGAGTTCACCTTCGCCGACCTCGTGCCCGGCACGGTGACGGTCGCGGTGAACGCGCCGGGTCACCGGCCCCGCGCCCTCCCCGTCGAGATCGGCGGCGGCGTCACCCGGATCGAGGTCGAACTCCGCGCCGGAGCCCGCCTCCAGGGTGTCGTACGGGCCTCCGGCGGCCCCCTCGGTGACGCCCGCGTGACCCTGGTCGACGCGGCGGGCAACGTGGTCGGCACGGCCACGACCGGCACGGACGGGGCGTACGCCTTCACCGATCTGGACAGCGGCGAGTACACCGTCATCGCCACGGGCTACCCGCCGGTGGCCACGGCCCTCACGGTCACCGGCCGGGGAGTCGACGGCCACGACATCGAACTCGCCCACCCCGGCGAGTAGGTGAGCCCCGGCCCGTGGGGCGGGCGTTGGAGCGGACGCGCGCGCCACGGGCCGGCATCGACGCAAGGAGCCACCCACAACTGGGCCTGCACGGAGCCGTACTCCCCCGTGGACCCGGACCTCGCCCACCTCGGCACCGGAACGACCCCCTGGGGCGGCATCCGGACCGCCTCCCACCCGACGGCCGAACTCCCCCGCGAGGACTTAGCGAACCAGGGTCGCGGGGAACTGCGCGACCAGCCACAACAAACCCGCAGACACACCCACCCCAGGGGCGCGAGGAACCGCGCGACCAACCACAACAAACCCGCACACAAAACACCGGCCACCCAGCGGAGCGCCTAGGCTGCCGCTATGGCACCGAACATCGCGACGAACACCACCGTCTCCCTCGACGAGCTGCTCGACTTCGTACGCCCCCGCCACCGCGCGATCCTCCTCACCCGCCGCGCCGACGGCAGTCCCCAGGGTTCCCCTCTGACCTGCGGTGTCGACGACTCGGGCCGTATCGTCGTCTCGACCTACCCGGAACGCGCCAAGACCCGCAACGCCAAGCGGGACCCCCAGGTCAGCGTCATCGTGATGAGCGACGACTGGAACGGCCCCTGGGTCCAGATCGACGGCACGGCCGAGGTCATCGACTCCCCCGACTCGGTCGAGCCCCTCGTCGAGTACTTCCGCACCATCGCGGGCGAGCACCCGGACTGGGACGAGTACCGGGAAGCCATGGTCAAGCAGGGGAAGTCGATCATCCGCGTCACGCCCGCGAAGTGGGGCCCCGTGGCCACGGGCGGCTTCCCGGCGCGGCTGGCGCCGCAGGAGTAGGGGCCGGGTGACGCGATGGTGGGTGTGCGAGCGGTGGCCTCACGGCGCTGACAGACCGCCGCTGCACGTCCTCTCCACCGAGCTCACCCGAAGCGGTCCACCATCGTCTCGATCCCCGCGATCAGCGTGTCCAGGGCGAACGTGAAGTCCCGCTCCCGCATCTCCTCCACCGTGTCCCCGCCCCGCGCCTCCATCAGGTCCGCGGACTGCTGGACGAGCTCGCTGAGCTCGGGAGCCGCCGTCACGGCGCTCATCGCGTCCCGGAAGTACTCGTCCTGACTCATCCCGGCCGCCGCGCACCGCTCGACGAAGTGCCCCTCGATCGTGCCGAAGCCGTACACGAACTGGAAGACGGCCGCGATCGCCCCCGTCTGCCCGAGCGCCGGCAGTCCGGTCCGCCGGACCACCCGCTGCACGGCCATCGAGAAGTCCAGCGAGTGCGGCCCGATGTTGAGGAACGTCCCCGCGAGCGGCGACACCCACGGATGCCGGACCAGCACCTCCCGGTACTCCTTCGCGAGCGCCCGCAACTGGTCGCGCCAGTCCTCGTCCGAGTCCTCCGGGGGCAGCCGCACATCGCCGAACACCAGGTCCAGGGCCAGTTCCAGCAGGTCGTCCTTGGTGTCCACGTACCAGTACACCGACATCGCCGTCACGTTCAGCTCGGTCGCCAGCCGGCGCATGGAGAACTTGGCGAGCCCCTCGGCGTCCAGCAGCCGGACCGCCGCCGCGATGATCCGGTCCCGGTCGAGGCCGGAGGGCTGACCTCCGCGCGCCGTACCGCCGCGCCGCGCCCTGTCCTCCAGCCAGACGCTGGCCCGCGCCGGACGGCCCCCCGCCCGCTCGGCTGCCCTCACCATGGCGCACCTTCCTCGAACCGGTACTTCGCGGAGGGGCCGAAACGCGCCCCTCCCCGAGCTTAAGTGCGCAGGGACGCCTCGTGTCCGGCACGGGGCGTCACACCGACACCGCCACCTTCGAGTCTGCCCTCTCGGCCCTGCGCAGCAACGCGGCGGCGACCACACCGCCGAGCAGCACCGCGGCCGCGGCCACCAACTGGCTGGTCTCCAGTCCGGAGGAGAACGCGTCGGTGATCCGCTTCCGCTCCTCCGCCGAGCCGGCCGTGGCCAGCGCCGCCGGCAGCGAGGTCGCGGCAGCCGGGATCAGGGCGGCGAAGCGGGAGTTGAGGACGGCGCCGAGCACCGCCACACCGAGGCCGGTGCCGAACTCCGCGAGCGTGCCGTTGATGCCCGCACCCACGCCCGCCTTCTCCGGCGGGATCGCGCTCATGATGGCGTGCGCCATGGCGGGGCTGGCGAGGGCACCACCCGCGCCGATGAGCAGCAGCCCGAGGAGGGTGCCCGGGTAGCCGTGTTCCGCGAGCGTCGCGATCGACACCAGCCCGCCGGACATCAGGATCATGCCGAGCAGGATGGAGGCCGGATTGCCGAGCCTCGCCGCCCACTTCGCCGACAGACCGGAGAAGTTGAGCACCACGATGGTCAGCGCGAGCGGAGCCGTACGCAGACCGGCCTCCAGGGGTTCGTAGCCGAGGACGAACTGCAGGTGCTGGGTCAGCAGGAACAGCGCCCCGCCCATGCCGAAGGCGATCAGCACGGCACCCCCCACCGCACCCGTGAACCGCCGGTCCCGGAAGAAGTGCATGTCGAGCATCGGATACGGGATCCGGCTCTCCCAGTACGCGAACCCCGCCAGCACCACCACGGCCACCGCCGCCGTGGCCAGCACCCGGCCGGAGGTCCAGCCGTGCTCGGGCCCGGAGATGATCGCGAAGACGAGCGAAGCCATACCGATCGTGGACAGCAGCGCACCCGGCAGGTCCGGACGGTCGCCCCGCGGGTTCTTGGACTCCGGCACGAGCGCCACCACCGCGACGAGCCCCAGCACCGCGACCGGCAGGTTGATCAGGAAGATCGCGCCCCACCAGAAGTGGTCGAGCATGAAGCCGCCGACCAGCGGACCGACCGCGAACCCGAGCGCGTTGACCGCGGCCCAGATACCGATCGCCCTGGGCTGCTCCTCGGGCGTGAAGATCTGCATCGCGACCGCGAGCGTGGTGGTGAGCAGCAGCGCGCCTCCGACGCCCATGCCCGCGCGGGCGGCGATCAACTGGCCGGTGGAGTCGGCGAGTCCGGCCACCAGTGAGCCGATGCCGAACAGGGCGAGACCCGTGATCAGCATCTTCTTGCGGCCGTAGCGGTCGGCGGCGCTGCCCGCGGTGAGCAGCAGTCCGGACTGCACGAGTGAGTAGGCGTTGATCATCCACTGGATGTCGGAGGTGGCCGCGCCGAGTTCCTCGGTGAGGGACGGGATCGCCACGTTCAGCACGGTGTTGTCGAGCAGCACGGTGAGCTGCGCCAGACAGATGACGCCGAGGATGAGCCAGCGCTGGGGGTGTCCCTGCGATGCCATGGGTTTCCTTCTACGGTGTATGGGACGATTCTCGTACACCGTAGAACGCCTCTCGTACGCTGTACAGCGAATAAGAGGCGGGCCGGAAAAGGGTGGAGATCGACGGAAAAGGGCGGTGGCCGAGGCACTCGCCCCGGCCACCGCCCTTCGAGGGGACCTGTCAGCTCAGCCGCTCATCAGCTGTTCGTCGGCTGCGTCAGGTCGTAGAACGTGGCGTTGCCGACCGTGACCTCCTTGAAGTTCTCCTGGACCCAGGAGCTGATCTGCGAGGAGGTGCCGTTGCTGCTGCCCCCCATGCCGCCGCCGTTGCCGCTGGAGATGAAGTAGTGGATCTTGCCTTCCTCCACGTACTTCTTGAACTCGGCCAGCGTCGGGGACGGGTCGGTGCCGTTGAAGCCGCCGATCGCCATCACGGGTTCGCCGGTGGAGAGCTGGTAGCTCGCGGCGTTCTGGGCGCCGATGGCCGCGGCGGCCCAGGTGTAGTCGCTCGCGTTCTTCTCCAGCAGCTCCTTGGCCTCGTCGCTGACGGACGCGCCGTTGAGCAGACCGCCCATGCCGCCACCGCCACCGCCACCGCCGTCCATCCGGCCACCCTGCTGGTTCTGGGTGGTGCCGTTGCCGTTCTGCTGGCCCTGCTGGTTCTGCTGGTTCTGGCCGCCGCCCGGGAAGCCGCCGGTCGGGGGCTGACCCATCTGACCGTTCTGCCCGTTGCCGTTCTGCTGGTTCTGCTGGCCCTGCTGGTTCTGACCACCGCCCGGGAAGCCGCCGCCCCCACCGGGGCCGCCGCCCATGCCGCCACCGCCTCCGGGACCACCGCGACCGCCCGCGACAGCGGGACCCGCCGTGATGATCGAGCCGGTGTGGCCCTCGTTCAGCGTGGTGAGCGTGTACGCCGTCGGGCCGGCCAGCGCGGTGACGACGCTCAACCCCACGACACCCATGGCCAGGTGACGGCCCAGCTTGCCGACGAAGACCAGGCCCAGCGCCGCGACGAGACCGCCGACGAGCACGACCCACTTCAGCCAGGGCAGGTAGTCGGAGGAGCGGTTGAGGAGGACGTACCCCCACACCGCGGTCGCCGTCATCGCACCCGCCAGCGTCAGCGACGCCCAGATCTTGCCGCGCTCCTCCCAGAACACGGCCGCGCCCATGCCGATCAGCGGCGCGATGTAGGGGGCGAGGGCCACGGTGTAGTACTCGTGGAAGATGCCCTGCATGAAGCTGAAGATCACCATGGTGATCAGCAGCGAGCCGCCCCAGAGCAGGAACGCGGAGCGGGCCGTGTCCGTCCTCCTGGCTTTCCGGGTCATCCACAGGGCCGCCGCGAACATGATCAGCGCGGCCGGGATCAGCCAGGCGATCTGGCCGCCGATGTTGGAGCTGAACATCCGGTCCCAGCCGGTCTCGCCCCAGTTGCCGCCGCCGTTGCCGCCACCGCCGCCTCCGACGCTGCCGGTCTCGTTGCCGTTGATACGGCCGAGGCCGTTGTAGCCGAACGTCAGCTCGAGGAAGGAGTTGGTCTGCGAGCCGCCGATGTACGGGCGCGAGGACGCGGGCCACAGCTCGACGATCGCGACCCACCAGCCGCCCGAGACGACCATGGCGAGCCCGGCGAGCAGCACCTGTCCGACGCGCTTCTTCCAGGAGGCCGGCGCGAAGACCACGTACACCAGGGCGAGGACCGGCAGGATCAGGAAGGCCTGGAGGGTCTTCACCAGGAAGGCGAGACCGATCGCGACACCGGCCCAGACCAGCCACTTCGTCTGCGCCTTCTCCATGGCGCGCAGCGTGCAGTAGACCGCGGCGGCGCTCAGCAGCGCGAGGGCCGCGTCCGGGTTGTTGAAGCGGAACATCAGCGCGGCGACGGGCGTGAGCGCGAAGACCGCCATGGTGATGAAGCCGGCCGCGGCACCGAACCGGCGGCGGACAGCGGCCCACAGCACACCGGCCGTGGCGACGGCCATCAGCACCTGCGGGAACAGGATCGCGAAGGAGTTGAGCCCCAAGACCCTGACCGACAGCGCCATCGGCCACAGCGAGGCCGGGGGCTTGTCGACGGTGATGGCGTTGGCCGAGTCCAGCGAGCCGAAGAAGAACGCCTTCCAGGACTGGCTGCCGGCCTGAACGGCCGCGGAGTAGAAGGAGTTGGCGTACCCGGAGGCCGTGAGGTTCCAGGTGTAGAGGCCGCCGATCAGCAGCAGCGCGAGGAGGAACGCGGGACGCGTCCAGTGGTGGTCCTCGGGCCTGCCTCTCCACAGGCGGCGCACGAAGGGCTGCTTGGGGTCGCCGCCCTCGGG
>NZ_VJZE01000383.1 GCF_009377205.1 Streptomyces phyllanthi
CTCGAGAGGGGCGGGGGCCACGCTCTTGCCACCTGCCGTGATCAGCATCTCCTTCTTGCGGCCGGTGATCGCGAGGTAGCCCTCGTCGTCCAGCGAGCCCAGGTCGCCCGTCGCCAGCCAGCCGTCGGCGGTCGCCGGGACCACTCCGCCGGCCTGGGGGTCCCAGTAGCCGCGCAGCACCGGGCCGCCCGCCAGCAGGATCTCGCCGTCCGCGGCGATACGGACCCTGACGCCGGGGAGGGGCCATCCCACCGTGCCCATACGGGGTTTGAGGGGAGGCGTGACCGTGGCGGCGCCCGTCGTCTCGGTGAGGCCGTAGCCCTCGTAGATCTCGATGCCCGCCCCGACGAAGAAGGCCGCGAGCCGGCGGCCCAGCGGGGAGCCGCCGCAGATGATGTAACGGACCCTGCCGCCCATGGCGTTGCGGATACGGCGGTAGACGAGAGGGTCGTAGAAGGCGCGGGCCGCCCTCAGGGCACGGCCGGGGCCGTCGCCGGTGCCGGCCCGGCCCGCCTCCAGGGCCTCCCCGTAGCGCTGGGCGACGCTCGCCGCCCGGTCGAACGTCGACACCCGGCGGCCCAGCTCCGCCTTGGCGCGGGCCACGTTGAAGACCTTCTCCAGCATGTACGGGATGGCCAGCAGACACGTCGGCCTGAAGCTCGCCAGGTCGGCCAGCAGATCCTCGGACTTGAGACTCGGCGCGTGGCCGAGCCGCACCCGCGCCCGTACGCAGGCGATCGCCACCATGCGCCCGAAGACGTGCGACATGGGCAGGAAGAGGAGCACCGACGCCTCTTCCCTGGTCCTCGCCTTGAAGACGGGGTAGAGGAGCTCGACGGCGTTGTCGACCTCGGCGAAGAAGTTGCCGTGGGTGAGGGCGCAGCCTCTGGGGCGGCCGGTCGTGCCGGAGGTGTAGACGACGGTGGCGAGCGTGTCGGGCCCCAGCACCCCGCGCCGCACGGCGACTTCCTGGTCGGGCACGTGCGCGCCGCTCTCCGCCAGCCGCTCCACATGGCCCTTCTCGATGACCCACAGGTGCCGCAGGTCGGGCAGGCGCTCGCGCTCCGGGCGGAGGGCGGCCGCCTGTGCGGCGGTCTCGGTGACGAGTGCCACCGCGCCGGTGTCCTGGAGGATCCAGCGGGTCTGGAAGACGGAGGAGGTCGGATAGACGGGGACGGTCACCAGGCCCGCCGCCCACGCGGCGAAGTCCAGGAGCGTCCACTCGTACGTCGTACGCGCCATGACGGCGATCCGGTCGCCCGGTGCCAGGCCCTCGGCGATCAGGCCCTTCGCCACCGCCCGCACCTGCTCCGCGAACTCGGCGGCCGTCACGGGCGTCCACTTCCCCGCCTCGGCCCGGCGGCTGAGGACCACGTCCGCGGGCGCCGCCTCGGCGTTCTCGAAGGGCAGGTCGGCGAGCGATCCGTAGGTCACCGGTGCGACCAGCGGCGGTACGGAGACCTCCCGTGCCACGCCGTCCAGGCGCCGGACCTCGGGCTCCACGAGCAACGGTGTGGAGCCGGACGCGGACGAGGGGACCGGGGCGGCGGAGGGCGGTTGCATGGTGGACACGAGCGGCTCCTGGGGCGTGCAGCGACGCGATGCTCTGCCGCATGCCTGGTACGTCCCGCATGTACCGGGCGTTCAGCGGCGGCGCCCGGCGGCGACGGCCACCGTCGGGGCGGGGGATCATCGCCGGTCGGAAACCGGATCGTACGGCCCCGGAGTGATGGGTTTGTGCCGGTTCGGAGATTCTCCGGCGCCGGAGATGTGCGAGAACGGCACCTTCTCTGGCGCCGGCACCGCGAGGAGGGGATATCGTGAGCGCTTTTCATGTTCACGCCCAGATGGCCCGGCCCCTCCCCCACGGCGTCCCGCACCCTCTCGGCTCAAGGCCGTTCCAGGATCGCCGTGACCCCTTGGCCCCCGGCCGCGCAGACGGAGATCAGGCCCCGGCCCGGCGCGTTCCGTTCCGCCAGGAGTTTCGCCAGGGTCGCGACGATGCGTGCGCCCGTGGCCGCGAAGGGGTGGCCTGTCGCGAGGGACGAGCCCGCGACGTTGAGGCGGTCGCGGTCCACCGGGGCGAGGCCGCGCTTCTCCCAGGCCGCGAGTGTCGCGAGCACCTGGGACGCGAACGCCTCGTGGATCTCGACCAGGTCGAAGTCCGCCATCCCGAGCCCCGCCCGCTCCAGCATGCGCGGGACCGCGTACGCCGGGGCCATCAGCAGCCCGTCCTCGCCGCCCGCCACATCGCCGCCCGGGCCCGCGAAGTCCACGGCCGCCGTCTCGTACGCGGTCAGGAAGGCGAGCAGCTCAAGGCCCCGGGCCTCGGCCCACTCCTCGCTCGCCAGCAGCACGGTCGCCGCGCCGTCCGTCAGGGGCGTCGAGTTGCCCGGCGTCATCGTGGGCTCGGGGCCGTCGAGCCCGAACACCGGTTTGAAGGCGGCGAGTTTGCCGACCGTGGAGTCCGGCCGCAGGTTCTGGTCCCGGTCGAGCCCTCGGAACGGCACCACCAGGTCGTCCAGGAACCCGCGCTCGTACGCCGCCGCCAGCCGCTGGTGGCTCGTCGCGGCCAGCTCGTCCTGTGCCTGGCGGCTCACTCCCCAGACCCGGGCCGTGACGGCCGCGTGCTCGCCCATCGACAGGCCGGTACGCGGCTCGGCGTTGCGCGGGATGTCGGGGACGAGGTGGGCGGGCCGGATCTTCGCGAGCGCCTTCAGACGGTCACCGACCGATTTCGCGCGGCGCGTCTCCAGCAGGATGCGGCGCAGCCGGTCGTTCACGCCGAGGGGCGCGTCGCTCGCCGTGTCGGCGCCGCCCGCGACGGCCGACTCGATCTGCCCGAGGGCGATCTTGTTGGCGGCCGCGACGACCGCCTGGAGGCCGGTGCCGCACGCCTGCTGGATGTCGTACGCGGGTGTACGGGGGTCGAGCCGGGAGCCGAGGACCGTCTCGCGGGCGAGGTTGAAGTCGCGGCTGTGCTTGAGGACCGCGCCGGCCACCAGCTCCCCGACCGCGCCCGGCGCCCCGAGCCCATACCGCTCGGCCAGCCCGTCGAGCGCGGCCGTGAGCATCTCCTGGTTGGAGGCGGTCGCGTACGGGCCGTCGGAGCGGGCGAACGGGACACGCATGCCGCCGATGATCGCGACGCGCCGTGCCGTGGGCGGATTCAGGGGACTCATCTCGACCTTCTCCTCACTGTGACGTAGGCTTACCCCCGGTAACCTTACTCCAGAGTAAGAAAGATTCGGAGCTGGGAGTCGCACATGGCCGACCGCTATCTGAGCTTCACCGCCACCCCGCCCGGCCGCTTCCTGACCCGCCGCCTCGGCCTGCCCCGGCCCGCGGCACTGAAACGCTGGTCACCCGGGCACCCCACGCTCGACGGCCCCCTGCTCCACCTCACTGCGGGCAGGTCCCGCCTCGATCTCGCTCCCGTCCTCGCCCGTACGGGGCTCAAGATCGCGGATGCCGCGCACGCCACCGGCGCCGGGAAGCCCGCCGCGGTCGTCCTCGACGCCACCGGCGTCACCGGCATCGACTCCCTCGCCGAGGTGCACGCCGCCCTGCACCCGGTCGTCCGGTCGGTCGCCACGAGCGGACGGATCGTCGTCCTCGGCGCCCCCCTCGACCCCCACGACCACGAACAGGCCGCCGTTCAGCAGGGGCTGGAGGGCTTCGTACGGTCCCTCGGCAAGGAGGTCGGGCGCGGTCGCACGGTCACCCTCGTACGGCCGGCCGGGGACGCGACCGCCGCCGAGTCGACCCTCCGCTTCCTGCTCTCCCCCAGGTCGGCGTACGTCAGCGGGCAGGTGATCGAAGTGGACGCCGCCGAGATCACCGCGCCCGAGGACTGGGCGCGCCCCCTCACCGGCCGTACCGCACTGGTCACCGGAGCCGCGCGCGGGATCGGCGCGGCGGTGGCCGAGACGCTGGCGCGGGACGGGGCGCGGGTGGTGTGCCTCGACATCCCCGCGGTGGAGTCCGAACTCGCCGCCCTCGCCGACCGGTTGAACGGCGTCCCGCTCCCCCTCGACATCACGGCGTCCGACGCGGGCGAGCGCATCGCCGCCGAACTCCCCGACGGCCTGGACGTCCTCATCCACAACGCGGGCATCACACGCGACCGCAAGCTCGCCAACATGCCCGCCAACGGATGGAGTTCGGTCCTCGACGTGAACCTGGCGAGCGTGCTGCGCACGACCGACGCGCTGCTCTCCGCCAAGGCGCTGAACTCCGGAGGCCGGATCGTCGCCACGGCCTCCATCTCCGGGATCGCCGGGAACGTCGGCCAGACCAACTACGCGGCGAGCAAGGCCGGCGTCATCGGCCTCGTCCGCTCCCTCGCCCCGCGCGCGCTCGGCCGACACGGGGTCACCGTCAACGCGGTCGCCCCCGGCTTCATCGAGACCCGGATGACGGCGGCCGTCCCCCTCTTCGTCCGCGAGGCGGGCCGCCGTATGAACTCCCTCGCCCAGGGCGGCCTCCCGGTCGACGTGGCCGAGACGACGGCGTGGCTGGCGCACCCGGCGTCGGGCGCCGTCAACGGCCAGGTCGTACGTGTATGCGGTCAGAGCCTGCTGGGGGCGTAGCCCATGACCGTCGTCCTCGCGCGTTCCCCCGCGCTCACGCCCCTGTTCGCCCGTGGCGCCCTGCGCTCACCGTTCAAGCGGCCCCACCCGGGCGCGGACTTTCCCCGCACCCGGCTGGCCCTGCCCCGCGTACGCGTCGACCTCGCGCGCCTCGCCGCGTACGAGCGGGTGTGCGGCTTCCCGACGGGCGACGACTCGCTTCCGCTCACGTTCCCGCACGTCCTCGGCTTCCCGTCGGCCATGCTCCTGATGAGTGACCGGGAGTTCCCGCTCCCCCTGCTGGGCCTCGTCCACACCTCGATCGAGATCACCCGGCGGCACGCGCTGGCGTCCACCGGTGACTACGGGCTCACCGTGTACGTCGAGGGACTGGCACCGCACCGCCGCGGCACCGAGGCGACGGTCGTGACCGAGGTACGGACCGGCGACGCGGTGGTGTGGGAGTCGCGCAGCACGTATCTGGCACGGCACGGAACCAACGGCCCCGACGCGACGGCCAGGCCACCGTCCGAGCACCCCGAGCCCCTCCCCGCGGTCCTCCCGGCGATCGCCGAATGGCGGCTGGCCGGAGACGTCGGGCGGCGGTACGGGGCGGCGTCCGGCGACCGCAACCCCATCCACCTCCACCCGCTCACCGCCCGTCTGTTCGGCTTCCCCCGGGCCATCGCGCACGGTATGTGGACGGTGGCGCGCTGTCTGGCCGAGCACGGCACGCCCGGCCCGGCGTTCGTGCGCGCGGAGTTCCGGGCACCGGTACCGCTGCCCGGGACGGTGACGTACGCGGCGGAGGGCGGCCGCTTCGAGCTACGGGGTCACGGAAACCGCGTGCACGTCACCGGAGAAGTGCGTCCGCTGCTCGCCTGACCGGCGGCTCCGCTTCACGTGACCGCGCGTGCCGCCACCGCGTCCGCCTCGGCGGGCGGGGACCAGGGGTGCCCGTCCATGAGGTTGCCGAGGCCCGCCCAGGCGAAGTTCATCAGGGTCGCCGCCGCCTCTCTGGCCGTGACGCCCGCGGTGGCGTTGGCCCAGGCGGCCAGCGACTCGGCGGCGCCGACGAGGGCCTCGGCGAGCCCGGCGACCTCGCCCTCGGGCAGCGACGGGTTCCGGTGTGCCTCCCGCGCGGCCACCGCGATCAGCTCGGTGACGAACGCCACCAGCTCCTCGCGCATCGCGGCCACCTCGGCCGCGAAGGGTTCGCCGTGCGTACGGGCCTGGAGGTGCAGCACGGTCCAGCCGTCCGGGTTCTCCGCGGTGTGCGTGAAGAACGCCTGGAGCCCGTCCCAGAGCTGCCGGTCGGCGGGCAGCCCGGTCCGCACCCCCGCGCGTACGGCCTCGGTGAGCGCCTTGGCCTCACGCCGGATACAGGCGGTGAAGAGATCTTCCTTCGAGTTCAGGTACAGGTACACCAACGGCTTGGACACGCCCGCCAGTTCGGCGATCTCGTCCATGGAGGCCGCCCGGTACCCGCGCTGCCCGAAGGTCCGTACGGCCGCGTCCAGCATCTGCTGCTCGCGCACCGCCCGGGGCATCCGTTTGCTCTTCACAGCACCCATGCCGACAGACTACGAGGGGGCACGCGGGAGGACAGGAGCGCGATCAGGACGATTGCCCCTGGGCGGGCGCCTTGCTCTGCCCGCCGGCCTGGCTCTGCTCGGGCACGCGGTCCTGCTCGGCCGTCTGCCCCTGCGCCCGGGCGGAGTCGTCCACCTGGTCCTCCTGGCTGCGGTTGGCCTCCAGGCCGGCCTTGACGCGGTCGACCCGCTGGACGATCCGGGCGGAGGCGCGGTCGCGCTCCTTGCGCAGGACCACGAAGCTGATCGGCGCGGAGATCACCAGGGCGAGCAGGACCACCCACATGCCGTTGGAGGCGCCCAGCCCTCGCGGCGCGAGGCCGGAGTAGACGAGGCCCCAGACGACCACGAGGCAGCCCACGAAGATACCGAGGCGCATCAGTGTGTAGCGGAGCATCTCAATCCACTCTTCCGTTCCGAAGGTTCCCAAAGGGCACCGTCCAGTGAAGCACGACCGGCCCGGGTTCTCGCACGAGGGTTGTCAGGCCAGCGTCAGCAGCATGATCACGTCGTCGCGGTCGTCACCGGGCGCGACCCGGATGGCCCCGGGCACCCGCCCGACCTCCTTGTAGCCACAGGAGGCGTAGAAGTGCTCCAGGCCCAGCCCTCCCCGGCAGGTGAGCCGGATCGCCTGGATGCCGTCGAACCCGCGCGCGGCCCTCTCCGCCTCCTCCAGCAGTTCCCGCCCGTACCCCAAGCCCTGGTACCGGGGGTGCACCATCACGGTGTACAGCCACACCCAGTGCGTCATCAGCCGGTGCGTGTTGAACGTGAAGAACGCGGTCGCCGCGGCCTCTCCGTCCTCTCCGTACCCGACGAGGAGCCGCGACCGTCCCTCGGCCATCGCCACGAAGTGCTGCACCAGCGCGGGCCGGATCGCCTCCGGCGCCACCGGGGGGACGAACCCCACGGCGCCCCCGGCGTTGGAGACGTCGGCCCACAGCCTGAGCACACCGTCCCGGAGCTCGGGTGTGACGGCCGGGTCCAGTCGAAACGTGAGGGACATGCGGACGACGGTATCTCGCCCGCCCCATGACGGTTGCCGGCCGACCGCGGGTCCGTGGTGGCCGGTCGCGGCCATGGGTCCGTGGTGGCCGGTCGCGGCCACGGGACCTCAGACCCGCATCGGCTGCGGTGACTCCCTCCGCGCCGGGTCCGGGCCCTCGTACTCGCGGATGATCTCGTACCGCGTGTTCCGCTCGACCGGGCGGAAGCCGGCGTCCCGGATCAGGTCCAGCAGGTCCTCGCGCGTCAGCTTGTTCGGCGTGCCGAAGTTGTCCGCGTCGTGGGTGATCTTGTACTCGACGACCGACCCGTCCATGTCGTCCGCGCCGTGCTGCAACGCCAGTTGGGCGGTCTGCACGCCGTGCATGACCCAGAAGACCTTCACGTGCGGCACGTTGTCGAAGAGCAGCCGCGACACCGCGAACGTCTTCAGCGCCTCCGCGCCCGTGGCCATCTGCGTCCGCGCCTGAAGGCGGTTGCGGACCTTTCCGTCCTTCATGTCCACGAAGTCGTGCTGGTAGCGCAGCGGGATGAAGACCTGGAAGCCGCCCGTCTCGTCCTGCAGTTCACGCAGCCTCAGGACGTGGTCCACCCGGTGCCGCGGCTCCTCGATGTGGCCGTACAGCATCGTGCACGGGGTCTTCAGACCCTTCTCGTGCGCGAGCCGGTGGATCCGCGACCAGTCCTCCCAGTGGGTGCGGTGGTCCACGATGTGCTGCCGGACCTCCCAGTCGAAGATCTCCGCACCGCCGCCGGTGAGCGACTCCAGCCCGGCGTCGATGAGTTCGTCCAGGATCTCCGAGGCCGACAGCCCCGAGATCGTCTCGAAGTGGTGGATCTCGGTGGCGGTGAAGGCCTTCAGCGACACGTCCGGCAGCGCGGCCTTCAGCTCACGCAGCGACCGCGGGTAGTACCGCCACGGCAGGTTCGGGTGCAGCCCGTTCACGATGTGCAACTCGGTGAGGTTGTCGCTCTCCATCGCCTTGGCGAGCTTGACGGCCTCCTCGATGCGCATCGTGTACGCGTCCTTCTCGCCCGGCTTGCGCTGGAACGAGCAGTACGCGCACGAGGCGGTGCACACGTTCGTCATGTTGAGGTGCCGGTTGACGTTGAAGTGGACGACGTCGCCGTTCTTCCGCGTCCGTACCTCGTGCGCGAGCCCGCCCAGCCATGCCAGGTCGTCCGACTCGTACAGCGCGATACCGTCCTCGCGGGTCAGCCGCTCACCGGAGCGGACCTTCTCCTCCAGGTCGCGCTTGAGCCCGACGTCCATGCCTCCGCCTCTCCTCGACGACAACTCGTGCAACGGTACAACCCGGACTCGGGGGCACCTGCGCGCCCCTGAAAGGGGCGCGGGGAACTTCGCGAACAACCACACACAACCCGCAGTCCGCAACCAACCGGACCCTCAACGGCGCGCCCCGCAAACCCGCCCGACCCAGCGGAGCGCTACTGCTCTTCCGGCAGCTCGCCCACCCGGTTCTCCCACTTCGTGGAGAGCACGATCGTCGTACGGGTCCGGGAGACGCCCTTCGTGCCGGACAGCCGCCGGATGGTCTTCTCCAGTCCGTCGACGTCCGTGACCCGCACCTTGAGCATGAACGAGTCGTCGCCCGCGATGAACCAGCAGTCCTCGATCTCGTTGAGGTCGCGCAGCCGGTTCGCCACGTCCTCGTGGTCGGCGGCGTCGGAGAGCGAGATACCGATGAGGGCGGTCACTCCGAGGCCGAGGGAGGCCGCGTTGACGGTGGCGCGGTAGCCGGTAATGACCCCGGCCGCCTCCAGCCGGTTGATGCGGTCGGTGACACTGGGCCCGGAGAGGCCCACGAGGCGGCCAAGTTCCGCGTAGGAGGCGCGGCCGTTCTCCCTGAGGGCCTGGATGAGCTGCCTGTCCACCGCGTCCATGCGATCGGTTGCCTTCCGCTGAAGAGTTCTCGAAGTAGTGATGACTGGCAGCGCTCCCGCCACCAGGTGCTCGGAAAGAGTGAATCCGGCTGGGTTCGGTGCCGTTCCGTTCGGTGCCGTTCGGTCCGGTGCCGTTCGATCCCGGCGCCGTTCAAGTCGTCCG
>NZ_VJZE01000384.1 GCF_009377205.1 Streptomyces phyllanthi
CCAGAGGTCGGCGCAGGCCTCCGCCATCGCCTCCAGACCCTCCACCACCTGGCCCCACACGATCCCCGGAACCCAGCCCACGTCCCCGTTGAGGAGCAGGTTGTTGCGTTCGTAGAAGAGGGCCAGGTCCACGACCGTCGTGCCGGGGTGGACCTCCCGGTCGTAGCCGTAGGACTGCGTGCCCAACTGGGTGCCGGAGAAGGAGAAATAGCACAGGTCGCCGGGGATGGGCGTTACCGTCGGGTTCTCCAGAGGTGGCTCTGATGTCGTGAAAGGCGGGAACAGGGCGTAGATCTCGTTTCGTGCGTACTTGGCGTGATACACGTCGCCGGACAACGGCAGCGCGTCCCACACCGCCGCGCACGTGAGCGGCGCGCGGTCGTCCAGGAGTTTTGCCGTGCAGTGGACTTCCCGCTTGACCAGCGAGATCTGGATGTGGCGATCGGTCATGCACTCCATGGCATGCCGTGTGCCCGCCGCGGTCAAGGGCGCCTCGGCCGGGGGCGGGGCCAAAAGCGATCTGCATAACTCGCATGGTCTCGGGTAGCCGCGCGGCCATGGCTCCACCACTTGGGTACGAGTACGACGCAGACGCACGCACAGGGATAAGAGGGACCAGCCGCCGGTCGCTGCTCGCCGGGGTCGCGGCGTTCGGCGCGCTGGGTGCCGCGGGATGCAGCCGGGTCCCCACCGCGGCGGCCGGAGTGAAGGGTGGTGATCTTCTCTCCCGGCTCCGGGCCCA
The DNA here is from genome assembly GCF_009377205.1 of Streptomyces phyllanthi. Lineage (GTDB taxonomy): Bacteria > Actinomycetota > Actinomycetes > Streptomycetales > Streptomycetaceae > Streptomyces > Streptomyces phyllanthi. The sequence goes on from NZ_VJZE01000384.1 coordinate 743, forward strand.
GGGCGTTGTCCGGCTCGGTATCGCGGGCGAGATCCCGTTCGGCTACATCGACAAGGACGGCAAGCTGACGGGCGAGGCGCCCGAGCTGGCCAAGGTCATTTTCAAGCGGCTCGGCGTCGATCGCGTCCAGCCGGTGCCCACCGAGTTCGGCTCGCTCATACCCGGGCTCAACTCGCAGCAGTTCGACGTCGTGTCCGCCGGGATGTACATCAATCCCGAGCGCTGCGAGCAGGTGATCTTCTCGGATCCGGACTACCAGATGAAGGACGCCTTCATCGTGCGGAAGGGAAATCCCAAAGGGCTGCACGACTACGCGGACGTCGTCGAGAAGAAGGCGAAGTTCGCCACCGGGACCGGGTACGCCGAGATCGGATACGCCGTCGAGGCGGGCTACGAGGAGAGCGACATCCTGATCGTTCCCGACCAGGTCGCCGGGTTGAACGCCGTGGAGGCGGGACGGGTCGACGTGTTCGCGGGGACGGCGCTCACCGTCCGCGAAGTCGTCAAGAAGTCGGGCAAGGCGGAGGCGACCGAGCCCTTCGCGCCGCTCGTCGAGGGAAAGCCGCATGTGGACGGCGGGGGGTTCGCGTTCCGGCAGACCGAGACGACGCTGCGAGACGCCTTCAACGGCGAGCTGCGGAAGCTGAAGGAGAGCGGTGAGCTGTTCCGCATCCTCAAGCCGTTCGGCTTCACCAAGGCGGAGATGACCGACATGACCGCGAAGGAGCTCTGTCGCGGATGACATCGGGACTCTGGGAACTGGTACTCGCCGGCATCTGGATCACCATCCAGCTGCTCGTCCTCAGCGCGCTGCTGGCCACGGCCGTCTCCTTCGGCGTGGGGATCGCGCGCACCCACCGGCTGTGGATCGTCCGCTTCCTCGCGGGCTTCTACACCGAGGTGTTCCGCGGCACCTCCGCGCTGATCATGATCTTCTGGGTGTTCTTCGTGCTGCCGCCCGCGTTCGGCTGGCAGCTGGTGCCGCTGTGGGCGGGCACGCTGGCGCTCGGGCTGACCTATGGGGCGTACGGCGCCGAGATCGTGCGCGGTGCCCTGAACTCGGTGGATCCGGCACAGCGTGAGGGCGGGATCGCGCTGAGCTTCACACCCTGGCAGCGGCTGCGGCTGATCCTGCTGCCGCAGGCGGTGCCGGAGATGATCCCGCCGTTCTCGAACCTGCTGATCGAGCTGCTCAAGGGCACCGCGCTGGTGTCCGTGATGGGCATGGGCGACCTGGCGTTCAGCGGCAACCTGGTGCGGCTCGCCCTCCAGGAGAGCGCCGGCATCTACACGTACATCCTGCTGATCTACTTCGTGATCGCGTTCCTGCTGACACGGGTGATGAGGGGGCTGGAGCGCAGGCTCAAGGCCGGGGTCGGCCGGGCCGGGGCAGCCGGGAAGCCCGGGCCCACGCCCGAGCAGGAGCTGCGCCGCCCGGAGACGACCGGCGTCGCCGCGGGAGGTGGTGTCTGATGCAGTGGGACTGGGGCGCGGTCGCCGACTTCATGCCGCACTTCTGGGACGGTCTGCTGGTCACCCTGCAGGCCCTGGTGCTCGGCTCGCTGATCGCGTTCGCGCTGGGGCTGGTGTGGGCGCTGCTGATGCGGACGCCGTCGCGGTTCGTCCGCTGGCCGGTCGGGGTGGTCACCGAGTTCATCCGGAACACCCCGCTGCTGGTGCAGCTGTTCTTCCTGTTCTACGTGCTGCCCGAGTGGAACCTCACGTTCGCCGCGCTCACCACGGGTGTCGTCGCGATCGGGCTGCACTACTCGACGTACACGATGCAGGTCTACCGGGCCGGTATCGAGGCGGTGCCCGCGGGTCAGTGGGAGGCGGCCACGGCGCTGAACCTGCCGCTGCGGCGCACCTGGACGGCGGTGATCCTGCCCCAGGCGGTCCGCCGTGTGGTGCCAGCGCTCGGCAACTACGTGATCTCGATGCTCAAGGACACGCCGATGCTGATGGCGATCACCGTGCTGGACATGCTCGGCGAGGCACGGCTCTTCGCGCAGCAGAACTTCCAGTTCACCGAGCCCCTCACGGTCATCGGAGTGGCCTTCATCCTCATCTCCTACCTGGCCTCCGTCCTTCTGCGAACCCTGGAGCGACGCCTTGTCCGCTGACACACCGCTCATGAAAGAACCCGACGCCCACGCCAATCCGCCGGTGGACGGCAGCGAGCTGATCCGCTTCGACCATGTGACCAAGCGGTTCGGGGGCAACACGGTCCTCGACGGGCTCGACTTCTCCGTGGACGCGGGCAAGCACGTCACGCTGATCGGTCCCTCGGGGTCGGGCAAGACCACGATCCTGCGGCTGCTGATGACGCTGCTCAAGCCCGACGAGGGCACGATCACCGTCGCCGGGGAGCAGCTCTTCCCGGCGAGCGAGAAGCAGGTCCGTGAGGTCCGCAAGAAGATCGGCATGGTCTTCCAGCAGTTCAACCTCTTCCCGAACATGAAGGTGCTGCGCAACATCACCGAGGCTCCGGTCACCGTTCTCGGCCTGTCCAAGGACGAGGCCGAGCAGCGGGCCCGTGATCTGCTGGACCTGGTGGGCCTCGCGGACAAGTGCGACGCCTATCCGACCCAGCTGTCCGGCGGGCAGCAGCAGCGGGTGGCGATCGCGCGGGCGCTGGCGATGCGGCCGCAGGTGCTGCTGCTTGACGAGGTGACGTCCGCGCTCGACCCGGAGCTGGTCGCGGGTGTGCTCGACGTCCTCCGTGACATCGCCCGCACCACCGACATCACGATGCTCTGCGTGACCCACGAGATGAACTTCGCCCGGGACATCTCGGACCAAGTTCTGATGTTCGATTCTGGCCATGTCATCGAGTCCGGGCCGCCCGAAAAGATCTTCGGCGATCCGGAGCACGATCGAACGCGGGAGTTCCTCGGTGCCGTCCTCTGACTACAGGAGGTAGACGCTTCAACACGGCAGGTCCGCCCCCTGGGGCATGACTTTGGCATATGCCAGAGTACTGATGCCCCTGCTGGGAGCCCCGGGGGCGCACCGACTTTCTCATGAACAACCCCTCCCCGTACGCCTCCTGGGCCGTATCGTGGACAACGGCAAGCTTCGCTTAGCTGTCCAAAAACCGGCCCGAGAAGCGCAGGGGGAACCGTGGCGCTCAAGCACGAGCCGACCGCGCCGTACCACTCGGCCCAGGACGCCCTGCGCGTCCTGGAGACCGTGGCACGACGCTCCGCCGGCGTCACCGACGCCGAACTAGCACGCCAGACCCGCCTCGGCAGTGAGCGGCTGACCTCGCTCCTGCGGATGCTGCGGCGCGAGGGGTACGTCGAGCAGACAGCCGACGGGGCATACGTGACCGGGGATGCCCTCAGTCGCCTCGGCTCCGCCCGCGACCGCGACCTCGCCCTGCGCGACACGCTCCAGCACACCCTCGACCGGCTGCGCGACTCGGTGGGCGCCGCCGTCTACGTCAGCCGGTACGTCGACGGCGAGATCGACATCACCGGGTGCGCGCAGAGCCCGGCGACCCCGGCCGTCCACGAGTGGGTGGACTTCCGCTCCTCCGGCCACGCCAGCGCGATCGGCAAGAGCCTGCTGGGGCAGCTCGACCTGAACGCCCGGCGGGACCATCTCTCCCGCCACAGGCCGGCCCGCCTCACCTCGCGCACGATCACCAACGAGAAGGCCCTGCTGAGCAGGCTGGACGCCCAGACGCCGACGGTCCCCGTCCTCGACCTGCAGGAGTACGCGGTGGGCACGGTCTGCGCGGCCGTCCCCATCACCGCGGGATCCTCCGTCGGCTGCCTCGCCCTCTCCCTCCCGGTCGAGCACGCGCACCGGCTCCGCCAGGCCGCGGACACGCTGAACCGCGGCGCGGCACCCGTGCTCCTCTCCCTGGCGATCTAGCACCTCGCTCGCCTGGGAGATCCACGTCACGTTTGAGGAGATCCACGTCACGTTTACGCGGTCGGAAACACCTCTCCGGACCAGGTAGTATTTCTGGTGTCGCCGACCGCGAGAGCGGAAAGCGAGAGTCATGCGCCGCTAGCTCAGTTGGTTAGAGCAGCTGACTCTTAATCAGCGGGTCCGGGGTTCGAGTCCCTGGCGGCGCACGATGTCGATGGCGAGGCATGTTCGCGGAAAGCGCGAACCGGCCTCGCCATCGTCGTTCCTGCGCGGCTTCGCCGCGCGTTGTGGGGGCTTCGCCACCCACACCCCCTGCGCCACAGTGACCCTCGCCGCTACCGGCCGAGCAGCTCCTCCCTGCCCCGCTCCCGGTACTCCGCCACCAGCCCCGCCGCGTCCGCCGCGCTCAGCCGCCGGTACGCGGGCTCCCCCGGTGGCCGCCACCACACCGGGTCCGGGCACCGGAAGCCCTCGCGCCGCAACCGCGCCCGGTGGATCTTGTTCGTGGCCGTGACCGGCATCCGCTCCACCACCCGTACGAACCGGGGCGCCATCTTCGTCCCCAGGTCGGGCTGGGCCGCCAGGAAGGCGCCGAAGGCGACCGGGGCGAAGGTCCCGGCCACCGTCGCCATCACCTGGTCACCGGCCACCGGGTCGGGCACCGCGTACACCGCGACGGCGTCCGCGCCCTCGTACCGGGCGAGGATGTTCTCGATCATCGCGGCGGCGAGGTTCTCGCTGTCGACGCGCAGCCGGTCGTCCGTGCGGCCGGCGAAGTACAGAAACCCGTCGGCGTCCCGGAAGAAGAGGTCCCCGGTCCAGTACCAGCCTCCCCCGTTCCCGGCTTCCCTCGAGCCGGGGGACCCCCACCGCCGCCGCGCCGCGTCCGCCTCGGGGTTCTTCCAGTAGCCCTCGAAGGGGCTCGCCCCGCGGTTCACCAGCTCGCCCATCGCCTCGTCCCCGTTGAGCAGGCGCCCGTCACCGTCGAAGACGGCGCGCGGGCACTCCTCCCGCGTCGCGGGATCGACCACCGCCAGATCGTCCCCGGGGGCCGCCCGCCCGATCGCCCCGGCCGGGGTTCCGGGCGTCCACTGGATGGCGGCCCCGCCCTCGGAGGAGCCGTAGCCCTCCACGAGCCGCACCCCGAACCGCTCCTCGAAGGCCGCCGCGTCCACCGCGCCCGCCTCCGTCCCGAAGCCGAGCCGCAGCGCGTGGTCGCGGTCGTCGGGGCGCGGTTCGGTCGCCAGGACGTACTGCACGGCCCGCCCCACATAGGTGAAGTACGTCGCCCCGTACTTCCGTACGTCGTCCAGGAACCCCGAGGCGGAGAACCGCCGCCGCAGCGCGACCCCCGCACCCGCCGCGAGCGCGGGCGCCCAGTCGGCGATCACCGCGTTGCCGTGGAACATCGGCATACACACGTAGTGCACGTCGTCCGGCCGCACCCCGAAGTGGCGCACCAGCGACAGCCCGGCCGCCGCGAGCCGCCCCTGCGAGCAGATCGCGGCCTTGGGCGCGCCGGTGGAGCCGGAGGTGAAGTAGAGGAGGAGGCGGTGGCCGGGTGTGGCACGGCCCGGGTCGGGCGTGGCGCCGGTGTACGACGCGAGCAGGTCCTCGTAGCCTTCCGTCCCGGTCACGAGCAGCCGTATTCCCCCACGCTCGGCTCCGCTCCCGCGGGGGGACCCCCACGGCAGGTCGAGGCCGTCGAGCAGCGGGAGGTGGGCCCGCTCGGTGACGAGGACACGGCACTCGGTGTGCAGGATGTCGCGGGCCAGCTCCGGCCCCCGGCGGGTGGGGTTGATCCCGGCGACGGCGGCACCGGCCAGCGCCGCCGCGCCGATCCACAGCGGGTACTCGGGGGTGTTGTCGAGCAGCACACCCACGTGGGGCTCGGCGCCCGGCGGCAGCAGGTCACCCAGCAGCGCCGCCCGGGCCGCGGTCCCGGCCGCCACCTCGTGATGGCTTAGCACCAGATCCTCGAACCACAGCCCGGGCCGGTGGTCACCCCACTGGTCGGCGACGAGCTCCGCGACCGTACGTCTCATGGACTCCATGCGGCCGCACGGTAGTTGACGTCTCGTCAGATTGGGAGGTTCAGGCGACGAGGGAGAATACGGCCAGCATGAGGAAGAGGGCGATCAGGATCATCACGACCAGGCAGCCCGTGATCAGCCCCGTACCCAGCCCGTTCCTGACGGAGTTCGGCGCATGGGCCGTGGCCCTCTCCGGGCGGTCCGGCGTGTAGTGCACGATCACGATGTCGCCCTCGACCCGCGTCGACGGCCCGTGGGCCTCGTCGAACCGGATGACGCGGCCGTCCCAGGTCCGGAACTCGTAGACGTGGTGCAGCGTCGTCCGCACGGAGGAGTCGTGTCCGCCACTGGTCTTCGTGTACGTGCGCAGGCAGCGCGCCTCGGCGGTCAGCCCGCTGCTCCAGGCCAGTCTGAGCTCCCGTGAACGGCCGCTCGCCTTGACCGCCGCGAACACCAGGATGGCGATCATGATCATCAGCAGCGGCACCAACAGCAGGAAGAACTCCATGTGCGTCCCCCGACGTTCCGTACGCCGCTCCGGGCGGCGGCGTGTTCGGGAACGTACCCGCGCGGCGGGCGCTATCTCCTCAGAGGAAGCTCAGAACTCACTGGTTCACCTGTTCCCCGTCACCAGTACTGGATCATCACCTTGACCAGGACGATCAGCCCCGCGCCGAGGACGAGGAGTGCCAGCACCGTCCTCGTGGAGCCCGTGCCCGGCTCGAACGCCGTGGCCGCGTCGGGGTCGTCCGACGCGTAGTGCACCAGGATCTCGTCGCCCACTCCCAGGTCGGGCGATCCACCCGCCTCCTCGAAGCGCACCGCGCGCCCGTCGGCCGTGGTGAAGTCGAACTGGTGGTTCTGGATCCGCTGGGGCACGTCGTTGACGATCCGGGTGGTGACCCACGCCCGTGTCACCCGCGCCTGCGCGGTGAGTCCGCTCCAGGCGGCGCGGCGCTGCCGGTCCCTGCGGATGATCTCGTAACCGCCGTAGAGGCAGAGGACGATCAACAGCGGGAACAGTATGTGGAACACCCAGTCCATGGGCCGCACCCCCGTGCTCGTAAGGAATCCGCGTACGCCGCAACACAACCGGAGCCGATCGCGGCGCACGCGGACCCTACCCGAGCCGGGATCAGAACGTGACGTCGGAGCAGGCGTAGAACGCGTTGCCCGTGTCCGCGATGGTCCAGACGGCGAGGACGACGTGGTGGCCGCTCAGGCCGGACGGCAGTCTGCCCGTGTGGGAGAGCGTGGACGGCGGGCGCTGGCCGTTGTACGGCACCGTGAAGAACGGGGTGAGGTTGAGGTCGGAGCGGGCCAGCGCGTGGTTCTGGTTCCAGCCCTGCTTGGTGACGTAGTACTTGAAGTCGGTCGTCGCGTGCATGGCGGTGAACTGCCAGCGGAACGTGTAGTTCTGGCCGCCGGTGACCCTGGTGGTGGGCCAGGCGCCGCCGCCCGGTTTGGTGGGCGAGTTGAGCTGGCCGAACCGGCCGACCCCGCCGGAGCAGAGCTGCCCGTCGGCCGGCCCGGAGGACGGGAAGCCCTTCGGGCCCTCGACGCTCTGCGGCTCCCACTGGATGTCGCCGCAGCCCGTGACGGTGCCGTTCTGGCAGAGCTTCTGCCTGCTGACGGGGAGGTCGGTGTAGCCGTGGCCCGAGGCGCCACCGCTGGAGAGCACGAGGGCTCCCGTCGTGGCGAGGCCGACCGCGGCCGCGTACCACTTGGTCTTCTGACGCATGCTTGCTCCTGGAGAACGTGGGGAGTTCCGTGAGCCGTGCGTGCGCATCGCGATGCTGTGGGGAGTGCGCGTCCCGTGAGAGGACACGCACGGGTTCCAGGTCTAGACCAAGTCCCAGGTTATGACCGGCAGTTGAACATGTCCATACCAATCCGCGGTCATTCCAGGCCATCAGGGAGAGCCTTCGCGCCGTCCCGTGCAGAACGCCACCGTGAGGTCCTTCACCAGTGCCTTGCGCTCGTAGTCGTCCAGTTCGACCAGACCGCGCATGGTCAGCCGGGTCACGGTGTCCTCGACCGAGTCGACGACGGAGGCGAGCACGGTGTCGCGGTGCTGCGCGTCGAGCGCCGCGATCCGGCGGCGCTGCATGACGGCGGCCACCTCCGGCGCGTACTCGATCCGGGTCGGCTGGGCGGAGAACACCTCCAGCCCCACCGGTGCCGTGTCCGCCGCCACGAGCCGGGTCAGCGACTCGCCGACCGCCTCCGTGTTGCGCAGCGTCGCGTCCTTGACCAGCGCGGAGGGCGACACGTCGGCCGGGAGCCGCGAGACCACCCGGGACAGCGCGGCCTCCACGCACTCCCGCAGATACTGCTCGTGGTCCTCGACCCCGAGCACGGCCCGCGCGGTGTCCTTGACCCTCCAGGCGACGAGCACGACGATCCGCAGGGCGACACCGTTGGTGTCGACGGCCTGCATCGGCTCACTGCGCCAGTGCCGCAGCCGCACGTCGACCCGGCGGCGCCGTGACAGCGGGTTCACCCACATGAGCCCCGTTCGCCGCACAGTCCCGCGGTACCGCCCGAACAGCCCCAGCACCCATGCCCCTCCGGTCC
>NZ_VJZE01000385.1 GCF_009377205.1 Streptomyces phyllanthi
GGGTTGCCCCGGGGGATGGTCGTCGGCGGGGTGGGTATCCGGTGATCCGGTCGGCCCCTGCGTCTGCCGGGGTCCGTTCCCCGTGTCTACTGCTCTCTGATCTCGGACGCCGTCCCGTCCTTGCGGATCGTGACCGTGACCGTCGCGTTGCCGGTCTTCGCGGCCTTCTCCAGCTGGGCCTGCGTGCACTCGGTGTCCACCTTGCCCGTGGCGTCGCCGCAGATGCCGCCGGAGCCCCAGGCCTGCGTGTCGTAGGCCCCGAAGCGGGCGCGCTCGCCGACGTGGAGCTTGCCGGGGCGAGTCAAGGCGAGTCAAAGGGTGGGGCTGCGTGGAAGACTCGGCGCATGATCGTCGAACGCGCGTACGCACATGTGGACTCGTACGACGAAGGGGAGTGGCCGTGGTCGCTGCCCTGTGTGCGCGGGCTCCTCGCGGACGGGCTGCGCTTCACCGCGCCGGTGACGTTCCTCGTCGGCGAGAACGGTTCGGGGAAGTCGACGCTGGTCGAGGCCCTGGCGGAGGGCTTCGGGCTGGATCCCTGGGGTGGTTCGCACGAGTGGCGGTACGCCGGCCACCGCGAGAAGTCGAAGCTGGGCGAGCGCGTCCGCTTTGACGCCGCGCCCCGTGGACGGCGCATGCTCAGCAGCTGGTCCGCGCGCAAGGGCTTCTTCCTGCGCGCGGAGACGGCGCTGGACGCACTGGACCGGGAGGGGTACGCGCCCGACACGGTCAGCCACGGCGAGGGATTCCTCGCCGCGTTCCGGGGGGCGTTCCTCCACCCCGGGCTGTACGTGATGGACGAGCCCGAGGCGGCGCTGTCCTTCTCCTCCTGCCTGGAACTCCTCGGCCATGTCCACCACCTGGCGAAGAACGGCGGCCAGGTCGTCTGCGCCACCCACTCCCCGCTGCTCACCGCGTTGCCGGGCGCCGACATCCTCGAGGTCGGCGACCACGGCCTGCGCCGGGTCGCGTGGCGCGAGCTCGCCCTGGTCGACCACTGGCGCCGCTATCTCGACGACCCTCAGGCCTATCTGCGGCACGTTCTGGACTGAGGGCAACGGCCCCACGGGGGCTGCTCCCTAGGCCCGCAGCCTCCGCCCGATCTCCAGCTGCCGGGGATCCGGTTCCCGGCCGTCCTCGATGTCCCACAGGCAGTTCTGGAGGAGGCGGCCGAGGGTCCATGCGCGGGCGCGTGCGCGGTCCAGGGACAGGACGTCCGTCATCGCGTCGAAGCGCCAGAGGATCTCGTCGGGGTCGAAGCGGTTGTTGAGGGCGGGGTACAGGTCGAAGCCGGGATCACCGGAGAGGGGCTTGGGGTCGATGGCGAGCCAGGGGGCGCGTCCGGCGGCGAGGACGTTCTCGTAGTGGAGGTCCCAGTGGAGGAGGCGGTCGCCGGGTTCGTCGAGGACCTCCCGTACGGCGGCGGCGCAGTCCGCGAGGAGACGGCGGACGGCGGGGTCGGCCACCCGCTTCAGGGCCGCTGAAGCCCGGTCGAGCATCGCCGCCGCGATGCCGGCGAGCCCGCGCATGCCCTCCGGCGCCGGGAAGGAGGTCAGGTGGGCCAGCAGCCGGGCGATGACCAGCACCGCCTCACGGCTGTCGGGCACGTGGGAGAGCATCCGGGCCGGGTCGAGGCGCTCCAGCAGCATCGTGCCGGTGGCCTCGTCGTGGTCGAGGAGCCGTACGGCCCCGTCACCACCCCACACGCGCAGCGCGACCGGTTCGCCGACGCTCTCCTCGTCCGTCAGCTGGAGCTTCAGGACGGCGGGGGTGTCGTCCGGGCGGACCACCGGCACGACCAGGGCGCATACGCCGTACATCGACGGCCCGTCGACCCGCAGCCCCCAGCGGTCGAGGAACTCCTCCGTCATCCGGGGCAGCCCGGCGACGAACGCGCGTCCCGCCTCCCCGTTGAACTCACTCTGCGACGCGGCCAGCTCCGCCGGAACCTCGATCATCCTGCCGACCCTAGTTGCGCCCTCCGGCCCCGTCACGAGGACCGGTGGGCGGGCCGCCACCGAGGGAACGCCACCGAGGGAACGCCACCGAGGGAACGCCATCGAACGCCGCTGAACGCACGCGCTGAACGAACGCTGTCGACGATCGCCGAGCGCGGGTCCTGTGTGACACTGCGCCCATGATTCGCACAGCGACCCCCGCCGACATCCCCGTCATCCACGCCATGGTCCGTGACCTCGCCGAGTACGAGAAGGCGCTGGAGGAGGCGCGGGCCAGTGAGGAGCAGCTGAGGGAGGCGTTGTTCGGGGAGCGGCCGGCCGCGTTCGCGCATATCGCGGAGGACGACGCGACGGGCGAGCCGGTCGGGTTCGCGCTGTGGTTCCTCAACTTCTCCACCTGGCGGGGCGTCCACGGCATCTACCTGGAGGACCTGTACGTCCGCCCCCAGTCACGGGGCGGCGGCCACGGCAGGGCCCTGCTCGCCGAGCTCGCGCGGATCTGCGTGGAGCGCGGGTACGAGCGACTGGAGTGGTCGGTCCTGGACTGGAACGAGCCGTCCATCTCCTTCTACCGGGCGCTCGGAGCGCGTCCTCAGGACGAGTGGACGGTGTACCGGCTGACGGACGACGCCCTTCAGGCGCTGGGGGCACAGGGCTGACCGCTCCCCTGCCCCGAGGGAGAGGGCTACGGCACGAGGACCACTTTCCCGATCGTGCCCCGGTTCTCCAGGGCGCGGTGGGCCATGGCCGCTTCGGCGAGCGGGAAGCGCTGGACGGCAGGGGTGAACCGGCCGGCGGCGGCTTCGGCCAGGGCGCGGAGTTCGAGGGTGCGCAGGGGGTTCGGGCCGCCGGTCCGGTTCAGCATCCGAGGACCGACGACCTGTTCCGAGACGCCCTCGACGAGGTACGGCTCGCCGCCGTGGATGCCCTGCGCCGACCAGCCGAAGACGAGGTGCCTGCCGTCGGGCGCGAGGAGGGCGACGGACTCGCGGGCCGCCTCGCCGCCCACGCCGTCGTACACGACCGTGACCTTCCCCCGGTACGCGGCGACCTGCTCCGGCCACGCCGGGTCCGTGTAGTCGACGGCCAGGTCGGCGCCGTTCGCCCGTACCCGGGCCGTCTTCTCCGGGCCGCCCGCGAGGCCGACGACCGTGGCGCCCGCGTTCCCGGCGTACTGCACGAGGAGGGTGCCGATGCCGCCCGCGGCCGCGGGGACCACGACCACGTCACCGGGGCCCGGCTCGGCGAACTGCAGGATCCCCATCGTCGTACGGCCCGTTCCGACCAGGGCGACGGCCTCGGCGAAGTCCAGGCCGGCGGGCACCTCGTGGAGGCGGTCGACATCTGTGACGGCCAGCTCGGCGTAACCGCCCGGCGCGAACCCGAGGTGGGCGACGACGCGCCTGCCCAGCCAGAGGCCCGCGACGCCCTCGCCGAGGGACTCGACCACGCCCGCGACCTCCCGGCCCGGGATCGTCGGCAACGCGGCCGGCGCCGGGCCGGGCCCCTGGTGCCCCTCTCTGAGCACCGTGTCCAGGAGGTGGACGCCGGCCGCGGCGACGGCGATACGGACCTGGCCCGGACCCGGCTCGGGATCCTCGGTCGTCTCGTACGTGAGGTTCTCGGCCGGACCGAAGGTGTGCAGGCGGATGGCGTGCATGGGCGGGCTCCCAGTCGTGGACGGTGGGCTCGGGCTCGGGGTGCTGCAGGGCCCACCCTCCGACCTCAAGCTTGCTTGAGGTCAAGGGAGTCATGGGAATCAGGGGAGCTATGGGGGGCTCGGGCGCCGGTCCGGCGCCCGAGGGCCAGCGACACGGCCGTGAGCGCGCTGGTGAACGACACCTCCGAGAGCACACCGGGCGCCGCCACCTGGTCCCCCGCGAGATAGACACCGTCGCCCCGGTCGACGGCGGGCCGGTCGCGCCAGCTCGTACCGGGCAGGTCGACCGCGCCCGTACGGCCGTTCGCCGTGGCCTCGCGCCGCCAGACGACCCGCTCCCGCCAGCCCTCGAAGGCCAGGTCGAGGAGGTGCTCGGCACGGGCGACACCGACGGCACGGGACTCGCGCGGCCCGATCGGGAACTGTCCCTGGACCAGCTGCTCCCCTGCCGGGGCGAGGGAGCGGTCCTGGGCGGTGAAGCGCTCCAGCCAGCCGGGCGCGTCCAGATCGGACACGGCGAAGGCGTCACCGCGACGGGTGCGGACGGCCAGATCCACGAGGGCGGTACGGCCACTGGTCCACCGCAGCGAGTCGTCCCCGAGCAGCCGCCGGGCCGCGTCGAGCGAGGTGGCGACGATGACGGGTCCCCGGCCCTCGGGAATCGCGTCCACACGGGCGAGGGTCTCGACGCGTACGCCGAGATTCCAGGCCCGCGCCGCCATCCGGTCGACGACGCTCGCCCAGCCGCCGCGCGGGTACTGGGCCTCCGGGGGCAGTTTGGCGGCCCGGCGGAGCCGCTCCTGCACGAACGCGGCGGACAGCGATCCCGGGTCGTGGTGGAAGATCGCGACGGCCGCGTAGTGGGCCGCGGCCCGGGCGGCCTCCTCGCCCGCCTGTTCGGCGGCCCAGGCCATGAAGTCCATGTCGACGGGCGCCTGCTGGGACGTACGCCGACGCAGGAGCTTGAGCATCGCGAAGGGCGGGGTGCGCCGGAGGGCACCTTTGTGGTGGAGCCTGAGCCGGGCTCCCTCCAGGGGCGGGATCGGGGCGAGCGGGCCGATCAGGTCGCGCTGTGCGAGCCAGGTCCAGTGGGGGCCGCCGTTGTAGAGGGCGTGTGGGCCCTCGTTCGTCCGGTACGGCCCCTCGGCGGTCCGCGCCCGGCCGCCGAGGGTGTGATGGGCCTCGTACACGGTGACCTTGGCGCCCTCCCCCAAGCTCTCGGCTTCGCTCGAGCAGGGGGGACCCCCATGGCGGCGGTGATGGCCGCGGTGAGTCCGGCGAAGCCGCCACCGATGACGGTGATGCGGTGCATGGCTGGGGTCTCCCTCCTGCTCCGGGTGTTCTCTGTTCCGGGTCTGCTCTGCTCGGTCTTCTCTGTTCCGGGTCTTCTCTGCGCCGGGTCTGCTCTGCTCGGTCCTCTGTGCTCCGGGGCTTCTCTGCTTCGGGTTTCCCGGGTCACCAGTACGACCGATTGGGTGCGCCGAAATGTGACATCACCGTGGGATCGAGGGAGAAGTCGCAGGTCAGACGGGTTCGGCAGGGGACTGTCAGTGGTGGCGTGCAGCATGGGGACATGGCGAGGAGAGCAGCGGGCGGGACGGGCTCCGGCGGGGCAGGAGTGAAGCGTGCGCGGCGCCCGGAGGTGCGGTTGCCGCCGCTGGAGCCGTACGACGGTCCGGGGCTGGAGCCGGACGGAGACTATGACGGGCTGGAGTTCAGGGAGGAGGACCTCGCGGGACAGGAGGGCCGGGGCGCGCGTTTCATGGACTGCGCGCTCACGGGCTGCGCGCTGGACGAGACGCGGCTGCACCACGCCCGTGTGCTGGACTCCGTCCTCACCGGCATACGGGGCGTGGGCACCGATCTCGCCGAGTCGACCCTGCGGGACGTGGAGCTGGTGGACGCCCGGCTGGGCGGGGTCCAGCTGCACGGCTCCGTACTGGAGCGGGTCCTGGTCCGCGGCGGCAAGATCGACTACCTCAACCTCCGCAAGGCCCGCCTCAGGGACGTGGTCTTCGAGGGCTGTGTGCTCATGGAGCCGGACTTTGGGGGCGCCCGGCTGGAGCGGGTCGAGTTCGTGGACTGCGTACTGAAGGGGGCGGACTTCAGCGCGGCGGTGCTCACGGAGGTGGATCTGCGGGCGGCGGCCCGGCTGGACGTCGCGCGGGGCGTGGACCGGTTGTCGGGGGCGGTGATCAGCCCGGCCCAACTGCTGGATCTGGCGCCGTTGCTGGCGGCGCAGATGGGGATCCGGGTGGAGTAGGCGACGGCGACCCCGGGTGCGGGCCGCGGTGGAGTTGCGATCACGACGGAGCGGTCGGAACGTTGCTGTAAGGACGCTTCAGCCGACGTGTGTCCGGCGTTCCGGCGTTCCGGCGGGCGGGACCGGTGGGACCTGCGGGGCGCAGGCCGTCGCCGAGCCGGAGGACCGGACGCAGAACCGTGGACCGGGCATGTCACCTTCCGACGGCATGTCACTCGCTCGCCCGTCGCCCGTCGGCATGTCGCTTTCCCGTCGGAGACCCGGAAATCAACAGGTCCGGAAAGGCCGATCACAACAGGTCCGGAAAGGTCGATCAGAAGGTCAGAAGGTCAGAAGGTCAGAAGGTCAGAAGGTCAGAAGGCCGACCGTCCAGGCTCCGGGACACCGCGTCCGCATTCCCGCAACCGCCGTGCTCGCCGACGCCCGGCACAGGGGGCCGGCGCGGCACTGCGCCAGAGAAGGGACAATCCCCATGAGCGCGCGACTCACCAGGGCGGCCCTCGCACTCGGCGCGGCCGGGCTGCTGGGGCTGACGGTCCTGCCGGCCACCTCGGCCGGAGCAGCGCAGAACGCGGCACAGGAGAACGCCACGGTCACGGTCTTCCACGGCATCCCCGGGACGACCGTGGACGTGTACGCCAACGGCAAGAGGCTGCTGTCCGGATTCACCCCGGGCTCGCTGAGCTCCCCGCTCTCCCTGCCCGCCGACTCCTACGACATCGAGGTCTTCAAGGCCGGGGCCTCCCCCTCCGGAACTCCCGTGGTGGAGAGGACGGTCGAGGTGACCGAAGGCGCCAACGCCAGCGTGACGGCCAACCTGAACGTGAACGGCCGGCCGGCGCTGAACACCTTCGTGAACGACACGTCCAGGGTGCCGGACGGCCAGTCGAGACTGGTCGTACGGCACGTGGCGGACGCACCCGCCGTCGACGTGCGGGCGGGCGGCACTCCCGTCTTCAAGAACGTCCAGAACCCGGAGCAGGAGCAGACGGAGGTCGACGCCGGGTCGGTCAACGCGGATGTCGTGCTGACCGGTACCACCACGGTCGTCATCGGCCCCGCCACGCTGAACCTCGAATCCGGCGCCACCACCGTGGTCTACGCGTGGGGCAGCGCCGACGCCGAGAACCTGGCGCTCAAGGTGCAGCAGCTGAGCAGCACGAGCTGAATGCTCAACGCACCCTCGGGAACCGGGCCTCCAGTGTCCAGATCGCCGGATTCTCACGGAGCCCTTCGTGCAGGTCCGTGAGGTCGGCGATCAGGTCGTGCAGGAAGTCCCGGGCCTCACGGCGGAGTTCGGCGTGCGAGAAGGTGAGCGGAGCTTCCTCGGCCGGCACCCAGTCGGCTTCGATGTCCACCCACCCGAAGCGCCGCTCGAACAGCATCCGGTCCGTGGACTCGGTGAAGTCCAGCTCGGCCCGCTGGGGCCCGGCGGCCCGGCTGCCGCGCGGGTCCTCGTCGAGCCGCTCGACGATGTCGCACAGCGCCCACGCGAAGTCGAGCACCGGCACCCATCCCCAGGCTGTGGACAGTTCCCGGTCCTCCTTCGTGTCCGCGAGATAGACGTCCCCGCAGAACAGGTCGTGCCGCAGCGCGTACACGTCGGCGCGGCGGTAGTCGGTCTGCGGCGGGTCGGGAAAGCGGTTGGAGAGGGCGTAGCCGATGTCGAGCACGTACGCGATGGTGTCATGCCCTCGCGAGCGCCCTGTCCTCATAGGATCTCCGCTGTGCCCCGATCCGCCCCCCTTGTCACCGTCTCCGCCGCGCTGCTGGCCCTCTCCCTCTCCCTGTCCGCGTGCACCGGTGACAGCGGAGCGCACGGCGCCGCCCCCGGCTCCTTCGGTTCCCCCGGGCTGCGGGACCCGTACTTCCCGAAGCTGGGCAACGGCGGCTACGACGTCACGCACTACGCCCTGACCCTCGACTACGACCCCAACGGCCACCGCCTGCGCGGCACGGCCGTCATCACGGCACGGGCGGCACATGACCTGCGCGCGTTCAACCTCGACCTGAAGGGGCTGGACGTCGAGGACGTCACCGTCGAGGGCGAGGGCGCACGCTGGAGCCGGGCCGGACAGGAGCTGACCGTGCGTCCGGAGGACGAGGTCGACAAGGGGGAGAGGTTCCGGACGACCGTGCGCTACGCGGGCGCCCCGGAGGCGATCACCGACCCGGACGGTTCCGAGGAGGGCTGGCTGCGCACCCGGGACGGCGCGCTGGCCCTCGGCGAACCCACGGGCTCGATGGCCTGGTTCCCCGGCAACCACCACCCCTCCGACAAGGCGTCGTACGACATCACGGTCACCGTCCCCGAGGGCCTGCACGCCGTGTCCAACGGCGAGCCGGGCAAGGAACCGGTGCCGACGCGGAAGGGCCGTACGACGTACTCCTGGCGCGCCGCCGAACCGATGGCGAGCTACGTGGCGACGGTCGCGATCGGCAGGTACGGCATCCAGCGCTCCAAGACGCGCGACGGGTTGCCGGTGTACGTCGCCGTCGACCCCTCCCAGGCCAAGCAGAGCCGCAAGGTCCTCGCCCGTATCCCCGAGGTCATGGCCTGGTCGGAAGGCGTCTTCGGGCCGTACCCCTTCTCCTCCACCGGCGCGATCGTCGACCGCCCGGAGGACTCCGGGTACGCCCTGGAGACCCAGAACCGCCCCACCTTCCCCGGCGCCCCCGACATCGACCTCCTCGTCCATGAACTGGCCCACCAGTGGTACGGCAACTCCGTCACGCCCAGGTCCTGGCGGGACATGTGGCTCAACGAGGGCTTCGCCACGTACGCCGAGTGGCTGTGGCAGGAGGAACACGGCGGCGACAGCGCGCAGAAGACCTTCGACGCGCTCTACCGGGGCACCTACTACCCGGACCTCACCGACGACAGGGCCATCTGGGCCTTCCCGCCCGCCGAACCGCCGGACGCCGCGCACATCTCCGACAGCCCGGTGTACCAGCGGGGCGCCATGGTCCTCCACAAGGTCCGCCGGACGATCGGGGACACCGCCTTCCGCACGCTCCTCAGAGGCTGGGCGACGGAGCACCGCCATGGCAACGCGGACACCGGCGACTTCACGGAATACGCCGAGAAGCACGCGCAGAAGCACGCGCCGGGCAAGGACCTGAGCGATGTCTGGAAGGAGTGGCTGTACGGCGACGGAAAGCCGGCGAGGCCCTGAGGGTAGTTTTCGAACAGAGCTTTCGGACAGAGCTTTCGGACAGAGCTTTCGGGCAGAGCTCTCGGACTGGTCTTTCGAAGTGGTCTTTCGGAGTGAGTCACTCGAAGACCGAGGTGTCTCGGGGCGGCTCGTTGTCGTACGGCGGGGCGGACGAAGGGGGCAGGGA
>NZ_VJZE01000386.1 GCF_009377205.1 Streptomyces phyllanthi
GCCCCCAGGGATGGGACGGGTAGGGGCGGCGGGGGCGAGGAAATGCCGACCTCACTCCACTCCCCGCTGCACCGGGAGGTCCCCGTGCCTGGGGTGTAACCGAGAGCGTTCCGGCGTGTAACACCGCCCGCGCACGCTGAACGGTATGCAGACCTCCGTGACGCCGACCCACTGCCCGTACTGCGCCCTGCAGTGCGGGATGAACCTCACGCCCGAGCCGGCGGGCGGCGTCACGGTGGTCGAGCGACCGGACTTTCCCGTCAACCGGGGCGCGCTGTGCGGCAAGGGCCGTACGGCGCCGGCGGTGCTCTCGTCCCACGTGCGGCTGACCTCCCCGTTGGTGCGCTCCGGCGGCACGCTCGTGCCCGCCACCTGGGACGAGGCACTCGACCGGATCGCCGAAGGGCTGCGCCGCACGCGTACGGAGCATGGCCCGGACGCGTGCGGCGTGTTCGGCGGGGGCGGGCTGACGAACGAGAAGGCGTACACGCTGGGCAAGTTCGCCCGCATCGTCCTCGGCACCTCGCAGATCGACTACAACGGCCGTTTCTGCATGTCGTCGGCGGCAGCCGGCGGCATCAAGGCGTTCGGCCTCGACCGTGGGCTGCCGTTCCCGCTGGAGGACATCCCGAAGACGGGCTGCGTGCTCCTCGTCGGGTCGAACCTCGCGGAGACGATGCCGCCCGCGCTGCGCTACCTCACCGAACTGAAGGAGAACGGCGGCCGGCTGATCGTCGTCGACCCGCGCCGGACCCGTACCGCCGAGCAGGCCGACCTGCATCTGGCGCCGCGCCCCGGTACCGATCTCGCGCTGGCGCTGGGTCTGTTGCACCTGATCGTCGCCGAGGGCCGTACCGACGAGGCGTACATCCGCGAACGCACCAGCGGCTGGGAGGAGGCGCGGGCCGCGGCCATGGCGCACTGGCCGGAGTACGTGGAGCGGATCACGGGAGTGTCCGTTCCCGAGCTCCGCGAAGCCGTACGGCTCTTCTGCGAGCCCGAGGCCGCCATGGTGCTCACCGCGCGGGGACCCGAGCAGCAGTCCAAGGGGACCGACACGGTGAGCGCCTGGATCAATCTGAGCCTGGCGACGGGGCGCCCGGGCCGGCCGCTGTCCGGGTACGGCTGCCTGACCGGGCAGGGCAACGGGCAGGGCGGGCGCGAACACGGCCAGAAGGCCGACCAGTTGCCCGGCTACCGCAAGCTCACGGACCCCGAGGCGCGGCGGCATGTCGCCGAGGTGTGGGGCGTGGACCCGGACTCGCTGCCGGGGCCGGGGCGAAGCGCGTACGAGCTGCTGGACGCGCTGGGTACGGACATTCGCTCGCTGCTGCTGATGGCCTCCAACCCGGTGGTGTCGGCGCCGCGTGCCGCGCATGTCGAGGAGCGGATCCGCTCGCTGGACTTCCTCGCGGTGTGCGATGTGGTCCTCTCGGAGACGGCGGAGCTCGCGGATGTCGTCCTCCCGGTCACCCAGTGGGCCGAGGAGACGGGCACGACGACCAACCTCGAGGGCCGTGTGCTGCTGCGCCGCCGGGCGATCACCCCGCCGGAGGGCGTCCGCAGCGATCTGCACGTGATGCACGAACTGGCCGCCCGGCTCGGCGTGGAGAAGGGCTTCCCGACGGACCCCGAGGAGGTCTTCGAGGAACTGCGCCGGGCGAGCGCGGGCGGGCCCGCCGACTACTCCGGAATCACGTACGGGAGGCTGGCGGCGGAGAACGGGGTGTTCTGGCCCTGTCCGGCCGACAGTCCGGCCGACGGTCCTGCGGACGTCCCCGAGGGCGCCTCGCTCGGCGCACCGCACGATGGCCCCAACGGTGAGCCCACCGACACCGCGGTCCACCCCGGCACCCCCCGCCTCTTCCTCGACCGGTTCGCCACCGAGGACGGGCGGGCCCGGTTCGTGCCCGTCTCGCACCGCGCGATCGCCGAGGAGCCCGACGACGAGTACCCCGTCCTGCTCACCACCGGGCGGGTCGTGGCGCAGTACCAGTCCGGTGCCCAGACCCGGCGCGTCGACGAGCTGAACGCCGCCGCGCCCGGCCCGTTCGTCGAGCTGCACCCCCGGCTGGCCGAGCGGCTCGGGGCGGCGGAGGGCGACCCGGTGGCCGTGGTCTCCCGGCGCGGGCGCGCGGTCGCTCCCGCGCGCATCACCAACGCCATCCGCCCCGACACGGTCTTCATGCCGTTCCACTGGCCCGGCGAGGGCCGCGCCAACACCCTGACCAACCCGGCGCTCGACCCGACCTCACGCATGCCGGAGTTCAAGGCGTGCGCGGTGCGGGTGGAGGCGGTGAATGCGGTGGAGGCGGTGGAGGCGTAGCCGTGGTCGTGCCCGTACGGCTCACCTGAGTCTCCAGTCCCCGCTCTCGATGAGCTTGCCCCGGGTGCGCAGACGGGCGGCGACGGTCGGGGCAGCCACATAGACCCAGGTCCGTACGGTGGTGCCGTCCGCGCGGGTCACCTCCCGTTCGACCCGCTCGTAGAGGTTGCGGGGGTCACCCGGCGCGTAGTCCTCCAGGCGGTCGAGTTCACGGAGCAGTGCGTCGTACGCCTCGGGGCGCGCCGTCACCACCTCGCCGGCCACGAGGCCGCCGGGTTCCTCCACGCCGTACGGGTAGCCCGGGCCGTCGTACAGGACGAGCCCCCGCATCAGGGCGGGCTCCTCCGACTCCGTACGGCCGCGCAGGAAGAGGTCGTGGTTGTGCTCGCCGGGGCGGAGGGTGCCGTACACGAAGAACGGCAGCTCAGCCATGGTCGCTTCTCCTCTCACCGTACGCGTCCGGGGCGGCCGGAAATTTTCCGTGGTCACGTGGCGGCGGGCGTGGATACGCTCCATCGCCGCCGCCCGACAGCCCGGACACGACCATACGGAGATCCATGTCGTCCCACTCCTCCAGTACGAGGACCCCTGACGCGAAACTGCACCCCGACGAGCTCGACATCGACGAGACCCTCGTCAGGCGGCTGATCAGCAGTCAGTTCGCGCAGTGGGCCGGACTACCGATCACCCGGGCGCCCGCCACCGGAACCGACAACGCCATGTACCGCCTGGGCGACGACATGGTCGTACGGCTGCCCCGGCTGCCCGGTGGCACCGACCAGGCCGAGAAGGAGCACCACTGGCTGCCGCGCCTCGCCCCGCACCTGCCGCTGGCCGTGCCGGAGCCGCTCGGCAAGGGCGTGCCCGGGGAGGGGTACGAGCTGCCGTGGTCGGTGCTGCGCTGGCTGGACGGCGAGAACGCACAGGACGCCCCGGTGACCGATCTTCCGCGTGCGGCCGTGGAGTTGGGCGGGTTCGTGACGGCGCTGCGGCGGCTCGACGCCACGGACGGGCCGCCCTCCTTCCGGGGCGGCCCGGTGAGCGCGAACGACGGCGAGGTCCGCGCCGCGATCCGCGACCTGGGCGCGAACGGCACAGTGGACGCGGCCATCGCGACCGCGGCCTGGGAGGAGACCCTGCGGCTCCCCCAGTGGACCGGCGAGCCGGTCTGGGTCCACGCCGACCTCCTCCCGGGCAACCTCCTGACCAGGGCGGGCCGCCTCACCGCGGTCATCGACTTCGGCGGCCTCGGCGTCGGCGACCCCGCGTGCGACCTGTTGCCGGCCTGGACCCAGTTCACGGCGGACACCCGCGCCCTGTTCCGCGAGGCGGCCGACGTCGACGACGCGACCTGGGCGCGGGGGCGCGGGTGGGCCCTGTGCTTCGGACTCGTGGCCGAGCACCACTACCGGGAGAAGGGCCACGTCCTCGCGGACGTGGGGCTGCGGGCCGTGCGGGAGGTGCTCGGCGAGTACGCGTAGTGCTCCTCGCCGGGTTTCCTTACGGCGTGTACGGGGCGTCGCTGTGGCTCACTTCGACCATGGCGGGCGGGCTGACCTCGTACACGGCGGTCCGGGTGATCGTGACGACGGCCGCCGGATCGTCGTCGCCGCGGGTCCGGTAGACGACGGTGACCTGTCGCGGTCCCCCGGCGGACGGGATGTCGATGGAGACCACGGGCGTGCGGTCGCCGAGCTCGGCGGCGGCCGCGGGAACGGGGGTGCCGCCGTCGTTGCGCCATGTGACCAGCGTGTAGAACCTCCCGGTGCCCCCGGTCGAGATCTTCAGTGCACCCACGGCGTCGGGCGCGCTGTCCCCGGTGACGTCACCGATGTCGCACTGCGGCTGCAGCTCGATCACGACACCGTCCGCGCCCTCCCAGCGCCCTCCGCTGAGAGCGGCTCCCGAAATGCCGTACCCGTCCAGCCCTCCGCCGTCCAGGGACGCGTTCTGCAACTGCTCGCAGGTCAGGGCCTTGCCGCCCCCGGGCGCCTTGTCACTGGGCTTCGAGGAGGGGGTCTTGGCGGGAGTGCCGGGTGTCTTCGCCGGGCCGTCGGGCGTCTTCGCCGGTGTGGCGGTCGCGGGCTCCGAGGTCTTGGCCTTGCCCGGCTTCCCGCTTTCCGCCGCCTCTCCCGGATCGAGGTCCTTCGGCCCGCAGGCCACGACCAGTCCCGCGATCAGCCCCGCGGCGACCATCTGGGACACCCGTCTCGCACATCCCCTGGATCGGTTCACTCGTCACTCCCCGTCGCACTCTGGCCCGGCATTCCCGCTGGGCACGGTCGGAGACGCGGGCGGGTGGTACACGGTTGCGCCGAGTTGTCCCGGTTCTGTCCCTGCCCTGTAACTCCCGGGCCCTCCCCGACACGGACAGGATGAGGCCGGCAGACCACCGGGCCATCGAGCGGCGGGGAGGACGCGCGCGTGGGGAGACCCATGGAGGATCGGGAGGCGTTCGAGGCAGAGGCCGCCTGGGGGCCCGGTCACGTGGCCGGCGCCATGCCATGGCTGGTCAGGCGGGGTGTGCCCTGTCCGCTTGCCAGGCCCGGCGAAGCAACCTGGCGGCAGACCCTGGAGCCGGCCACCGGTCCGGGGTCACCGACACGCCGGTTGCTCAGCCAGCCAGCTCTTCGCTGCCTCCAGGACCCGGTCCCGGCTGGTTCCCACGGTGCGCCGTTCAGTGAAGACTTCCTCGTCCGGAGGAATGCGCGCGTCATACGTGCGGCCCGTGCGGTCCGCGTCCTTGGCTTCGGTGAGATTCAGAACGGCTCCGTCGGAGAGGCGGTGGGGTTGGTTTCCGGTGGGAACGCCCCTTGTGCTCTCGCCGAAGAAACGCGTGTCCGGCCGCCCGTGGAAGGCCACCACGACCGCTTCTCCGGCACTGGCGGTCGCACCACTGGTCAACACCGCGACCGGCGCGTCACTGTTGGCCACCGGATCGCCGCCCTGCCAGCCGACGGACTTGCCGTCGTCGCGCGGGCTACCGTCCTCTCGTGCAGCAGGTTCACCGCCACCCGGATCGCCCCGTACGTGTCTGCCGGGTCCTGCGCACCATCGGCCTGCGCGAACACGTCGCTGCGAACTCTCGCCCAGTCGACCTCGTGACGCACAAGCGAGCGCTTCTCCATGATGTCCAGCACCGTGGATAAGTAGGACCAAGCGTCGGCTGACATGGCCGGTCCCGGTGGCCGTTCCGCACGCTCTGTGCATCCCGCCCCCGCGACGAGAACACCGGCTGCTCCGGCGCAAGCCAAACGTAGTGAACGTCTCCGACGCATCCGTCCTCCAAGGGATCTGCGGCTTGTGAGTCGCGGTCAACCTAACCCGCTGCCCAGCCCGTGCTTCAGAGACAGCCGTCTCAGTCCCTGCCGGCGATGCAGCGGCGGCGAGGTGACTCCCCACGGATGAGTGATGCTGTTGGCGAATCCGGAGATGAGACCAATTGGCTTCTCAGTCCCAGCGACACGCTGTGAAAGCGGTGTGTCGCTGGGACTCGCGAGCCACTCGGCGACCCTACGACGGAGCATTCGCCAACAGCATCATGAGTCCGTGGCGAGCCACCTTCACAGCCCAGGGACGAGTTCACAGCCCAGGGACGAGCCTGACCACCGTCACAGTCAGTACGGACCCGGATACGTAATAGAGGACGATGGCTCCGAGGACGGTCGCCTCGCGCCGGTCGCGCTCGCGCCGGACGGCGGTCGACCCGTGGCCGTACGGGTCGCGGCCGACGGTCCGCGCCATCTCGTCCCTGAACGCCTCGGCATTCCGCATCTTGGCGAGGGTGTCGTCGGCGGGCGGCGCATAGGCGATGCGGTAGCTCAAGCGACGCCCCGCCTCTCGGCCTCGTCGGCGGCCAGCCGTTCCAGCAGCGCCTCGGCCTCCGGGTCGGGGACGGCTTCCAGCATCCAGTGCCGCATGACGGCGTGGATGTCGTGCACTCCGGCCTCGTTGACGGCCCGGTCGAAATCCTCCCGCCGCTCTTCCGGGAGGGCCGCGCGGATGGCGGGGATGCTGTTGGGCACCTCGACCTCGACGCCGCCCACGAAGGTCTTCAGCGGTTCGGCCATCGTCGTCCTCCTCAGGGGCAGGGGCTCACCGGGCCCACCGTAGTGGGGAGTCGGCTTCTGTCGTACGACATCCAGCTCGCACCACACGGACTTGCCGACCGCCAGCTCGCTCACACCCCACCGGTCGGCGATCTCACCCACGATGAGCAGTCCGCGCCCGAACATGTCGCTTTCCCCCGCCACCCGCGGTCTCGGCAGCGACTCACCCTTCGGGTCGGTGACGGTGACGCGTACGGCACGGTCGGTGAGGGTCAGTTCCACCTGGAAGAGCCGGTCACGCACGCTCCCGTGCAGTACGGCGTTGCCGCTCAGCTCGGAGACCAGAAGGGCTGTGTCGGCGGCGAGTTCCGGGTGGCCCCATTCGGTGAGCAGGCGGTGGGCTCGGCGGCGCGCGAGGGTGACGCTGTTCGGGAACGGGGTGTAGTCGAGGCGGTCGTGGTGGAGGCGCTGGGACTCCTCGGACTGTGCGGGTTCCGGGCATTCGGCAGGCTCTGCGGGGGCGACCATGTCGCGCACCTCCGGGCAGGGGTGAGCAGCACCAGGGGCAACTGGCTTCGCTCTGCGAGTAGTTCACTACGGAAGGTAGCGACAGGGGTCCCGTGATTTCAACTTCCACCTGGAAGATATCCACCGATCGTGTTGCGTGCGCCTTCCCGCGCACAGCAAACTGAGCCCGCACAGCCCTGAAGGAGCAGCTAAGTGACAGCAAGTCAGGCACGCCAAGGGAACAGCACATCCAGCGTCCTGGGGCGCAGGCTGGGGGCCGAACTCCTCAGACTCCGCGCCGCGGCCGGCCTCACCCAGCCCCAGGCCGCGCAGGTGCTCTCCGCTTCGACGGCGAAGATCGCCAAGTTGGAGGGAGGCTGGGTACCGGTGCGCGACCCGGACATCCGAGCCCTGTGCGAGCTGTACGGCGTCCACGACCCAGGCACCGTCGGCGGGCTCCTGGAGCTGGCGAGGGTCGACCGTGAGCGCCGTAAAGCCAGGGGCTGGTGGGACGACTACACGATCCGCGGCGTCATGCAGGAGTACGTGACACTCGAGAGTGCGGCAACAGCGATCAAGGTCTGGCAACCCGCATTCGTTCCCGGACTGCTTCAGACCCCGGATTACGTACGGGCCTTGAGAAACAGCCCCATCACCGCAGCGTCCGCGAACCGGCAGCCCGACGAAGAGTTCGTCGCTGCACGGCTCGCACGACAGCAGCGCCTCTCCGCCGACCCCCCGCTCTCGCTGCGGACGGTGATCTACGAGGCGGTGCTACGAAATTTCCCTGGCGGAGCGGAAGCGGCTCGCGAGCAGCTCGACCACCTCGCGAAAATGGCCGACCTGCCGAACGTCAACCTGCAGATCTACCCGTTCAACGCGGGTACGCACTTCGGCCTGAACGGTTCGTTCAACATCATCTCGTTCACCGAACCCGGAGCCATGGACATCGTCTACGTGGAAGCCCCTTTCGCACAGCGATGGGTGGAGGGAGGAGAGGGCGCCGCAGCCTACGATGAACTGTTCGAAATGATCGCCGAACGGTCCCTCGACCAGCAGGAGTCCGTGTCGTTTCTCCACAAGCTCCGTAAGGAACTGTGAGCCATGCCTGCGTTCAAGTACCGCAAGTCCAGCTACAGCGACCCTGTGGCCGAGTGCGTCGAAATAGCCACCAACATCCCCACCACCATCGCCATACGCGACTCCAAGAACCCCACCGGCCCCTCCCTCCATGTCCAGCCCACCACCTGGACGTCCTTCCAGACCGCCCTGGCCAACAACGAGTTGCTCCCCACGCCGTGCCGTTGACCAACACATGATCCGTCCTCCGGAATCAGTACCGTCGTCGGTATGCGCGATGTACGAGTGATCCTCATCGGCGGGACGTCGAACGTCGGGAAGTCGACCGTTGCCCGGGCGGTGGCGGAGCGGCTCGGGTTCGGGTGTCTGTCGACGGACGGGCTGGCGCGGCATCCCGGGCGGCCCTGGAGGACACCGGAGCGGGAGGTGCCGGCACACGTCGCCGAGCACTACGCGTCGCTCACGGTCGATGAGCTGATCACGTCCGTCCTCGGCCACTACGAACGGCTGTGGTCCCGCATCGAGGACCTGATCATGGAGCGCGCGGCTGAGGGCGGCGGGACGGGCCTCGTCCTGGAGGGATCGGCGCTCTGGCCCGTGCGCGTCGCGGAGCTGGAGGTCCCGCGTACTGCCGCCGTGTGGCTCACCGCCGACGACGCCGTCGTACGTGCCCGGGTACACACGGCCGGACGCTACGAGACGGCGGCGGACGAGGAACAGCGTCTGATGGACAAGTTCCTCGCCCGCACGGAGCGCTATCAGGCGCTCATGATCGACGACATCGGCACGCTGGGCCTGGACCGTATCGACGTGGGTGACGGGCGGCCCGTCGCCGGGCTGGTCGACTCGGTACTCGCGGCCGTCGACGCGCAGCACGCAGTGGGGCGGTCAGGCCTCAGTCAACCGGTCGCCAGCCCAGCGCCGGGCCCAGCTTCGTGGCGATGTCCGTCAGGATCTGGACGTAGTCCTCGTGGTCGAAGGTGAAGGGGAGGGCGAAGGCGACCTCGTCGATCTCGCGGAAGGCCGCGTGGGCGTAGAGCCGTTCGGCGATGTCCTGCGAGGTGCCGACCAGGTCGGGGGCGAACATCAGGCGGGCCGGGCCCTGGGGTGCGGTGGTGCGCGGCATGCGCTGCTCCGCGTACTCCTCGTACTTCGCGCGCTGTTCCCTCGTCGCGCCGTCCGTCGGGATGACCACCAGACCCTGGGAGACTCGGGCGGCGGGGCCGTCGGGGTGGTG
>NZ_VJZE01000387.1 GCF_009377205.1 Streptomyces phyllanthi
GCCTGGCGCCGTGAAGTCGACGGGGACTCCGGTTCTCGCCGCTCAGATCCCCGTGCCCGTCCGCCGCAGCACGCGCAGTGAGCCGGTCGCCGGGATCTCGGTGAACGCGCCGGAGTCCAGGGCGCGGAGGTAGACGCGGTACGGGGCCTGGCCGGTGAACTCGTCCTCCGGGTCCGGGAACACGTCGTGGATCAGGAGCAGGCCGCCCTCGGCCACGTGGGGTGCCCAGCCCTCGTAGTCGGCGGTCGCGTGCTCGTCGGTGTGGCCGCCGTCGATGAACACGAGGCCGAGGGGCGAGTTCCAGATCTTCGCGATGAGCGGCGAGCGGCCGACGAGGGCGATGACGTGGTCCTCCAGGCCCGCCCTGTGCAGCGTGCGGCGGAACGTGGGCAGCGTGTCCATCAGGCCGAGCTCGGGGTCGACCGTCTCCGGGTCGTGGTACTCCCAGCCGGGCTGCTGTTCCTCGCTGCCCCGGTGGTGGTCGACCGTGACCGCCGTGACCCCGCAGGCGCGGGCCGCGTCGGCGAGGAGGATCGTGGAGCGGCCGCAGTACGTACCGACCTCCAGGAGGGGCAGCCCGAGCCGGCCCGCCTCGACGGCCGCCTCGTACACCGCGAGTCCCTCCCGCACGGGCATGAACCCCTTGGCGGCCTCGAAGGCGGCGAGGATCTCCGGCTTGGGTGCCGTGGGCATGGGGCCCCTTTCGGTCGTACGTATGTGTGGGCGCCCATGCTGCCGTACGTCCGGAGGGGCGTGGGGGACGGGTCAGGAGCCCGTGGTGGCGGTGGCGGTGGCGGGTACGGGACTGTCCGCGTCGGCCGGCCGGGTCGCGGACGACGCGAGCGTGCCCTGGCCGGACGGGCGGCGGCGCGGCAGGAACAGCGCCAGGAGCAGGCCCAGGGCGACCGCGGCCGTGGCGATCAGGAACGAGATCCGGAAGCCGTGCAGGGTCGGGACCGCGACGCCGTTCACCTGGTTCGCCGTACTGGCCAGCACCATGCCGATGACGGCGCTCGACAGCGACGTACCGATGGAGCGCATCAGGGTGTTGAGGCCGTTGGCGGCGCCCGTCTCCGAGGGGTCCACGGCGCCGACGATCAGCGCGGGCAGCGACGAGTACGCCAGGCCGATGCCCGTGCCCAGGACCACCGAGACGACGACGGTCTGCCAGGCGGCGCTCATCAGGCCGAGGCCCGCGCCGTAGCCGATCGCGATGATCAGCAGTCCGGTGACGAGGGTCGACCTGGGGCCGTAGCGCGCGGAGAGGCGGGCGTACACCGGCGCGGTGAACATCATCACCAGGCCGAGCGGAGCCATGCACAGGCCCGTGACGACGAGCGACTGGCCGAGGCCGTAACCGGTGGTGACCGGGAGCTGGAGCAACTGGGGGAGGACGAGGGAGACGACGTAGAAGGAGACGCCGACCATGATCGAGGCGATGTTGGTGAGGAGCACCTCGCGGCGGGCGGTGGTGCGCAGGTCGACGAGCGGGGCCTTGGAGCGCAGCTCGAACACGCCCCACAGGAGCAGCACCATGAGCGAGGCGGCGAACAGGCCGAGCGTGGTGCCGGAGGCCCAGCCCCAGTCGGCGCCCTTGGTGATCGGCAGGAGGAAGAGGACCAGGCCCAGGGAGAGGCCGAGCGCGCCCAGCGCGTCGAAGCCGCCCCCCGCGCGCGTCGGCGACTCCGGGACGGTGAGGAGGATGAGCGGGATGGAGACGGCGCCCATGGCGGCGGAGCCGTAGAACAGGGTGTGCCAGTCGGCGTGCTGGGCCACGAGGGCCGCGAGCGGCAGCGCGAGTCCGCCGCCGACGCCGATCGAGGAGCTCATCAGGGCCATCGCGGAGCCGAGCCGCTCGCGGGGCAGCAGGTCGCGCATCAGGCCGATGCCCAGCGGGATCACGCCCATGGCGAAGCCCTGGAGGGTGCGGCCGACGATCATGGTGAGCAGTTCGCTGGTGAAGGCGCTGACCAGGGCGCCGGCCACCATCACCGCCAGGCTGGCGATCAGCATGCGCCGCTTGCCGTAGAGGTCGCCGAGGCGGCCCATGATGGGTGTGGCCACGGCTCCGGAGAGCAGGGTCGAGGTCAGGACCCAGGTGGCGTTGCCGGGCGAGGTGTCCAGCAGCTCGGGGAGGTCCTTGACCACCGGTACGAGCAGGGTCTGCATCACCGCCACGACGATCCCCGCGAAGGCCAGGACCGGGACGAGCGCGCCGGACTGTCTCCGTACGGGCAGCCGGTCCTCCGCCGTGTGCGTCTGTGTCTGCGGGTGCGCCTGCGCCATTGAGTGGGGCCTCCGGCCGGGGGGATCACGGGATCGACGAGATACGTGCATGATCAACCCCGTGTGCTGGGGCAACTATTCCGGTGCTTCGGGCTCCTAAGGAAATCTTGACCATCTCATGGGATTCTGATCTTTCGTCAGGGCCTGGTGTGTCCACAGGACATCAGTCGCGGGACATCAGTCGCGGGACATCAGTCGCGGGACATCAGTCACGGGACATGAGTCGCAGGACCTCGGTCTCGTGGCCGAGTGCCGGTGGCGCGAAAAGCCGATACCGGAAACGGCGGGCGGTTGAGAGCATGTCGCGCATGTTGCGCGCCCGTGAAGACACCCGAAGGCCGAGCCGCACCGCGCCGCCCACCTGGCTCGTGGTCGCACTCGCGTGCGCCGGGCAGTTCCTCGTCGTCCTCGACGTGTCCGTGGTCAACGTGGCGCTGCCCTCGATGCGGACCGACCTGGGGCTGAGCCCGACGGGGCTGCAGTGGGTCGTGAACGCGTACACGATCACCTTCGCCGGCTTCATGCTGCTGGGCGGGCGCGCCGGTGACCTGTACGGACGCAAGCGGATGTTCCTGGTGGGGCTCGCCCTCTTCACCATGGCGTCGCTGGGCGGCGGCCTCGCCCAGGAGGGCTGGCAGCTGCTCGTCGCGCGGGCCGCCCAGGGGCTCGGGGCCGCGGTGCTCGCGCCCGCCACGCTGACGATCGTCACCTCGACCGTGCCGGAGGGGCCCGCGCGCGCCCGTGCCATCGCGACGTGGATGTCGGTCGGCGCGGGCGGGGGAGCCGTGGGCGGACTGGTCGGCGGGGTGCTCGTGGACGCTCTGTCGTGGCGGTGGGTACTGCTCATCAACGTGCCCGTGGGCGCCGTGATGCTGGTCGGCGCGGCATTGCGGCTCGTGGAGAGCCGGGCGGGGGGCGGGCGTCGGCTGGACCTGCCGGGCGCGGTGCTGGTGACGGCGGGCCTGGCGACCCTCGCGTTCGGCATCGTGCAGACCGAGGCCGAGGGGTGGACGGCGGCCGTGACCCTGGTGCCGCTGCTCGCCGGACCGGTGCTGATCGGCGCCTTCCTGGCCGTGGAGGCGCGCACGCGGAAGCCCCTGATGCCGCCGAAGCTGCTGCGGCTGCGGTCGGTGGCGTCGGCCAACGCGGCGATGTTCCTGTGCGGGGCCGTGATGTTCTGCATGTGGTACTTCATGACGCTGTACGCGCAGAACGTGCTTGGTTACCCGCCGCTGGACGCCGGGCTCGCCCTGGTGCCGAGTTCGCTCGCGGTGGTGCTGGGCGCCAAGGCCGCGCCCCGGCTCATGCGTGTGCTCGGGCCGCGCCATGTCGCCGTGTTCGGGATGCTGGTGGCCACCGTCGGCCTCGCGTGGCAGTCGACGATGACGGCGGACGGCTCGTACACGACCGCGATCCTGATCCCCGGCGTCCTGATGATGACCGGCGCGGGCCTGTCGGCGACGCCGCTCGCGGCGCTCGCCACCTCCGGGGCGGCGCCCGGGGACGCCGGGCTGGTGTCCGGGCTCGTCAACACCTCGCGCACGATGGGCGGTTCACTCGGCCTGGCCGTCATGTCGACGGTCGCGGCGGTCCGCACGGCCGGGGGTACGTCGCCGGAGGCGCTCACGGCCGGGTACGCGCTGGTGTTCCGTACGGGCGGGACGGTACTGCTCGTGGGGACGGTGCTGATGCTGGTGTGGCTGCCGCGCGGGGGTTCCTCGGACTGAGCGGGGGTTCCTCGGACTGAGACGAGCGGGGGACGGTGAGCAGGGGCCGGCGAGCGGAGGCCGGTGAGCAGGGCCGGTGCGCGGAGGCCTGCGAGCAGGGCCGGTGAGCGGAGGAAGTTCACCGGACGGGCGGGGCAACGGAATCCGGTCCCCATGGACTGTATGAGGCATCAAGGAGGTGCCCATGGGGGGTCGGAAGCAGGCTCGGGACGCGCAGTTCCAGAGCTTCTTCATCGGTCGCTGGCCACGGTTGCTGCGTACGGCGTTCCTTCTCACAGGGGAGCAGCACGCCGCGGAGGACCTGGTCCAGACGACGTTCGAACAGGTCTACGTGGCCTGGAGCCGGGTCGCTTCGGCCGACGACCCGGACACGTACGTACGGCGCGTGATGATCAACGCACACGCGCGCAGACACCGCAGACGCCTCAAGGAGTTCCTGGCACCGAGGAGCGACTCGCCCCTGGTGCCCGAACTGCCGGACGGCGGTGACCGGATCGCCCAGGCCGACGACCGGGGCGCGCTGCTGAAGGCGCTGTCCCAACTGCCCCCGCGCCAGCGGGAGGCGGTGGTCCTGCGGTACTGGGAGGACCTGAGCGAGGGACAGGCCGCGGAGGCGATGGGGTGCTCCGTGGGAGCGGTGAAGAGCAACGCGGCGAAGGGGATCGCGAAGCTCCGGGCCCTGCCGGGCCTGGCGGAGACGGTGACGCAGGGAGGGCGGACGCGATGAGTCCGGAGCGGGAGACCGACCACGGGATGGCACACGACGACGCGGTGCCCCAGGGCATCGCCCTGCTGCTGGCGGACGCGGCGGACGCGGTCGAGATCGGTACGGCCCCCTACCAGGCGGTCGTACGGGGCGGCCGGCGCCGGAAGACCCGTCGCTGGGCGGTCACGGCCGTCGCGGCGGTGGTGATCGCGGGCTCGACCGGCACGCTTGCCCTGTCCGGGGTGATGGACGGCGACGGGGACCGGGGGTCCTCGGCGGCGACGCGGCCGTACACGGCGGAGGAGCGGCATGTGTACAAGCCGCGGAAGACGACGGTGGGTACGGGACGCGAACAAGGCAAGGACTGGAAGGTGACCGTCGACGTCTGGGGGGCGCCACGGAACGAGGCGGAGGCGGACCGGCAGTACGCGGCGATGAAGCGCACCTACAAGGTGGCGGAGGTGGTCCTCAACCGGGGCTCGACGGTTCCCGCGGCCCCGGACCAGTCGGACTGGATCGGCAAGAGCCGCCTCTACGTGCGCCTGACCGTGGGCGACCAGGCTTCGTCGGTGGTCGAGGAGGCGTTCGCCGAGGGCGGTGTCCCGTCGGGCGGGGACCCCAAGACCTACACGACGCCGCTGTTCGACCCCATCGCGCTGACGACCGGGTCCGGCAAGCTGTCCGACCGGCAGCTCGTGGTCGGCAAGGTCGACCCGACCGCCCAGCAGGTCCGCGTCACCTGGTCCGACGGGACGACCACCGAGATCAACCGCGACGAGCACGACACCGGGGACCAGGATCCGCGGACTCCCCGGCTGCTCGACGCCGAGGGCTCCTCGATGAGCTGGTTCGTCGTGCTGGCGCCCAAGGGGCTGTCCCACGACTCGACGAAGGTGATGAAGTGAGGCCCATGCGGCCGCAGTAGGCGTACGCGGCCGGAGTAGGCGTACGCGGCGGCAGGGGTGTCCACGGGGGGCGCCCCTGCCGTCACAGCCACCCCTGCTGCCGGGCCTCCCGCATCGCCTCCATGCGGTTGCGGGTGCCCGTCTTGCCGATGGCGGAGGAGAGGTAGTTGCGGACCGTGGACTCGGACAGGTGGAGCCTGGCGGCGATGTCGGCGACGGTCGCGCCGTCCACGGAGGCCTTGAGGACGTCGCACTCGCGGGCGGTCAGCGGGTTGGGGCCCGCGCTGAGGGCGGCCGCGGCGAGCGCCGGATCGACGACCGTCTCACCGGCCAGCACCCGGCGGACGGCTTCGGCGAGCTCCTCCACCGGCCCGTCCTTCACCAGGAACCCGGCGGCGCCCGCCTCCATGGCCCGCCGCAGATACCCCGGCCGCCCGAACGTCGTGAGGATCAGCACCCGGCAGTCCGGCGCCTGCTCACGCAACTCGGCGGCGGCGTCCAGACCGCTCATCCCCGGCAGTTCGATGTCCAGCAGCGCCACGTCGGGTCGGTGCGCGAGCGCGGCGTCCACGATCCCGTCCCCGGCCGCGACCTGCGCCACGACCTCGATGTCGGCCTCCATGCCCAGGAGGAGGGCGAGGGCGCCCCGCATCATTCCCTGGTCCTCGGCGAGCAGGACGCGGATGGACTTCGCGGGCCGGTGCTCCCGGGGCATCTCGTTCACGGGCCAAGATTAGGGCGGAGGGACGCGTATAGGGCCGCCGCAGGCGCGTCAGGCCGGTTCGGGTCTCGGCTCCCGCTCCGGATCCGGCTTCCGCTCCGGTCTCGGTTCCCGCTCCGGCTCAGGTTCCGGCTCCAGCGACTCCACGGGAAGCTCGGCCCGTACGGCGAAACCGCCTCCTGGACCAGGGCCCGCCTCCAGGGAACCGCCCGCCGCGGCGAGACGTTCGGTGAGCCCCTTCAGACCGGTGCCATCGCCGGACTGCGAGCCGGGCACGACACCGGGACCGTCGTCCGTGACGGTGAGCCGGACCCGCTCGGGAGCCCCGGTGAGGGTGATGGCGCAGTGGGTCGCGCCACTGTGCCGTACGACGTTGGTGACCGCCTCACGCACCACCCAGCCGAGGAGGGCCTCGGTCTGGGGAGCCAGTGGAGGGCCGGAGAGACGCACCTCGGGCGTCACCCCCGCCGCGGTCAACGCCGAGCGGGCCCGGTCCAGTTCCGTCGTCAGGCTGCCCTCCCGGTAGCCCGTCACCGCCTCCCGTATCTCCGTCAGGGCCTGGCGGCCGACCGACTCGATGTCCTTGACCTGGAGGAGCGCCGCGTCCAGATCGCGGGGCGCCAGCCGCCGGGCCGCCTCCGACTTCACGACGATCACCGAGAGCGTGTGACCGAGCAGGTCGTGCAGATCGCGGGAGAAGCGCATCCGCTCCTTCTCCACCGCCCGGCGCGCCAGCTCCTCGCGGGCGGCGCGCAGTTCCCGTACGGCCTCGGAGAGGGAGAGGATCGCGGCGGTGACCATGGTGGACAGGAAGGTGCCGTACGCGACGCCCACGGCGCCCCACCCGTCGCGCAGCCCGGCCACCAGCCCGGCGAGCGCGCTCAGCCCGAGGCCGGTCCAGCCCAGCCACCGGCCCCGTACGATCGCGCCCACCGCCAGGCCCAGCAGAGGGAAGAACGCCGTCCAGCTGCCGCCGTAGCCGATCGCGAGTGCGCAGGTCACCACGCCCATCAGGACCAGTGCCACGCGGGTGGAGCGTGCCTCGCGCGCCTCCTTCACGAAGGCGCGGAACACGACGTAGATGTAGAGGGAGTTGAAGGCGAGGATGCCGATCCCTCCGATCCACGGGTTCGGGGTCTTGCCCTGCCAGAGGTTCGAGAAGGCGCCCATGCCCATCAGGAGCCAGGGGAGCAGGGCGAAGCCGTTCGGGGGCGGGCCCAGTTCCTCGGGGAGCTTGCCCGTCCTTCGCACGGCCCGCTGATCCTCCAGGAACCTCTCGCGGTCCGACCGCCAGTGCCGGAGTGTGCGCCGCGACGCCTCCAGCCGGCAGGCCACCCCGCGCCCCCATGACGTCCGGGCCATTGCTTCCCCCTTGTTCAGACGGTCCGCCCCGACCGTCGGTACGAGACCACAGCGTACGAACCGAACAGCAGCAGCCACACCGTGAGCACCGCGATCGTGCCGGGCGACGGGGCGTGACCGTCGGCGACCGCCGTGCCGAGCCCGGCGAAACGGTTCGTCGGCGTGTACGCGGACACGGAGCGCAGCCAGTCGGGGAAGAGGGAGAGCGGGAACCAGAGCCCGCCGACCACCGCCAGCCCCAGGTTGCACACCAGGTTCACCACGCCCGTGGTCTGCGCGGTCAGCCGGTAGCCGTTGCCCAGGCCGAGCAGCGTGAACGGCACCGAGCCGAGCCACAGCAGCACCGCGATCGCCGCCCACTGCCAGGCGTCCAGCCGTACGCCGTTGACGAGCCCGCCCGCGGCCAGCACCGCCACGATGGCCGGGAGCACGGTCACCGAACCCGTCAGCGCCCGGCCCAGCACCACCTCGCGCGGGGTCATCGGCGTGACGCGCAGCTGCCGCAGCCAGCCGGTCGCCCGGTCCTCGGCGACCCCGCCGCCGGTGCTCAGCGCGGAGCCCAGCGCCCCGTAGGCGGCCATCCCCACCATCGAGGCCGTCTTCCACGTCCCGTCCTGGTCACCGAGGTTGGTGAACAGCAGGTACATCATCACCGGCATCGCGACGCCGCCGATCACGAAGCCCGTGTCGCGCAGCGTCCGCCGTATCTCGAGCCGCAGATAGTCGAGCATCACACCGTCTCCCGGTCCTGTGCACGAGTGGGGGTGGAGTCGCCGGTCAGGGCCAGGAACGCGTCGTCCAGCGACGCCGGAGCGACCTCCAGCCCCCGTACGGCGCCCATCCCCGCCAGCGCGACCACCGTCGCGTCCGAGTCGTCCGTCCGCAGGCGGGCCCGCCGCCCGCGCACCTCGACGGACACGACCCCCGGCAGCAGCTCCAGGCCGTCGGCCGTACGGCCCGCCAGGTCGACGGAGACGAGGTTGCCGCCCGCCGCCCGCCGCAGCTGCTCGCCGGTGCCGTCGGCGACGATCCGGCCGCGGTCGATGACCACGATCCGGTCCGCGTGCGCGTCGGCCTCCTCCAGGTAGTGCGTGGAGAACAGGACGGTGTGGCCGCGCCGCGCGTACGCCCGCATCGACGTCCAGAACACGTGCCGCGCCTCCACGTCCAGGGCCGCCGTCGGCTCGTCGAGGACGATCAGCGCGGGGTTCCCCGCCAGCGCCACCGCGAAGCGCACGCGCTGCGCCTGGCCGCCGGAGAGCCGGTCGACCCGGCGCCCCGCGAGAGGGGTGACGCCCGCCAGCTCCAGCGCGTCGGCCACCGGCAGCGGCTCCGGATAGCGCCCCGCCACGAACGAGACCAGCTCGCGCACGGTGACCCGGGGCACGAGCCGGGCGTCCTGCAGCATGGCCC
>NZ_VJZE01000388.1 GCF_009377205.1 Streptomyces phyllanthi
GTCGGGGGATGCCGGAAAGTCACCTCGTGCCCGGCTACGAGTGACATCACTTCGGCGGGCCGGGAGTCTCCAGCCGGTCGAGCACCAGGAGTGCCGTCTCGGTCGGGGTGCGGCCCACCGGGACGCCGACGGCCTCCAGAGCCTCCTTCTTCGCCTGTGCCGTGCCCGACGAGCCGGAGACGATCGCACCGGCGTGCCCCATCGTCCTGCCCTCGGGTGCGGTGAACCCGGCGATGTAGCCGATCACGGGCTTGGTGACGTGCTCGCGGATGTACGCGGCGGCCCGTTCCTCGGCGTCGCCGCCGATCTCCCCGATCATCACGACCAGTTCGGTGTCCGGGTCGGCCTCGAAGGCAGCCAGGCAGTCGATGTGGCTGGTGCCGACGACGGGGTCGCCGCCGATGCCGACGCAGGTGGAGAAGCCGAGGTCGCGCAGCTCGTACATGAGCTGGTAGGTGAGCGTGCCCGACTTGGAGACGAGGCCGATACGGCCGGGCTTGGTGATGTCGGCGGGGATGATGCCCGCGTTCGACTGGCCGGGCGAGATCAGACCGGGGCAGTTGGGGCCGATGACGCGGGTGCCCTTTGCCTGCGCGTACGCGGTGAAGGTGACCGAGTCGTGGACGGGGATGCCCTCGGTGATGACGACGGCGAGTCCGATGCCGGCGTCGGCGGCTTCGATGACGGCGGCCTTGGCGAAGGCGGGCGGTACGAACACGACGGTGACGTCGGCGCCGGTCTCCTCGATGCCCTGGGGGACCGAGCCGAAGACGGGGACTGCGCGCTCGTCGAAGGCGACGGTGCGGCCCGCCTTGCGCGGGTTGACGCCGCCGACGACGTCCGTGCCGGCCGCGAGCATGCGGCGGGTGTGCTTCATACCCTCGCCGCCGGTCATGCCCTGGACGAGAACCTTGCTCTCCTTGGTCAGGAAGATGGCCATGTCACGTCTCCTCAGGCTGCGTTGGCGAGGTCGGCGGCCCGGCGCGCGGCACCGTCCATGGTGGTGGCCTGCTGGACGAGGGGGTGGTCGCGCTCGTCGAGGATCGCGCGCCCGCGGGCGGCGTTGTTGCCGTCGAGGCGGACGACCAGGGGTTTCGTCAGCTGGACGGTTTCCAGGGCCCGCACGATGCCGTCGGCGACCGCGTCGCACGCGGTGATGCCGCCGAAGACGTTGACGAAGACCGACTTCACGGCCGGGTCGGAGAGGATGACGGAGAGGCCGTCGGCCATGATCTGGGCGCTCGCCCCTCCCCCGATGTCGAGGAAGTTGGCCGGGCGGGCACCGCAGCCGGCGACCACGTCGAGGGTGGACATGACGAGTCCGGCGCCGTTGCCGATGATGCCGACCTCGCCGTCCAGTTTCACGTAGTTGAGGCCCTTGGAGGCGGCGGCCGCCTCCAAGGGGTCGTCGTGGCAGGTTCCGTCCTCCTCCCGACGGGCGTGCCGGAAGCGCGCGTTGTCGTCGAGGGTGACCTTGCCGTCGAGGGCGAGGATCTGCCCCTGGGCGGTGCGGACGAGCGGGTTCACCTCGACGAGTACGGCGTCCTCGCGGACCAGCACCTGCCAGAGCCGTACGAGGACGTCGACGGTCTGGGGTGGCAGTCCGGCGGACTCGGCGATGTGCGCGGCCTTCGCGGCGGTCACGCCCTCGGCTGGGTCGACGGGGATGCGCGCGACCGCCTCCGGCCGTGTCGCGGCCACGTCCTCGATCTCCATGCCGCCCTCGGCCGAGGCGATCGCGAGGAAGCGGCCGGCCGCGCGATCGAGGACATAGGAGATGTAGAACTCGCGCTCGATGTCGACGGGTTGGGCCAGCATCACCTTGCCGACCGGGTGGCCCTTGATGTCCATGCCGAGGATCCGGCGTGCCGTCAGTTCGGTGGCGGCGGGGTCGGCGGCGAGTTTCACTCCGCCCGCCTTGCCGCGGCCGCCGGTCTTCACCTGGGCCTTGACGACGACGCGTCCGCCGAGCCTGCGAGCGATCTCACGCGCCTCTTTGGGCGAGTCGGTGACCTCGGCCCGCGGCACCAAGATGCCGTGCTCCTCGAAGAGTTCCCTTGCCTGGTGTTCGAACAGGTCCATTCCGGCTCCTGACCACTGAGTCATCCGAGGGGCCATCACCAGGACCCCGAAAAGTGCCGCACGCCCCCTGGACACCACCCACCGGATGCGGGATAACAAGCTTCATACAGTATTCGTCGACTGTATGCAATCTACCGCGACGGCATCCATGACCAGCGCGTGAACGGCGTCTGAGCTGCGCGAACGCGCGCCCGATCCCCTACGAAGGGACAGGACTTCGCCATGCCCGACGACAACAGCCAGAACCTCATCTCCGGTGGGCACCTGGTCGCCAAGGCACTCAAAGCGGAGGGTGTGGAGGTCATCTACACCTTGTGCGGCGGCCACATCATCGACATCTACGACGGCTGCGTCGACGAAGGCATAGAGGTCGTCGACGTACGCCACGAGCAGGTCGCCGCACACGCCGCCGACGGCTACGCCCGCATCACCGGCAATCCCGGCTGCGCGGTCGTCACCGCGGGACCCGGTACGACCGACGCCGTGACGGGTGTCGCCAACGCCTTCCGCGCGGAGTCCCCGATGCTGCTGATCGGCGGTCAGGGGGCCCTTACCCAGCACAAGATGGGGTCCCTGCAGGACCTGCCGCACGTCGACATGATGGCGCCGATCACCAAGTTCGCGGCGACCGTGCCGGACACGGCACGCGCGGCGGACATGGTGTCGATGGCGTTCCGCGAGTGCTTCCACGGCGCACCGGGCCCCTCCTTCCTGGAGATCCCGCGCGACGTCCTGGACGCCAAGGTGCCCGTGGAGAAGGCGCGGGTGCCCAAGGCGGGCGCCTACCGTGCCTCCACGCGCTCGGCCGGCGACCCGGAGGCCATCGAGAAACTCGCCGACCTGCTCGTGCACGCCGAGAAGCCCGCCATCCTGCTGGGCAGCCAGGTGTGGACGACCCGTGGCACCGAGGCCGCCATCGATCTCGTACGCACCCTCAACGTCCCCGCCTACATGAACGGCGCCGGACGCGGCACCCTCCCGCCCGGGGACCCGCACCACTTCCAGCTCTCCCGCCGGTACGCGTTCTCGAACGCCGACGTCATCGTCATCGTCGGCACGCCCTTCGACTTCCGCATGGGCTACGGAAAGCGGCTGTCGCCGGACGCGACCGTCGTGCAGATCGACCTCGACTACCGGACCGTCGGCAAGAACCGCGACATCGACCTCGGGATCGTGGGCGACGCCGGACTGGTCCTGAAGGCGGTCACCGAGGCCGCCTCCGGGCGCCTCAACGGGGGCGCGTCGAAGCGCAAGGAGTGGCTCGACGAACTGCGCGCCGCCGAGCAGACCGCCATCGAGAAGCGGCTGCCCAGCCTGAAGTCGAACGCCTCACCGATCCACCCGTACCGGCTGGTCAGCGAGATCAACGACTTCCTCACCGAGGACTCGATCTACATCGGCGACGGCGGCGACATCGTCACCTTCTCCGGGCAGGTCGTGCAGCCCAAGTCACCCGGGCACTGGATGGACCCGGGCCCGCTGGGCACGCTCGGCGTGGGTGTCCCCTTCGTGCTCGCGGCCAAGCAGGCGCGCCCCGACAAGGAAGTGGTGGCCCTCTTCGGTGACGGCGCCTTCTCCCTCACCGGCTGGGACTTCGAGACCCTCGTCCGCTACAACCTCCCCTTCGTCGGCATCGTCGGCAACAACTCCTCCATGAACCAGATCCGCTACGGCCAGAAGGCCAAGTACGGCGAGGAACGCGAGCGGGTCGGCAACACCCTCGGCGACGTCCACTACGACAAGTTCGCCCAGATGCTGGGCGGCTACGGCGAGGAGGTCCGCGACCCCGCCGACATCGGCCCCGCGCTCCGGCGCGCCCGGGAGTCCGGGAAGCCGTCGCTGATCAACGTCTGGGTCGACCCGGACGCGTACGCCCCCGGAACCATGAACCAGACCATGTACAAGTGAGGTGGCCTTCATGACGCACACGCCGGCCAACACTCCGACCAAGGCTCTCGAAGGCATCCGCGTCCTCGACATGACACACGTCCAGTCCGGACCCTCCGCGACCCAGCTGCTCGCCTGGCTCGGCGCGGACGTCGTCAAACTGGAGGCGCCGACCGGTGACATCACGCGCAAGCAGCTGCGCGACCTCCCGGACGTGGACTCCCTCTACTTCACGATGCTCAACTGCAACAAGCGGAGCATCACGCTGAACACCAAGACCGAGCGCGGCAAGGAGCTCCTCACCGAGCTGATCCGGCGCTCCGACGTCATGGTCGAGAACTTCGGACCGGGCGCGGTCGACCGTATGGGCTTCACCTGGGACCGCATCCAGGAGATCAATCCGCGTATCGTCTATGCCTCCATCAAGGGGTTCGGCGAAGGCCCGTACACCAACTTCAAGGCGTACGAGGTCGTCGCGCAGGCCATGGGCGGGTCGATGTCGACCACCGGTTTCGAGGACGGGCCGCCGCTGGCGACGGGGGCCCAGATCGGGGACTCGGGCACGGGCATCCACGCCGTGGCGGGGATTCTCGCGGCGCTGTACCAGCGGGAGAACACCGGGCGCGGTCAGCGGGTCAACGTGGCCATGCAGCATGCCGTGCTCAACCTCTGTCGGGTGAAGCTGCGCGATCAGCAGCGCCTGGCCCACGGCCCGCTCGCTGAATATCCCAACGAGGACTTCGGCACGGAAGTTCCCCGCTCGGGAAACGCGTCCGGCGGCGGCCAGCCCGGCTGGGCGGTCAAGTGCGCTCCGGGCGGCCCCAACGACTACGTGTACGTGATCGTGCAGCCCGTCGGCTGGAAGCCGGTCAGCGAGCTCATCGGCCGGCCCGAGCTGGCCGACGACCCCGAGTGGGCCACACCCGAGGCACGTCTGCCCAAGCTGAACAAGATGTTCCAGCTGATCGAGGAGTGGTCGTCCACGCTCCCCAAGTGGGAGGTGCTGGAGAGGCTCAACGCCCACAACATCCCCTGCGGCCCGATCCTGTCCACCAAGGAGATCATCGAGGACCCGTCGCTGGTCGCCAACGAGATGGTCGTCAAGGTGCCGCACCCCGAGCGGGGCGAGTTCGTGACCGTGGGCAGCCCGCTGAAGCTCTCCGACTCCCCCGTGGACGTGACCGGTTCGCCGCTGCTCGGCGAGCACAACGAAGAGGTCTTCATCGGCGAGCTCGGCCTCGGCGACGAGGAGCTGCGCCTGCTCAAGTCGAACGGAGTGATCTGATTGATGGCCGAAGACCGGGTACTGAGGGTGCGCACGCTCCTCGACGCCGTACGGGCCGAGGGCCGCGGCGCGCTGACCGCGCCCGAGGGCAAGGTGGTCGCCGACGCGTACGGGATCGCCGTCCCCGGCGAGGAGTTGGCGACGGACGTCGACGAGGCGGTGGCGTACGCGGCGCGTTTCGGCGGACCGGTGGTCATGAAGATCGTCTCGCCCGACATCCTGCACAAGACCGACGCGGGCGGTGTGATCGTCGGGGTGGAGGGTTCCACCGACGTGCGGGCCGCCTTCCACAAGATCATCGAGAACGCGCGCGCGTACGACCCGCAGGCGCGCATCGAAGGCGTACAGGTGCAGGAGCTGCTCCCGCAGGGCCAGGAGGTCATCGTCGGAGCGGTCACTGATCCGACGTTCGGGAAGGTCGTGGCCTTCGGGCTCGGCGGCGTGCTGGTCGAGGTCCTCAAGGACGTGACGTTCCGGCTGGCTCCCGTGTCCCCGGACGACGCCCTGTCGATGCTGGACTCGATCCGTGCGGCGGAGGTCCTGCACGGAGTGCGCGGCGCGGCGGCCGTGGACCGGTGGGCGATCGCCGAGCAGATCCGCCGGGTCTCCGAACTCGTGGCGGACTTCCCGGAGATCGCCGAGGTGGACCTCAACCCCGTGATCGCCACGCCCGAGGGCGCGGTCGCGGCGGACATCCGCGTGATCCTCGCGGACTCGGTGCCGAAACCGCGGCGCACGTACACGCGCGCGGAGATCCTCTTT
Organism: Streptomyces phyllanthi; assembly: GCF_009377205.1. Taxonomy (GTDB): domain Bacteria; phylum Actinomycetota; class Actinomycetes; order Streptomycetales; family Streptomycetaceae; genus Streptomyces; species Streptomyces phyllanthi. The sequence goes on from NZ_VJZE01000388.1 coordinate 6,017, forward strand.
TCCATGCGCCGTCTGATGCAGCCCTCGTCGGTGGCCGTGATCGGCGCCTCCAACGAGCAGGGCAAGATCGGCAACTCGGTGATGCGCAACCTCGTCGACGGCGGGTTCTCCGGGGAGATCCATCCGGTGAACCCCAAGGCCGATGACATTCTGGGCCGCAAGGCGTACAAGAGTGTCACCGACGTTCCCGGCGAGGTGGATGTGGCGGTCTTCGCGATCCCCGCCAAGTTCGTGGCCGCGGCTCTGGAGGAGGTGGGACGCAAGGGCATCCCCAATGCCGTACTGATCCCCTCAGGTTTCGCGGAGACCGGCGAACACGCACTCCAGGCCGAGATCGTGGCGATCGCCGAGCGGCACGGCATCCGGCTGCTCGGGCCGAACATCTACGGCTACTACTCGACCTGGCAGGACCTGTGCGCCACGTTCTGCACGCCGTACGACGTCAAGGGCGGTGTGGCGCTGACCTCGCAGTCCGGTGGTATCGGGATGGCCATCCTGGGCTTCGCGCGCACCACGAAGACGGGCGTGTCGGCGATCGTCGGGCTGGGCAACAAGTCGGACCTCGACGAGGACGACCTGCTGACCTGGTTCGGGGAGGACCCGCGCACCGAGTGCATCGCCATGCACCTGGAGGACCTCAAGGACGGTCGCGCCTTCGTGGAGGCGGCGCGGGCGACCGTCCCGAAGAAGCCGGTCGTGGTCCTGAAGGCGGGCCGTACGGCGGCCGGCGCGAAGGCCGCGGGCTCGCACACGGGCGCGCTGGCCGGCGACGACGCCGTGTACGACGACATCCTGAAGCAGGCCGGGGTCATCCGGGCGCCCGGGCTGAACGACATGCTGGAGTACGCGCGCGCGTTGCCGGTGCTTCCGGCTCCGCGGGGCGACAACGTCGTGATCATCACGGGTGCGGGCGGCAGCGGTGTCCTGCTGTCGGACGCGGTGACCGACAACGGGCTGTCCCTGATGGAGATCCCGCCGGACCTGGACGCGTCCTTCAGGACGTTCATTCCGCCCTTCGGGGCCGCGGGCAACCCGGTGGACATCACCGGGGGTGAGCCGCCGTCGACGTACGAGGCGACGATCCGGCTGGGCCTGGAGGACCCGCGCGTCCACGCGCTCGTCCTCGGCTACTGGCACACCATCGTGACCCCTCCCATGGTCTTCGCCGAGCTCACCGCGCGCGTGGTGGCCGAATTCCGCGAGCGGGGCATCGAGAAGCCCGTGGTGGCGTCGCTCGCGGGCGATGTCGAGGTCGAGGCGGCGTGCCAGTACCTCTTCGAGCGAGGGGTCGTGGCGTACCCGTACACGACCGAGAAGCCGGTGGCGGTGCTCGGTGCGAAGTATCGCTGGGCTCGGGCCGCGGGGTTGCTGTGAGTGTTGCGGTGACGCACGACAGCCCGCTGGGCGCGGGCGGCGGGGCTGTTGGGGGGCGGTACATGAGGTGAGTGACGACGGGGGCGGCCGACGGTGCGCGTCTGCCGCCCCCAGGACCCGTGCGCACGCGAAAGGCATTGGACAGGGGGCGCTGGCCAGAACTTTCGACGCAAGGGGTGCGACAACGACATGACAACCACCGATCTCCCCACATCGGTTCCGTACCGAGAGGTGGCCGACGCGAACGGACGCGTCTACCGCATCGGTGAGACGGACATCGACATCATGGGCCGCAAGCGCAAGTGGATGGTCATCCTGCCCTGGGTCGGGATGATGGGCATCAGCTCGGCCGAATACGCGTTCGCGTCCGCCGAGGACACCTTGCACACGGCGCACAGCTGGAGCAGCGCGCACATCTTCTGGATGCTGGGCGTCTGGGTGTTCTTCCAGGCCGCGGTGGCCTTCCCCGCAGGGAAACTGCGGGAGAGCGGAAAACTCCCGGCCCGTTGGGCGATGATGCTCGGCGCGGTCGGCACGCTGCTGGGTTATCTCTCGCTGGCGTTCGCGCCGCACGTGGTCGTCGCGTACATCGGCTTCGGCATGTTCAGCGGCATGGGCGCGGGCATGGTCTACGCGACCTGCGTCAACATGGTCGCCAAGTGGTACCCGGAGCGCAAGGGCGGCAAAACGGGCTTCGTGAACGGCGGTTTCGCCTACGGCTCGGTGCCGTTCGTCTTCATCTTCACCGGCTACATGGACCTCACGAACTTCCGCTGGGTGCTCGTCTCGGTGGGCGTGTTCCTGGCGTCGGTCGTGGCGGTGGCGGGCTACTTCTTCCGGGATCCGCCGAAGAACTGGTGGCCCGCCGACGTCGACCCGCTGAAGAAGCCCACCGACGCCCGCGCCCGGCGCGCACTGGAGAAGAACCCGCCGGCCGTGCACCAGTACACCCCCAAGGAGGCGTGGAGGACCGGCCGTGTGGCTCTCATGTGGTTCTGTCTGCTGTGCACCTCGGGTGTCAACATCTTCGGTATCGCCTTCCAGGTGCCCTTCGGCGACGAGGCGGGCTTCGCGGGCGGCATCGTCGCGACCGCGATGTCGCTGAAGGCGATCGTGAACGGCACGGGCCGCGGTGTCATCGGCTGGCTGTCCGACCGTTACGGCCGCAAGCAGTGCCTGATCTTCGTCTGCGTCGTCCTCGGGCTGTCGCAGTACGGGATCCTGTTCTCCGGCAACATCGGCAACCTGCCGCTCTTCCTGCTGTTCTCCTCGATCTCCGGTTTCGGCGGAGGAGCCATCTTCCCGATGTTCGCCGCGATGACCGCCGACTACTTCGGCGAGAACAACAACGCCTCCAACTACGGCCTGGTGTACTCGTCCAAGCTGGTGTCCGGCCTGCTCGGTTCCGGCATGGGTGCGGTGGTGGTCGGCGCCTGGGACTACGCCGGAGCGTTCATTCTGGCCGGCTCGATCTCCCTCTTCGCCGGTTGTGTGGCCCTGTTCCTGCATCCGCCGGGACGCCCCAAGGCCAAGCGTGTGCAGCCGAATCCGCAGCCTCTGGGGGAGGAGATGGCCTGACAGCTGCCTCTTCGGCCCTCTTCGGAGGGGGTCGCACGCATGAGGCGGCCGTCCAGTGACCCGGGG
>NZ_VJZE01000389.1 GCF_009377205.1 Streptomyces phyllanthi
GCCCCCCGCACCGCACGCCGCACCCTGGACCTGCTGACCCGCGCCCATCTCCTCCAGCCCGCCCGGCCCGGGCGGTTCGGCACGCACGACCTGTTACGGGCCTACGCGGACCGCCTGTCCCGTACGGACGACTCCGAGGCCGAGCGGCAGCAGGCGCTCACCCGGCTGTTCGACCACTATCTGGGCGCGGCGGCGGCCGCGATGGACACCCTCTACCCGGCCGAGCGGCACCACAGACCCGCCGCCGCGCCACCCACGGCCACGTTGCCGGACATCGGCGACCCGGCCCGCGCACGGGCCTGGCTGGACGCGGAGCGCCCCACCCTGGCCGCCCTCTGCGCGGTGGCCGCCGACCGGGGCAGCCCCGGCCACGCGGTCCGGCTGGCCGCGCTGCTGTTCCGGTACCTCGACGCCGGCCATCACACGGAGGCACTGGAGATCCACCGCCACGCCCTGCGCGCCGCCGGGACGACCGGCGACCGCGCGGGCCAGGCCCACGCCCTGACCAATCTCGGTGTCGCGCACTGGCGGCTCGCCGACTCCGCCTCGGCCGCCGACCACCTCGTACGGGCCCTCGCCCTGCACCGTACGACGGGGGACCGCGCCGGACAGGCCAGGACCCTGTCCAACCTCGGCAACGTCCACTGGCGCCTGGGCAACCTCCCCGAGGCCGCCCGCGACCACCGGCAGGCCCTCGGCCTCTACGAGGACATCGGCGACCAGGTCGGCCGCGCCCGCACCCTCACCAACCTCGGCAACGTCTGCCTGCGCCTCGGTGAGTACGAGCAGGCCGCCGCGCACCAGCGGCAGGCCCTCGCCCTGCACGACCTCACCGGCGACCGGATCGGCCGCGCCCGCACCCTCACCCATCTGGGCAACGCCTGCTCACGGCTGGGCGAGTACGAGCAGGCCGCCGCGCACCAGCGGCAGGCCCTCGCCCTCTTCCGGCAGCTCGGGCACGCCGGCGGCGAGGCGTACGCGCTGTCCGGTCTCGGCGATGTCCGGCTGGGTCAGGGGGACTTCGAGGCCGCGGCCGCCCACCAGCACCACGCCCTCGACCTGTTCCGCGAGAACGGGGAGCGCTACGGCGAGGCGTCGGCGCTCAACGGCCTCGGCGAGGCGCTCCACGCCGCGGGTCGCCACGAGGAGGCCCTCGCCCACCACACCACCGCCGCGACGGTCGCGGCCACCACCGGCGAGACCGACCAGCGGACCCGCGCCCACGCGGGTGCCGCCCACGCCCGCCAGGCCATGGCGGCGCCGGGGTCCGCCGCAGCGGCCGGGACCGCGGGAGCGCCCGGCCTGCGTCCCGTCACGGGCCGCCCGGTCGTCGTTCAGCCGCCCGTGACCGCGCCCAGGCCCTGACCCCCGGCGCCTCGGATCTCCTCGGCGTCCAGGCGTTCGGCTGTGCGCTCGGCCGTCCGGCGGGCCCAGGCGCCGGTCGTCAGCGCGCCCAGGACCAGTACCGAGAGACCGCAGCCCGCGATGATCCACCAGCCGGGGACGGCCGCCGACACGAAGGTGTCCCGGTACGAGGACGCGCCCACGCCCGCCGCCAGCACCGCGCCGATCACCGCGACGCCCAGCGTCTGGCCCAGCTGCCGGCTGGTGGAGGCCACGGCGGCGGCGACGCCCGCCTGTTCGCGGGGCATACCGGAGACGGCCGTGTTGGTGATGGGGGAGTTCACGAAGCCGAAGCCCACGCCGAACAGGAGGTACCCGACGAACAGCGTGACGTTCGACGTCTCGGCCTCGAAGACGGCGAAGAGCAGCCCGCTCGCGCTCATCGCGCACCCGGCGAGCAGCAGTGGCAGCCGCGGGCCCCGGCTGCCGACCAGCCGGCCGGACAGGGGCGCGCACAGGAACGACGGCAGCGCCATCGGGAGCATCCACAGACCCGCCTCCAGCGCGTTCAGACCGCGCACGTTCTGGAGGTACAGCGTCGACAGGAACAGGAAGCCGCCGAGCGCCGCGAACGCGCTGATCGCTATCACCGTCGCCCCGCTGAACGGCGCCGAGCGGAAGAAGCGCAGCTCGATGAGGGGTTCGGCGCGGCGCGGCTCGTACCAGAGGAGGCCGAGCAGCGCGGCGAGCGCGAGTCCGGCGAACGGCAGGACCGCGGTGACGCCCGCGATGGGCGCCTCGATGATCGCGTACGTCAGGGACCCGAACAGGGCGATCACCAGCAGCTGTCCCACCGGGTCCACGCGGCGGGCCCGGCGCGCGCGGGACTCGGGGACGAAGCGCAGGGTGAGCAGGAGCGCGGCCAGACCGACCGGCAGGTTGAGCCAGAAGATCGAACGCCAGCCGACCGACTCCACAAGCAGCCCCCCGACCAGCGGGCCCGCGGCCATCGAGATACCGACGACCCCGCCCCACGCACCGATCGCACGGGCCCGCGCGCGCGGTTCCGTGAAGGTGTTGGTGATGATCGACATGGCCACCGGGTTCAGCATCGAACCGCCCACCGCCTGCACCATCCGGAAGACGACGAGCGCGTCCAGGGTCGGGGCGAGGGAGCAGAGCGCCGAACCGACGGTGAACACGACCAGCCCCGCCATGAAGACGCGTTTGCGGCCGATCCGGTCCGCGGTCGACCCCGCGAGCATCAGCAGCGAGGCGAGCACGAGCGTGTACGCGTCGATCGTCCACTGCAAGCCGGTTACGCTCGCGTCCAGATCCTCTTCCATCGCCGGCAGCGCGACGTTGAGGACGGTGTTGTCGAGGCTCACGATCAGCAGGCTCATACAGCAGATCGCGAGCACCAGCAGGCGCCGGCGGTGGCTGAGCTCAGGCATACGCTCCATCGTACGCGCAAATCAATAGTGCGCCTAACTAATGACTGGAGTCACGGCGCGTCGTACGTGACAATGGGGCCATGTCCACGCCCACCGTCGCCCCCACGAGTCCCCTCCGGATCGGCCCGCACACCGTCCAGCCCCCCGTCGTGCTCGCGCCCATGGCCGGCATCACGAACGCCCCCTTCCGCACGCTGTGCCGCGAGTTCAGTGTGGGCAAGGGGCTGTACGTCAGCGAGATGATCACCACGCGGGCGCTGGTCGAGCGCAACGACAAGACCATGCAGCTGATCAGGTTCGACGCGTCGGAGACACCGCGCTCGATCCAGCTGTACGGCGTGGACCCGGTGACCGTCGGCAAAGCCGTCCGGATGATCGCGGAGGAGGACCTGGCCGACCACATCGACCTCAACTTCGGCTGCCCGGTCCCCAAGGTGACCCGCAAGGGCGGCGGCTCGGCCCTCCCGTACAAGCGGAACCTGCTGCGCGCGATCCTCCGCGAGGCCGTGAGCGGGGCCGGTGACCTCCCGGTCACCATGAAGATGCGCAAGGGCATCGACGACGACCACATCACCTACCTCGACGCCGGCCGCATCGCCGTCGAGGAGGGCGTCACGGCCATCGCGCTCCACGGCCGCACGGCCGCCCAGCACTACGGCGGCACCGCCGACTGGGACGCCATCGCCCGTCTGAAGGAGCACGTGCCCGAGATCCCGGTCCTCGGCAACGGCGACATCTGGTCGGCGGACGACGCGCTGCGGATGGTGCGGGAGACGGGCTGTGACGGAGTCGTGGTCGGGCGCGGCTGCCTGGGCCGCCCGTGGCTGTTCTCGGACCTGGTGGCGGCCTTCGAGGGCCGCACGGGGGCCCGTGCCGGAGGCACTGACGGATACAGCGCCCGCCCGGCACTCCGCGAGGTGGCCGACGTCATGGTCCGCCACGCCACCCTCCTCGGCGAGTGGCTCGGCGACGAGTCGCGCGGCGTCATCGACTTCCGCAAGCACGTGGCCTGGTACCTGAAGGGCTTCGCGGTCGGCTCGGAGATGCGCAGGCGCCTCGCCGTCACCTCCTCGCTGGACGAACTCCGCGGCGGGCTGGACGAGCTGGACCTCGACCAGCCGTGGCCGGCCGGCGCGGACGGACCGCGCGGCCGTACGTCCGGCAACAACCGGGTGGTGCTCCCGGACGGCTGGCTCAAGGACCCGTACGACTGCGCGGGAGTGAGCGAGGACGCGGAGCTGGACACGTCGGGGGGATGACCGGTGCGACCGGTGCGGGAGGCCCCGCTCAGACCCCGCCCACCGCGGTGAGCAGCGCCAGTGGCGCCGCGGCCGCCCGGGACTCCCGTACACAGGCGTGCGGATACGGAACCGGCTCCGGGTGCGTGTCGCGCCCGTACCCGGCAAGCACCTCCGGCAGACGGTGACCCGTCGCCGTCGCCGCGTCCACCAGCCCCCGCGCCACCGTACGGGCCTCGTCGTGCAGCCCGTACCGCGCCAGCCCCAGCGCGATGAGCGCGTTGTCGTGCGGCCACACGGAACCCCGGTGGTACGACAACGGGTGATACGCGGGCTGCCCGGAGGCGAGCGTCCGCACACCCCAGCCCGAGAAGAAGTCGGGCTCCAGCAGCCGCCGGCCCACCAGCTCGCCGTACTCCTTGTCCAGCAGCCCCGACCACAGCAGGTGCCCCGCGTCCGAAGCGAGAGCGTCGACCTGGTTGCCCGCGCCGTCCAGGGCCAGCGCGGCGAACCCGTGTTCCTCCATCCAGAAGTCCCGCTGGAAGCGGTCGCGGAGGTCGGCCGCCGCCTGCTCCAGGAGCGCCGCGTAGACCTCGTCCTCCCAGACCGTGCGGGCGAGATGGGCCGTGCGGCGCAGCGCGTCGTACGCGTACCCCTGCGCTCCCGCCGCCATCACCGGGCCGGTCGGGCGGCCGCCGTCCGCGGAGCAGATGGCGCCCGGGGAGTCCTTCCAGTTCTGGTTCGCGAGGCCGCCCTGGTCCGCGCGGTACACCAGATAGCCGCGGGAGGTGAGGCCGCCGTGGTCGAGCATCCAGCCGATCGCGGCGCGTGCGTGGGGCTCGAGGCGGCGGGCCGTCGTCACATCGCCGGTCTGCTCCACGTACGCGCCGAGGAGCACCAGGAAGAGCGGGGTCGCGTCCACCGAGCCGTAGTAGCGCCCGTACGGCACCTGCCCGAAGTGGGCCAGCTCCCCGTGCCGTACCTCGTGCACGATCTTGCCGGGCTGGGCCACCGCGTCCGGGCCCACCTCGGTGGCCTGCACGGCGGCGAGCGCGGGGAGGGTCGCGGCGGCGAGGCCGGGGCGGTAGGGGAGGGCGAAGAGCGAGGTGAGGAGCGCGTCGCGGCCCAGCAGCGTGAGGAACCAGGGGACTCCGGCCGCGGGGACGCGCAGCTCCTCCCCGTCCGGGCCCGTCGCGGGCACCTGGAGCACGGCGAGGTCGCCCAGGCCCCGCGCACAGGCCGCCGACAGCTCCGGCCAGCCGGCCGGGAAGGCCACGCCCTCCGCGAACTCGCCCTCCAGCTCCAGGAGCTGCTCGGTCGCGGCGGCGGGGGAGGCCGGCACCCGCGGCATCCGGGGCGCTCCGTGCGGGCGGGCCGCCACCCGCAGTGACAGCTCCGCCGAACCGTGCGGTTCGAGGTCGAGGGCCCAGACGAGGCGTCGGGCGCCCGTGCCCGTCTCCTCCACGGCGTCGGGCGCGGGCTCGGACGTGACGGTCGTGCAGGAGCGCCACTCGCCGCGCCGGTAGCCGAACTCCACGCCGTCGTCGAGGACCTGGCGGGAGCGTACGGCGCCGGTCTTGGCGTAGGTGCGGTGGTCGGAGCGCAGTTCGAACTGATCGGTGAAGTCGGCGTCCGCGGTGACGGCGACACGGACCGTGGCCGGCACCGGACGGTTGCTCGTGACGCGCAGCGACTCCACGAACGCGCCGTCGGCGACGGCCTGTTCGCGGAAGAGCGTGTACGCGGGCGGCTCCTGGCGGCCACCGCGCGGCACGAGGACGCACGCCGCGGTGTCACCGTCGGAGACCGGGCTGAGCGTCTCCGGCACGGCGCCGTCGACAGTGAGCTGCCAGCGGCTGAGGTGGCGGGCGTCCCGCACGAACAGCCCGTCCGGGGAGCCGCCGCCGCGCACCCCGCTGATGTCGCCGCCGTCGCCCACGGCCGCGAACGTCCCGCCCCGCACGAGCAGATGCTGCCGGTCCGTCATCCCCGGTCTCCTCCCTTGTCGCTGATGCCGTGCGTGCCGATGTCGTGCGTGCCGATGTCGTGCGTGTCCATGTCGTGGAGCAGGTCGAGCGTGAGCGCGGCGGTCCAGCCGAAGCCGGGCGCCCCGCAGGGCTCGCCGGTGTACGGGTCGACGTACTCGGCGAACCCGGACGTGCCGGCGGTGCGCAGGAACTGCCCGCGCAGCTCGTCGGCCCGCGCCCGCTCCCCGTGCAGCCGCAGCCCGCGCTCCACCAGCCAGGCCGTGTTGAACCAGGAGGGCCCGCGCCAGTAGCGGTGCGGATCGAAGGCCTCGCCGGTGAGGTCGTAGCTCGGTACGAGACGGGCCGCGCCGCCGACCCCGAAGTGCGGACCGCTCGCCGTACGGACGAGTGCCGTCACGAGGTCGCGGGGCAGGGTCGGCAGCAGCAGCGGGATCAGCCCGGAGACGGCGCGCTCGGGGATGAGCTCGCCGGTGCCGGTGCCGGTGCCGGTGCTGGTGCCTGTGCCTGCGCTGACACCTGTGCCGACGTCCCGGCAGAAGAACATGCCCTCCGCCGCGTCCCACAACCGGTCCACCAGGGCCGCCGTCAGCCGCTCGGCGCGTGCGTGCCGGGCCGTACCGGAGGCGCCGAGCTCGCGCGCGATACGGGCGAGCGCGTGCTCGGAGGCGATGAGCAGCGCGTTGAACGCCGGGTCCTCCACCGCGAACCGGCCCGCCCGTCTCCCACCACCGCCCTCGACCGAGGCCCTGCGGGCCGCCCCTTCGTCCGGCCCGTCCTCGTAGCCCCGGTCCCGGTAGTCCGTCGCCAGCCGCACGTACCGCCCGTAGTCCAGGTCCGTCGGCCGGTCCTCGGGCGCGCCGTGGTCCAGGTCGGCGCGGCGGAAGGAGCGGGCCGGGGCCGGGGGGACGCGGGAGAGCGGGGCGTCCCAGCACGGGGAGTTGTCCATGCCCTGCTCCCAGGGGTGGACCACCGAGGCCAGACCGCCCCCGCCGAGGTCGCGGCGGTGCAGCAGATAGCGGTGCCAGGCGGCCAGGCGCGGGTACACCCGGGGCAGGAAGGCGCGCGCCCGGGACAGGCCCGGATCGGCCTGGTGGACCAGCCACGCGGCCAGCGCGTGCACCGGTGGCTGCACGATGCCCGAGGTCTGTACGGTGCGCGGGGCGCCCACGGCGCGCCCCGCGGTCGAGGAACGCCAGAAGTCGGGGCTCGGGAAGTACGCGTCCAGCGGCACGGAGGGGTTGAAGACGATGTGCGGGATCCGGCCGTCGCCCCACTGGGCGCCGAGCAGCGTCTCCAGCTCCGTCTGCGCCCTCAGCGGCGACAGATGGCGCAGCCCGATCGCGATGAACGCCGAGTCCCAGGACCACTGGTGCGGATACAGGCCCCGCGAGGGGACGGTGGAGGTCCCCGTCCAGTTGCGCTCCAGCACGTGGGCCGCCCGGCGGTGCAGGGAGCCGGCCGGAGCGGGAGAGGCCGGTGCCGCCGGGTCGTATACGCCCGTTCCGAAGCGCGTCAGCCCGTCCGGACCGTGCGCGAGCTGGGTGGTGGTGCGGTCCACGCAGTGCTCCCCGAGGACGTCGAGCCGACCGGTTCGGCAGTGGCTACCGTAGGGTTACGTCTATTTAACACGCAAAACCCAGGATGTAATGCAGAGTTGGTGAACGCAAGGGGGTGCGCATGGGTGGAAGGAGCGTGAAGGTGGGCAGCCACGCCGGTGCCGGAGATCTGCTCGAACTGGTCCGCAGCGGCCGGGCGACCACGCGCGGCGCGCTCCAGCAGGCCACGGGCCTGTCCCGGGCCACGGTGGGCCAGCGCCTCGACCGGCTGTTCCGGGCGGGCTGGCTGCGCGAGGGCGCGGGCGGCCCGGTGGGCTCCCCGTTGGGAGGGCGCCCCTCCATCACCCTGGAGTTCGACGACGAGCACGCCGTCGTCCTGGCCGCCGACCTCGACACGCGCCACGCCCGTGCCGCCGTCCTCTCCCTCGGCGGCGAGATCCAGGCCGAGCACTCGGGCACCCTGGTCATCGAGGACGGCCCGGACGCCGTACTGGACGAACTGGGCCGCTGGTTCGCCGAGTTGCTGGAGAAGGCGGGCCGCCCGGCGGACGCGGTGTGCGGCATCGGCCTCGCGGTCCCCGGCCCGGTCGACAGCGACACCGGCCGTGTCGTCCAGCCGCCGATCATGCCGGGCTGGGACGGCTACGACATACGTGACCGGCTGGCCCGCGCCTTCGCGGGGCACGCGGGCGGCCCGGCCGGCGTCCCGGTCCTCGTCGACAACGACGCCAACCTCATGGCGTACGGCGAACAGCGCGCCGGCTACCCGGACTGCTCGGCCTTCGCCCTGGTCAAGGTCTCGACGGGGATCGGCGCCGGAATGGTCGTCGACGGCGCGATCTACCGCGGGATCGACGGCGGCGCGGGGGACATCGGGCACATCCGGGTGCCGGAGGGCACGGACGCGCTGTGCAGGTGCGGGTCGTACGGCTGTCTGGCCGCCGTCGCGAGCGGCGGCGCCGTGGCCCGCAGGCTCGCCGAGTCGGGCGTCCCGGCGGCCTCGGGTTCGGACGTGCGGGATCTGCTGACCTCGGGACACCCCGGCGCGACGGCGCTCGCGCGGGAGGCCGGGCGGTGCGTCGGCGACGTACTGGCGACGGTCGTGACCCTGCTGAACCCCGGCGTCCTGATGATCGCCGGGGATCTGGCCGGTACCCCCTTCCTCACCGGGGTGCGTGAGCTGCTGTACCAGCGTGCGCTTCCCCGCTCCACGGCTCACCTGGACGTGGTGACCTCGCGGCTCGGGGACCGGGCGGGCCTGGTGGGAGCGGGCGCGCTCGTCGTGGAGCACCTGTACGCCCCGGAGCGGGCGGAGGAGCGGCTGGCGGCGTTGGGGGTGTGAGGCGTGGCCCGGGGTGGCCTGGGGG
>NZ_VJZE01000038.1 GCF_009377205.1 Streptomyces phyllanthi
GTACAGGGGCAGACGGGGGTCGACCGGCTGCTCGGGCCAGGTGCCGCGGATCCACGCGTGGTCCGGGTGATCGCAGATCAGCCACGCACGGTCGGGGTCGGGGCCCGCCATGACGTTGAGGTAGTACATGTGGTGCCCGGGCACGGCCATGGACGGTCCGTGCCAGCCGTCCGGGATCAGGACGACGTCGCCGTCGCGCACCTCGGCCAGCACGTCCGTGTTGGTGCCCTGGCCGGAGGGCGAGACCCGCTGGTAGCCGAGACCGGGGGTGCCCTCGTGGCCGGCGAACTCGAAGTAGTAGATCTCCTCCAGCTCCGACTCCTCACCGGGCCGGTGCTCGTCGTGCTTGTGGGGCGGGAAGGAGGACCAGTTGCCGCCCGGCGTGATCACCTCGACGGCGATGAGCTTGTCGCACTCGAAACCGTATCCGTCACCGCCTCCGGCGGGGGCCGCCGCGCCGAAGTTGTTGACCTGGCGGGAGCAGTTGCCGGTGCCGCGCAGTTCGACCGGGACGGAGGACGCGGGGCCGTAGCGGGCGGGCAGCCGGCGCTCGCAGCGGGCGCCGGTCAGGGCGAAGCGCCCGCCGTCGCGCGAGGCGATGGAGGCCTGGGCGTCACGGGGTACGTACGCGAAGTCGCTGACCCCGCTGAAGACGCTCTCGCGCCCGCTCAGCCTGAACGTGTCACCGTCGACGGCGACGGTGCAGGAGCCGGCGAGCGGCAGCACGATCCACTCACTGTCGCCGCTGTCGAAGCTGTGCCGGCCACCGGGCGGCAGTTCGAGCACCCGCAGGCTGGAGTAGCCCCAGCCGGCCGACTCGGGCGTGATGTTCACGGCGTAGGCGTCACCCGTGGCCTTGCCCGCGGGCAGGTGGTGCGTGGCGGTCATGATGCGTTTCCTTCGCGTCCTTCTGGGCGGTGTCGAAGCGAGCTCCGAGACGGAGCAGGAACAGGCTTCGGGGAGGTTCGAGGCGGGCTTCCGGACGGTGGCGGGCGGGCTCAGGCGGTCAGAGCAGGCCGACCGCGGTGTCCACCGCGGTCTCCACGCTGCCTCCGGCGGGGTAGAGCAGCGACCGGCCCACGACCATGCCCTGCACGGTGGGCAGCCGCAGCGCCTTGCGCCACTTCTCATAGGCGCCCTCCTGGTCCCCGCCGACCTCGCCGCCGAGCAGCACGACGGGCAGAGTGGACGTCTCCAGTGCCGCGGCCATGTCGTCGGGGTCCTCGGTGACGGGCAGTTTCAGCCAGGTGTAGGCGGAGGTGCCGCCGAGGCCCGAGGCGATCGCGATGGACCGGGTGACGGCGTCGGAGCTCAGGTCGTTGCGGACCGCGCCGTCCACGCGGCGCGATATGAACGGCTCGACGAACAGCGGCAGCCGGCGCGCCGCCATGTCGTCGATGGCCCGTGCCGTGGACTCCAGGGTGCGCAGGGAGCCGGGGTCGTCGTAGTCGATGCGCACCAGCAGCTTCCCGGCGTCGAAGCGGAGCCGCTCCATGTCCTCGGCGCGGTGGCCGGTGAAGCGGTCGTCCATCTCGAAGGACGCGCCGGCCAGGCCACCCCGGTTCATCGAGCCCATGACAACCTTGTCATCGAGGACGCCGAGAAGGAGCAGGTCCTCCAGGATGTCGGCGGTGGCGAGCACCCCGTCCACGCCCGGTCTCGACAGCGCGACGCACAGGCGTTCCAGCAGATCGGCCCGGTTGGCCATGGCCAGTCGGTGACCGCCCACGCCGAGGGCGCCGCGGGCCGGGTGGTCGGCGGCCACGATCATCAGGCGGCCGCTGTCGCCGATCAGCGGGCGGCGCACGCGGCGGGCGGCCGCTTCGGCGATGGCCTCCGGGTGCCGGGCGCGCACCGTGACGAGGTCGGGGATGCTGATGCTCAAGACTTCGCTCCGTTCAGGGGTGGCGTCGGTCAGCCGCGCGCGAGGAGGCCGTCGACCTCCGACTCGGTGGGCATCGCGGAGGAGCAGGCGAGCCGGGAGGCGACGAGCGCGCCGGCCGCGTTGGCGTACCGCATGGTCTTCTCCAGCTCCCAGCCGTTCAGCAGACCGTGGCAGAGCGAGCCGCCGAAGGCGTCCCCGGCGCCGAGGCCGTTGACGACCTCCACGGGCACCGGCGGGACCTCGGCGGTGGTGCCGTCGCGGTGGACGGCCAGCACCCCCTTGGGGCCCTGCTTGACGACGGCCAGCTCGACCCCGGCGTCGAGCAGGGCCTGGGCGCAGGCTCTCGGCTCGCGGACGCCGGTGGCGATCTCGCACTCCTCCAGGTTGCCGACGGCCACGGTGGCGTGGCGCAGCGCCTCGGCGTAGTACGGGCGGGCCGCCTCGGGGTCGTTCCAGAACATGGGGCGCCAGTCGAGGTCGAAGACGGTGATGCCGGACTTGTCACGGGCCTTCAGCGCGGCGAGCGTGGCCGAGCGGCTGGGCTCCTCGCTCAGGCCGGTGCCCGTGATCCAGAAGATGCGGGACGCGCGGATGGCGAAGAAGTCGAGCTCGTCGGTGTGGATCTCCAGATCCGGGGCCTTGGGGCGCCGGTAGAAGTACAGCGGGAAGTCGTCCGGCGGGAAGATCTCGCAGAACGTGATCGGTGTCGGGTAGGCGTCGACCGGGGTGACGAAGCGGTCGTCGACCCCGAACTCCTTGAGGGCGTCGTGGAGATACGAACCGAAGGGGTCGTTGCCGGTCCGAGTGATCACAGCGGTAGCGTGACCCAGGCGCGCGGCGGCCACGGCGACGTTGGCCGCTGATCCCCCCAGAAACTTGCCGAAGGATTCGACTTGTGGAAGCGGCACACCGGTCTGCAACGGATACAGATCGACCCCGATGCGGCCCATGGTGATCAGATCGAACGTTTCGGCGGACTCGGGCATGCGCGTCACTCCTCGTACGGGGATGCGGGCCGTGGAGGGCCCGGAGTGCGGGGGATGCGGGCACGCTGGCCCGGGCGTACCCCAGGTGTAGATCCCAGGGCCGGCCCATGTCAAGAGTTTGTACGGACATTCGGACCTGCAAGTGAAATGATGTCTTAACAAAGTATTGACAGCCGGGTGGGACAGGCGTTTGTATCCGGTCCCAACGAAACCGCCGCTCCACCGGCACATGACCCCGGCCTCAATGCCTGGGCCCGCGCGGGCTTCCCGCCCGACGCCGTCCCGTTCCCTTTCCCCCCGTTACGCACAGTGAGGTGCAAGGAAAGATGGACCGTTTTCACCCCCGCTCCCGCCGAGTCGCGCCGTTCGTCGCGATAGCCGCGGCGTCCGCGCTGCTCATAGCCGGCTGCTCCAGCAGCTCCGGCGGCAAGGAGGCCGAGGAGGGCGGCGCGGACGCATCCGCGGGCAAGGCAAACACCCCCAGGATGACGGTCGCGCTGGTCACCCACCAGTCGGCCGGCGACACGTTCTGGGACATCGTCCGCAAGGGCGCCGAGGCGGCGGC
Organism: Streptomyces phyllanthi; assembly: GCF_009377205.1. Classification (GTDB taxonomy): domain Bacteria; phylum Actinomycetota; class Actinomycetes; order Streptomycetales; family Streptomycetaceae; genus Streptomyces; species Streptomyces phyllanthi. The sequence goes on from NZ_VJZE01000038.1 coordinate 3,437, forward strand.
CGCGAAGGACAACGTCAAGCTCGTCTACTCCAACAACCCGAGCGCGGGCGAGCAGGCCAACCTCGTCCAGAACGCCATCGACCAGAAGGTCGACGGCATCGCGGTCACCCTGGCCAAGCCGGACGCCATGAAGGACGTCGTGGCCAAGGCGAAGAAGGCCGGTATCCCCGTGGTCGGTCTGAACTCGGGTGTGAGCGACTGGCAGTCCCTGGGCCTGATGGAGTTCTTCGGCCAGGACGAGAGCGTCGCGGGCGAGGCCTTCGGCAAGAAGCTGAACGAGGAAGGCGCCAAGAAGGCCGTCTGCGTCATCCAGGAGCAGGGCAACGTCGGTCTCACCCAGCGTTGCGACGGTGTGAAGAAGACCTTCGAGGGATCGGTCGAGAACCTCTACGTCAACGGCACCGACATGCCGTCGGTGCAGTCGACGATCAACGCGAAGCTCAAGCAGGACAGCGACATCGACTACGTCGTCACCCTCGGCGCACCGTTCGCGCTGACCGCGGTGAAGTCGGTGGACGAGGCGGGCAGCAAGGCCAAGGTCGCCACGTTCGACCTGAACAAGGAGCTGACCAGCGCGATCAAGGACGGTGACATCCAGTTCGCCGTGGACCAGCAGCCCTACCTGCAGGGTTACCTGGCCATCGACTCGCTGTGGCTGTACAAGAACAACGGCAACTACATGGGCGGCGGCGAGGAGCCGGTGCTGACGGGTCCTGCTTTCGTGGACAAGTCCAACGTCGACACCGTCGCCGCGTTCGCCGCGAAGGGCACTCGGTGATGGGGATGACCCAACAGGCTGCGCCGGCGGTGACCACACCGCCGGCCTCCGGCCCGTCCAAGCAGACCGACGGGCGTACCGCGCAGCGGTCGCTGGTGGTGCGGTTGCTGGCCCGTCCCGAGGTGGGGGTGTTCCTGGGGGCGGTGGCGGTGTTCGTGTTCTTCCTGGTCGCGGCGCCGCCGGTGCGTGAGGCCAGTTCGATGGCGAACATCCTGTACCAGTCGTCGACGATCGGGATCATGGCGCTGCCGGTGGCGCTGCTGATGATCGGCGGGGAGTTCGACCTCTCCTCCGGTGTCGCGGTGATCACCTCGGCGCTGACCGCGAGCATGATCAGCTATCAGCTGACGATGAACGTGTGGGTCGGTGTCGTCGCCGCGCTGGTGGCGTCGCTGGCGATCGGCATGTTCAACGGGTGGATGCTGATCAGGACGGGTCTGCCCAGCTTCCTGGTCACCCTGGGCACGTTCTTGATCCTGCAGGGTGTGAACCTGGCGGTCACCAAGCTGATCACCGACAACGTGGCCACGGACAACATCAGTGACATGGACGGCTTCGGCCAGGCGAAGGCGCTCTTCGCCTCGTCGTTCGCCGTCGGCGGCGTGAATGTGAAGGTCACGGTGGTGTGGTGGCTGGTGTTCGCCGCGCTGGCCACGTGGGTGCTGCTGCGCACGAAGTACGGCAACTGGGTCTTCGCGGTGGGCGGCAACCAGGACTCCGCCCGTGCGGTGGGTGTGCCGGTGACGTTCACGAAGATCTCGCTGTTCATGCTGGTGGGTTTCGGTGCCTGGTTCGTCGGGATGCACAACCTGTTCTCCTTCAGCACCGTGCAGTCCGGTGAGGGCGTGGGCCAGGAGCTGATCTACATCGCGGCTGCGGTGATCGGCGGGTGTCTGCTGACCGGCGGCTACGGTTCGGCGATCGGGCCGGTCTTCGGCGCGTTCATGTTCGGCATGGTCAACCAGGGCATCGTCTACGCCGGCTGGAACCCCGACTGGTTCAAGGCCTTCCTCGGTGTGATGCTGCTCGGCGCCACCCTGATCAATCTGTGGGTCCGCCGCACGGCGACCCGGAGGTGAGTTCACACAATGGCAACCACCAACGAACCCGGCACGCAGAGCGCCGTCGTCAAGGACACCGGCCCGGAGGCCGGACGGCCGGTCGTCGAGCTGCGCGGGGCGGGCAAGGCGTACGGCAACATCCGTGCTCTGCACGGTGTCAGCCTCCAGGTGCGTCCCGGCGAGGTGACGTGTGTGCTGGGGGACAACGGTGCGGGCAAGTCGACCCTCATCAAGATCATCTCCGGTCTGCATCAGCACAGCGAGGGCGAGTTCCTCGTCGACGGTGAGGCGGTGCGCTTCACCACCCCGCGTCAGGCGCTGGACCGCGGGATCGCCACCGTCTACCAGGACCTGGCGACGGTGCCGCTGATGCCGGTGTGGCGCAACTTCTTCCTCGGCTCCGAGATCACCCGCGGTCCCTGGCCCGTGCGGCGTCTGGACATCGAGGCGATGAAGAAGACCGCGGACGAGGAACTGCGCAACATGGGCATCGTCCTGGACGACCTGGAGCAGCCCATCGGCACCCTCTCGGGCGGTCAGCGCCAGTGCGTGGCCATCGCCCGCGCCGTCCACTTCGGTGCCCGTGTACTGATTCTGGACGAGCCGACGGCGGCGCTGGGGGTGAAGCAGTCCGGGGTGGTGCTGAAGTACATCGCCGCCGCCCGCGACCGCGGACTGGGCGTCATCTTCATCACCCACAACCCCCACCACGCCTACATGGTCGGCGACCACTTCAGCGTGCTGCGTCTGGGCACGATGGAGCTGTCCGCCGCCCGCAGCGAGGTCAGTCTCGAAGAGCTGACCAACCACATGGCCGGCGGCGCGGAACTCGCCGCGCTCAAGCACGAGCTGGCCCAGGTCAGCGGCGTGGACGTGGAAGAACTCCCCGAGGAAGAAGACCTCACCGCACCCGTCCCCGCAACCCCGGAAGGAAAGTCCTGACATGACCCCTGCCCTGGACCGCATCCGGGTCGGCTCGGCCCCGGACTCCTGGGGTGTCTGGTTCCCCGACGATCCGCAGCAGGTGCCCTGGGAGCGGTTCCTGGACGAGGTCGCCGAGGCCGGCTACTCCTGGATCGAGCTCGGGCCGTACGGCTATCTGCCCACCGACCCGGCCCGGCTCACCGACGAGGTGACCAGGCGCGACCTCAAGGTGTCGGCCGGCACGGTCTTCACCTCCCTGCACCGCGGCCCGTCCGTCTGGGACGCCACCTGGGAGCATGTCGGCCAGGTCGCGGCCCTCACCCAGGCCATGGGCGCCAAGCACCTGGTGGTCATCCCCTCGTTCTGGCGGGACGACAAGACGGCCGAGATCATCGAGCCGGCCGAGCTCACCACCGAGCAGTGGGGCCACCTCAGCCGGGGCATGGAGCGGCTCGGGCGCCAGGTCAGGGAGACGTACGGCCTCGACATCGTGGTGCACCCGCACGCGGACACGCACATCGACACCGAGGAGCACGTCGAGCGCTTCCTCGACTCGACGGACTCCGACCTGGTCAACCTGTGCCTGGACACCGGGCACTACGCCTACTGCGGCGGCGACAGCGTCAAGCTGATCGAGACCTACGGCGAGCGCATCGGCTATCTGCACCTCAAGCAGGTGGACCCGGAGATCCTCGCCGACGTGGTCGCGGGCGGTGTCCCGTTCGGCCCCGCCGTCCAGCGCGGTGTGATGTGCGAACCCCCTGCGGGCGTACCGGAGCTGGGGCCCGTGCTGGCCGCGGCCCAGGGGCTCGGCGTGGACCTGTTCGCGATCGTCGAGCAGGACATGTACCCCTGCGAGCCGGACAAGCCGCTGCCCATCGCCGTGCGCACCCGCAAGTTCCTCCGCTCCTGCGGCGCCTGACCCACCGGAAGGGACGACCACCCACCATGACTCAGCGCGGAACGCTCGGGGTCGCCGTCATCGGCACCGGCCGTATGGGTGCCGACCACGTGCGCCGTATCCAGGAGGTGACCAGCGGGGCTCGGGTGTCCGCCGTGGTGGACATCGACGCCGAGCGGGCCAAGCGACTCGCCGAGGGCATCGACGGCTGCACCGCGTACACCGACCCGGGCGCCGCCATGGCCGCGGACGACGTCGACGCCGTGCTCATCGCCTCACCGGGTCCCGCTCACGAGGCGGCCCTGCTGACGGTGTTCGGGCACGACCTGCCGGTGCTGTGCGAGAAGCCGCTCACCCCCGACGCGGCTTCCGCGCTCCGTGTGATGGAGGCCGAGCAGAAGCTGGGCCACCGCAGGATCCAGGTGGGGTTCATGCGGCGGTACGACGCCGAGTACATGAAGCTGAAGGCGCTGCTGGACAGCGGCCGGCTCGGCCGCCCGCTGATGCTGCACAACCGGCACCGCAACGCCGCCAGTCCGCCCGGCTTCACCACCGAGATGCTCATCAACGACTCCGTGGTGCACGAGATGGACGTGACCCGCTGGCTCCTCGACCAGGAGATCACGGAGGTCACCGTGCTGCGCCCGACGCCCTCCGGGAACGCGCCCGAGGGCGTTCAGGACCCGCAGCTGGTCCTCTTCGAGACCGACGGCGGCGCGATCGTCGACGTCGAGATCAACGTCAACTGCGGCTTCGGCTACCAGGTGAAGGCCGAGGCGGTCTGCGAGCGCGGCACGGCCCGTATCGGCGAGGAGCAGTCCCTCGTCACCGACCTGGCCGGCCGCTGGGGCGGCACGATCGCGCAGGACTTCGTGGAGCGGTTCGCCGACGCCTACGACCGCGAGGTCCAGGCCTGGGTGGACGCCACCCGGCGCGGCGAGGTCACCGGGCCGAGTGTGTGGGACGGCTATGCCGTGGCGGCGGTCTGCGAGGCGGGCGTCCGCGCCCAGAGCGAGGGCGGCCGGGTCGAGGTCGAGATGGTCGAGCGGCCTGCCCTCTACCGCCGGTAGACGGGCGGACGAACGGGACGGTGTGTGCCCCCGGAGGCTGTCAGCGCGTCCGTGCTGCCTCCCGGGGCACACCCCTGCCAGGGGCGGTTTCCCGGGTGGTGGCGTCGCCGGACTTCCGGAAAGCCCACTCCATCCGCGGCTCGACCACGAACCGGAACACGGCACGCACCGGTGGCGAGCACAGCAGCGTGATCCCGCCGACCGCCATCGCCGTCACCGTGAGCTCCCCGACCGGGGTGTGCAGCCACGCGGGGGCGTACCAGTCCCCGAAGCGGGACGCCTTGATCACGAAGCCGTGCAGCAGATAGCCGTACATCGTCCCCGCGCCCAGTGCCGAGAACCACAGGTGCCGCCGGGGCACCCACGCCAGGAAGCACGCCGTCAGCAGCAGCGCCAGACAGAACAGCGCGGGCGTGGTGACCAGCCCGGCCCAGCGGGATACTCCCTGACCCGTCACGGCGCCCCGGTGGTACAGCCAGGCCGCGTCGAACCAGGGTGCCACCCCGTACGCGGCCACCAGCGCGCCCACACCCACGGGCAGCGTGCACAGCCGGACCCGCCGGGTGCGCAGCCGCTCGAAGTGCCCGGCCCGCAGCGTCAGCCCGAGCACGAAGAACGGCAGGAACTGCAGGGTCCGCTGGATCGACATGTCACCACCGACATCCGGTGACACCGAGGCCAGCACCGCGAGGCCGAGCGCGACCGGCACCGGATGCCGCAGCGCCAGCCAGACCGGAGTGGTGATCCGCCAGACGAACAGCGCCATCAGGAACCACATCACGTACCAGGGATCCAGCAGGCTGAACGGATACCCCCAGTCGTCCTGCGTCCATCGGTGGAAGAGCGTGTACGCGGTCTCGAAGACGAGATACGGCACGACCACACCCGTCAGCAGCCGCCGCAGCCGTCCCGGAACCATGTCGAAGCTCCGCGAGAAGTACCCGGAGACCAGCGCGAACGCGGGCATGTGGAAGGCGTAGACGAACAGATACGAGGCCGTCACCGCCCGGCTGCCGTAGGTCAGCGGCTCCCAGGCGTGCCCGCAGGCCACCAGCACGATCGTCAGGTACTTCACGTTGTCGAAGTACGGATCCCTGGACGAGGTCCCGCGGGCGGGCGGCGCGCCGTCGACACGGGGCGCGGTGGGGGTCGGAGGGTCGTGCTGCACCAGGTTTCCTGACATCTCCGGCTCTCGACGGGCGGACCCCGGCTCGTCTGCCCCGTCCCGCGCGGCTCAGTCCCGCGCGGCGGCCTTCCCGTGGAACCGGCGGTGCAGGGCGTGAACCTCCCGGGCCAGCTCCGGCACCGGTCCCTCGACGGTCACACCGGGCGCCACCTCCGCGACCGGCAGAGTCCGCACCGGAGGCGCGGGCACCCCCAACTCGGCCAGCCAGCAGGACAGTTGCTCGGACGAGGCCACGTACACGATACGGCCGAGCCCCACCCACGCGTGGGCGGCCGCACACATCGGGCAGTGCTCACCCGACGTGTAGACGGTCGCGGCCGCCCGCTCCTCGGGCGTGAGGTGCGCCGCCGACCAGCGGGCCAGCTCGAACTCCGGGTGGCGGGTACGGTCGCCGGAGGCCACCCGGTTGTGGTCCTCGGCCAGCACCGTCCCGCCGGCGCCCACGAGCACCGAGCCGAACGGCTCGTCACCGGCCTCCAGGGCCTCGGCCGCCAGCTCCACGCACCGCCGCAGGTACCGCAGCTCGGAGTCGTCCACCATGTCGTACGCACCCTCCTCGCGACGCCGTCCGCGCGGTCGCGGCCCATCGGCCCGGACCGCGATCTTCGAGCAGACTACGTCCGACCACCCTGCGGAGTCCGCGCGCTCCCGGGGCAGAGGGCGCGCGAGCGTCCGCCCGGTACGACGGCAGCCACCCGGCGGGCGCCGCCGCGGCCGTCCTCGGCGTGGGCCCGGGCCGTGCCGCGATCACCCATGGTGAACTGCTGACTACGGCGTGGTCCGGATGGTTCGCGCCGGTGCGGAGCCACAGGTGCCGGAGGGCCGGGAATGAGCGACTGGATCTGGGAGTACGAGGGATACGACCCGGTGGAGGAGCGACTGCGCGAGTCGCTGTGCACCCTCGGCAACGGCTACTTCGCGACCCGCGGAGCCATCCCCGAGTGCACCGCCGACGACGTGCACTACCCGGGCACGTACGCGGCGGGCTGCTACAACCGGCTCACCTCCCAGATCGCGGGCCGCCGGGTCGAGAACGAGGACATGGTCAACCTGCCCAACTGGCTGCCGCTGCGTTTCCGCACCGCCTTCGGCGACTGGTTCTCCCCGGACACCCACAGGGTCCTCGACCACCGCCAGCGCCTGAACCTGAGGGAGGGCACCCTGGAGCGCACGGTGCGGTACGAGGACACCGACGGCCGGCGACTGGCCGTACGGCAGCTCCGGCTGGTCCATATGGCGGACCCTCATCTGGCCCTGCTGCGCACCGAGTTCACCCCCGAGGGCTGGTCGGGGGAGATCGAAGTGGAGTCCGGGCTCGACGGGACGGTCACCAACAGCGGGGTCGAGCGGTACCGCGCGCTGGCCTCCCGGCACCTCACCCACGTCCACACCGGCACGTCACCGGGCGGGCCGGGGCGCGCCGCCGCCCGTGTCGCGGCCCGCGACACGGTCTGGATGCGGTGCCGCACCAGCACCTCCGACATCCGTATCGGCCTCGCCGCGCGGACCGTGGCGGACGCCCCGGCCGAGACCGGCAACGTCAAGGAGCTGCGGCGGATCGCCCGGGTGTTCCGGTTCCCCGTGACCGACGGGCACACGGTGACCGTCGACAAGACCGTCGCCCTGCACACCTCCCACGACCCGGCGATCAGCGATCCGCTGCACGCCGCCGTCGACCGCGTACGGCGCGCCCCCGACGTCGAGGCCCTGCTGGCCTCCCACCGCACCGCCTGGCAGCAGCTGTGGCGCGCCGCCGAGCCGGACGTGCCCGGGGGTGCGGGCACGGTGCTGCGCCTGCACCTCTACCACGTGCTCCAGACGCTGTCCCCGCACAGCGCCGAACTCGACGTGGGCGTGCCCGCGCGCGGCCTGCACGGGGAGGCGTACCGCGGGCACGTCTTCTGGGACGAGCTGTTCGTGCTGCCGTATCTGAACCTGCACTTCCCGGAGGTCTCCCGGGCCCTGCTGACGTACCGCCACCGTCGTTTGGAGCGGGCCTGCTTCGCCGCCGAGGACGCCGGGCACCGCGGTGCGATGTACCCCTGGCAGAGCGGCAGCGACGGCCGCGAGGAGACGCAGTGGCTCCACCTCAACCCGCGCTCGGGGCGCTGGCTGCCCGACCACTCCCGGCTCGAACACCATGTGGGCTCGGCGGTCGCGTACAACGTGTGGCGGTACTGCGAGGCGACCGGGGACGCGGAGTTCCTGCACACCAAGGGTGCCGAGATGATGATCCAGATCGCCCGCTTCTGGGCCGCCTTCGCCTCGTACGACGAGACGCTGGGCCGCTACCGGATCCGCGGCGTCGTCGGCCCCGACGAGTACCACGAGGCCTACCCGGGCGCGGCGGGACCGGGCCTCGTCGACAACGCGTACACGAACGTCACGGCGGCATGGGTGCTCGCCCGGGCCCTCGACGTGGCGCGGACCCTGCCCGTGACACGCCGCCGCGACCTGTTCGAACGCATCGGCCTCGACGATGCCGAACTCGAGGTCTGGGAGGACGTCGCCCACAAGCTGCACGTGCCCTTCCACTCCGGCGTCATCAGTCAGTTCGAGGGCTACGGCGACCTCGCGGAGCTCGACTGGGAGGCGTACCGGGAGCGCTACGGCGACATCCGGCGCCTGGACCGGATCCTGGAGGCCGAGGACGACACCGTCAACCGCTACCAGGCATCCAAGCAGGCCGATGTCCTGATGCTCGGGTACCTCTTCCCGCCCACCGAACTCAGGGACCTGTTCCGGCAGTTGGGGTACGAGCTGGACGACGGGACATGGCATCGCACCGTCGACCACTACCTGGCCCGCACCAGCCACGGCTCCACCCTCAGCAGCCTCGTCCACGGCTGGGTGCTGGCCCGGGCCCGCCGCACCCGGGCATGGGACTTCGTCCAGGAGTCGCTGATCGGGGACGTCGCCGACCTGCAGGACGGGACCACCGGCGAGGGCATCCACCTGGGCGCCATGGCGGGCACCCTCGATCTCGTACAGCGCGGCCTGACCGGCCTGGAGGCCCGGGACGGCCGGCTGTGGTTCGACCCCGTACCCCTGCCGGAGCTGTCCGAGTACGGCTTCTCGATCCGCTACCGGGGCCACTGGGGCGTGCGCCTGCGGCTGCGACCGGGGCGGCTGCACATCACCGTGCCCGAGTCGGACGAGCCCCCCATCACCGTGGCCGTCGCGGACCGTACCGTGTCCGTGGCGCCGGGGGAGTCCCGGGAACTCACCCTGCCGGAATGACGCCGCCGGGAGAGCCCCGGGAGAGCCCCGGGAGAGCCCTGGGAGAACCGATCCTGAGGGGTGGCCCATGAGATCCGGGTGAATTACGTTGCCCTGGGAGACCTGGGGTGATGGAGTGACCATATGGATCACGCCGGGGTGTTGGCCCTGTTCGACCGGGACATGCGGGAAGGGGCGCGCCCCGACGCGCCCGGTGCGCGGATCGAGCGCGCGGACCGGGTGGTGCGCCAGGTCGGCGCCGAGAGCGGCTGGAGCGGGGTCCTCTGGTCCGACTTGGACGAGACGACGGCGGACGGGGCGATCGCCGCACAGCTGCGGTACTTCGCCGGGCTCGGCCGAGAGTTCGAGTGGAAGCTGTACGGGCACGACCTCCCCGTCGACCTCGGGAAGCGGCTCCGCGCCGCCGGGTTCACACCCGAACCCGAGGAGACCCTGATGATCGCCGAGTTCGGGGGGATGCACCTCGACATCGAGGTGCCGGAAGGCGTACGGCTCCTCCCCGTGACCGACGCGGCGGGCGTCGACATGGTGGCCGACGTCCACGCGCAGGCCTTCGGCCGGGACAGCTCCCGTATGCGCACCCAGCTGCTCGCCCAGCTCACCGGCGACCCCGACACCGTCGTCGCCGTGGTGGCCCTGGCCGGGGACCGGCCGATCAGCGCGGCCCGTATGGAGATGCTCCCCGGGACCCGCTTCGCGGGCCTGTGGGGCGGCGGCACCGTGGAGGGCTGGCGTGGCCGGGGCATCTACCGAGCCCTGGTCGCCCACCGCGCCCGCGTCGCCGCGGAGCACGGCTACCGCTACCTCCAGGTCGACGCCACCAGCCAGAGCCGCCCCATCCTCGAGCGCCTGGGCTTCGTGCCACTGACCACGACGACGCCGTATGTGTCGCCGGGGGCGGCTGCGGGGGAGTGACGACGCCCCCTCGCCATGGGTGACAGGGGCGCGGTGCCCTCCAGGAGGCGAGGGCGCTGTGGGTGGCCCAGCCCACGGCGACGGTCGGGGCGGCCGACCGCGCACTGCTGGGGAGTGGCGGGCCGGACGCTCGTGCGCGGCGCAGCGGGCCCGCGCCCGAGGGCGAGCCGAGCCCGAGGCCTTCGCCCGGTGAGCGCATCGGCCCGGGGGCCGGCGTCACTCCGATGACCCGCGCGCCCTCGTAGCGGAACGCCCGGTCGTCCGGCGCTCCGGCCCGTGGCGCCGACCTCGGCAGGCGCGCGAGATCCCCGGCCCCCGTGGCGGCGGGGGGCCGCAGCGGTGCCGCCCGCCCGATACGGCCGCCTCCAGGACCGGTTGCCCAGGGGTCACCGCCTCAGCGCCGAGCCCGTGTCCGGTCGAGCGCCGCGACACCCAGCGCCGCCAGCGCGATCTGGATGAGCCACTCGATCCAGTCGACGTCGTCGGTGTCCGCCACACCGAACGCGCCGGCGAGCGCGGATCCGATGAGCGCGGCGACGATGCCGACGAGGATGGTCAGCAGGATGCCGATGCGCTGACGCCCTGGGACGACGAGCCGCCCCAGAACGCCGATGACGATGCCGATGACGACGGCACTGATGATGCCGGAGATCTCCATCTCCACCCCTTTTTCACCGGACCCTCCCTTAGGCCGGGCCCTCGCGTCCCTGCGAGTGCCCCCTGGGCGCGGGTGCAGTCCGGTTCCGTGTCACCTGCGGCTGCGACAGGCAGGCTTGCCCTGTGCGGCGGCCGACCTGCCATGCACGGAGGTTCGCCGGATTCTTCGTCATCGACGACACGGCCCCCAACGTGAGCCGACCCGCCGCCGGTCCGGCCTGGCCCGCCCGGCGCTCAGCGCAGGCACCAGGTCCGCAGTACGACCTCGCGGTCCTTGTGCCTGCGCAGGACGGGCTCGTCGTCGGTGAGTTCGAAACCGGCCGACCGGGCGACCGCCTCGCTAGCCGTGTTCTCCGCCTCGATACGCAGGACCACGCGACGGGGATTCAGATGAAGGGTGGCGTACTCGGTGACGAGGCGGACCGCCTTGGAGGCGAGGCCCCGGCCGCGATGGGCGGGGCCCACGCCGTAGGCGAGTTCGACGTCCCGGGGGTCGTTGAGACTGCGGAACAGCAGGACCTCGCCCAGGGGCCACCGGCCGTCCGTGGTGATGGCCAGCTGGACACCCCGTCCGTCGGCCCGCTTCACCTGGGCCGCGGCGAGATACGCGAGGGCCGTGTCCGTGTCGAAGGGGGAGGGCACCGGCGTCCACCGGGCGACCTCGGGGTTGTCGTACACCGAGACCAGGGCCGTCACGTCGTCGTCGTGCCACTCCCGGAGCCTCAGGCCGAAGCCCTGGAGCTGGAGGGGCGACGGGAGATGCAGGGGTTCTTTGACGTCCATGGAACGATCCTGACTCGGGGCCGCCGCGCAGGCCAAGGGCGCCTCCTTCACGGCGCGCCCCCGGACGGAGCACCGGCGCACCGTACCGCTTCCCGGATCGACGCCTCCGGATCGCCCTCGTGGTACGGCCGCTCCGACGCCTCGATCCCGTCCAGGAACTCCCGGTAGCGGACCGCGTACGCGAGGTGCGCCAACGGTTCGGCGAGCGCGAGGGCGCGAGCGGGGTCGCAGGCGGGGACGTGGGTCTTCCAGGCGCCCACCCAGGCGCGCGCAGCCGCGGAACGCGCCGGCTCGGGGAGGAAGTCCTGGAGCCGCAGGGCGTCCAGGACCGGGTTGCCCCAGTAGGCGTCGGCGAAGTCCACGACGACGGGTGGGCCGCCGTCGGCGCGCCAGTTGCCCGGGTGGAAGTCACCGTGCACGACCGTGTCCGGCAGACCGCACTCGGCGAGCAGGGCCCAGCGGCCGGCCAGTTCGCGTGCGGCGGACCGCTCCTCCGCCGTGATGTCCAGCGGGACGGTGCCGTCGAGCAGGTCCAGAACGCGGGCGGCCAGCGGCCCGTCGCGGCGGTCCCGCAGACCCGTCGGGCGCCCGGCGGCCAACTCGGCCTGCGCGGCGACGAACCGGCGGACACCGCTCTCCGCCGTTTCGGGGGAGGCCCGCCAGCAGTCCTCGCCGGGAACGTGCTCCAGGAGTATGCGGTGCTCACCGGCGCCGAGGACGGTGGGCACCAGGCCGGGGGACACACGCGCGAACGCGTCGATCACCGTGGCCTCGTCGGCGGCGAAGTGCGGGGTCGCCTTCAGCCAGACCGGCCCTCCGGCGGTGGGCAGCCGGAAGAGCCCGGCCAGGTTCCATGTCCGCCGCTGCTCGACAGGACCGGTCACCGGGCGTCCCGCCGCGGCGAGCGTCCGCGACGCCCAGTCGAGGAGCTCCCGCAGTCCTTCGGCCCGCGCCCACGGCGAGCGGAACGCCTCATGCCCGTTCAACAGGCCCTGGGGGAGCGGGCGTTGTTCCAGAACGTCCGGCTCCGGGGGCTCCGGCGCCTCGACGTGATACGTCACATGGCCGTCGCGCGCGCCCTCACCCCCGTCCACGGTCAGGAGCCGCAGCACCAACACCGGTACCCCGAGCTCCTGTTCCAGCCGGGTGACGACCGGTCCGGCCTCGGCCCACCACGGGATGTCCACCGAGAAGGGCCCGGCCACACCGAGGAACTGCCCGCCCGACGTCACCCACGCGCTCACGGTTCGGCTCATGGCGTCAGTGTGCGGGTCCGCGACGATCACGAGCGAACGAATATCACGTTGCGGTGGCGCCCCCGACAGCCCGGTAGAAGGCGGTGCGCATGGAGGAGTCGGCCCTGGAGGGCGGCGACGCCGGCACGGTGGTGCGGGTGGGATCCACGGTCCGCGTCCGCGCACACCGGCCGCGCGCTCCGGCTTCGTAAGGGAACCGCCGACGTCGTTCGAGGAACGCGGACGGCGGGGAGCACCCGGGTTCCCGGGCGTCGACGAGCGGGGCCGCGAGATGCTCGATCCACGCGTACGATTGACATGCAGGTAAACACCTGCATAACGTGAAGTGTGCGATCGGACAGTGACCCCGGAATGGACCCGGTCTTCAAGGCGCTCGCCGACCCGACCCGGCGGCGCCTCCTCGACCGGCTGCACGAGCACAACGGCCAGACGCTGGGCGAGCTGTGCGGACGTATCGACATGGCGCGCCAGTCGGTGACCCAGCATCTGGCCGTCCTGGAGGCCGCCAATCTGGTCAGCACCGTGCGGCGGGGTCGGGAAAAGCTGCACTACCTCAATCCCGTGCCGCTCCACGAGATCCAGGAGCGGTGGATCGACAAGTTCGAGCGCCCGCGGCTGCGCGCGCTCGGCGCGGTGAAGCGACGAGCGGAGGAAGCCATGACCGACAAGCCCGCATTCGTGTACGTCACGTATATCGCGAGCACCCCGGAGAAGGTCTGGGAGGCGCTCACCGACGCCGACCTGACGGCCTCCTACTGGGGCCACAGCAACGTCTCGGACTGGAACCCCGGCTCACGCTGGGAACATGTGCGGACGGACGGCTCCGGCATCGCCGACGTGGTCGGCACCGTGGTGGAGAGCGAACGCCCTACCCGCCTGGTCACCACGTGGGCCTCACCCGAGAACGAGGGCCGGGAGGACACGTACTCCCGGGTGACCCTCGACATCCGGCAGCACGGCGACATCGTCCGCCTCACCGTGACCCACGAGGACCTCGCTCACGAGCGCGACCTCGCGGATGTCTCGCTCGGCTGGCCTGCGGTGCTTTCCAACCTCAAGTCGCTGCTGGAGACCGGCAGCCCGATGCCGCAGGAACCCTGGCTCATGCCGAGCCGTTGACCGGCTCGCCATCCCGGCGGGGCCCGCCCGGACGGCGTCGGCCGGCCCGTCTGGACGGGCCGGCCGACGATCCCCTCGCGGGCATTTCCCCGGGTTGCACGGGCGGCTCACATGGGCGGCGCGGTCCTCGTGGTGCTCCGCGTCGAGCTCGTGCTCCTGGTGCTCCTCATCGCAGTGGCCGCGCACACCAGGCCCAGGACCACGGCCAGGCCACCGATGATCACGTTGTTGACGATGACGCCGGCGTCAGGGTCCTCGCCGACGACCCACGGCGAGATGATCAGCCAGACGCCGATGGCGGAGGTGGCCCAGCTCAGGCCGTACATCCTCTCGGGCGCGGCGGTGAAGCCGAGGGCCAGCAGACCGATCGCGATGCCGATGATCAGGTTGTGCGGCACAAGGGCGGGCTGGTTGGCCGTGAAGTGGAGTATCCACGGGGACACGGCGCAGTACAGACCGAGCAGGAACACCGGTCCGTCCACGAGCGCGACATCGCGGCCACCGAGCATGCGGGCGTATCTGTCGCGCATTTCGGACACATCGGGGTGAGTGGTCATGTCACCCCTGGGCGAGACGTTGGCCATGACTCGTCTCCTTTGATCTCTGCAGGTGATCTCTGCGGATCTGACCGCGTCTGGCGAGTTATGCGGAAATTGCCACTCATCCTCATTGTGCTCTTATTTGGTCTTTATGTCGATGTGTGACGGAACGCCCCGAGATGCGCCTTCCGTACCTCGGCCGTCTGCCCCTGGACCAGGAGGAACATCCCTTCCCGGGCGAGCCGCTGGGCGCGGGCGGCCAGGGTCAGGGAGCGTCCGCCCCCGGCGACGATCGCCGCGGTGGTCGCGGCGCGCATCAGGTCGTACGCCTGGATCTTGAGCGTCAGCCGCTCTTCGAGGTGCTTGTGCGGCACGGGGTGGTCGGCGAGGGCGTAGGCCTCGCGCCGGACGGTGTCGAGGCGGGCGCGCAGGGAACACGCGGTCTCCTTCGCGTCCGCGTCGCCCTCCAGCAGCCCCAGGGCCGCGTACGCCACCCCGAAGGCGGCGGGGGAGGCGTTGGTGTTCCTCGGCCGGTCGATGTGGGCGAACTCCTTCTGCGGGGTGCGCAGCACCAGCGCCTCCTCCGGCAGCCACAGGCCGTCCAGTTCCAGGGAGACCGTGCGGCCGGCGGTGAGCGCCGCGAGCCGCATCGGCGGCGAGGGGCGCATCCCCTTCTGCTCGCGGGCCTCGGCGGCGGCGAACACCACCTCGTCGCTGTCGCTCACCCCCGCCAGCATCATCACGTCGTTCAGGCCCCAGCCCGTGTACCAGGGCACGGTGCCGTCGAAGCGCCAGCCGCCGCGCTCGGGGGTCGCGCGCACCAGGACGCGCGGGAAGGCGCGGACGTGGGCGTAGGCGACACCGGACAGCAGTTCGCCGGTGGCCAGCGGGCGCAGCAGCCGCTCGCGGACCGGGAACGGGGAGTCCGCCAGCAGTTTCACCGGTGTGTGGTGCTGCTGCTGCACGAACCACGTGGAGCAGCACGCCCCGGCCAGGATCTCGGCGGTCTCCCGGGCCACCGCGGTGGGGGCGCCGGCCCCGCCGTACGCCACCGGTGCGCTCACCCCGAGCAGACCGGACCGCTTCACGGCCTCGATATGGCTCTCGGGCAGACCTTCCTGATCGACCCGTTCGGCGTGCGGCGTGAGGAGATCGTCCGCGAGCTGTCGGGCGCGGCTGACGAGGGGGTGGGGCGCGGTGGTCATGCGGACGATTCTCCCGGTGGCGCGGCGCTTGGTGCCGAACCGGGGCGGCGTCGAGGGCTGAGGGCGAGAGCCGGGGCCGTCCCCGGACCCGTCACACGCTGAGCGCCCGTCCCCCGGGTGACGCGCCGTGCGATCGATGTCCGGCATTGACTGGTCTACACCCTTGACTGGTACAGACCAAGGCGGTTGAGTGTGCCACCACAACCCCCCACCACGGCCGCGCCCCTGCCGTGACCGGGCCGACCGGCGCGTGCGTACGAGGCCCGGCTCCGGCCTTCGGCACGGGTGCGACCGTGCTCCGCCAAGGAGTTGATCCCATGTCGAGGCGCCGCCTCTCCGCAGTCCTGACCGCACTGGTCATCGCGGCCACCACCCCGCTGCTGTTACCTGCCCAGAGCGCGTCCGCCGCTCCCTGTTCGAGCTACCCGAGCTGGGTGGCCGGCAAGGCCTACCGCACCGGCGACATCGTCCGCTACACCGACGGCAAGGCGTACATCGCCGAGCACGACAACCCGGGGTACGACCCCACCATCAGCACCTGGTACTGGGAGCCGTACGCGTGTGACGGCGGCCCGGGGAACCCGTCCGGCTTCGTCGTCAGCGAGGCCCAGTTCAACCAGATGTTCCCGAACCGGAACTCCTTCTACACGTACAGCGGCCTCACGGCCGCGCTGAGCGCCTACCCGGCCTTCGCCACCACCGGCAGCGACACCGTCAGGAAGCAGGAGGCGGCGGCGTTCCTCGCCAACGTCAGCCACGAGACCGGCGGGCTGGTGCACATCGTCGAGCAGGACACGTCCAACTACCCGACCTACTGCGACTGGAGCAGACCGTACGGCTGCCCGGCCGGCCAGGCGGCCTACTACGGGCGCGGTCCCATCCAGCTCAGCTGGAACTTCAACTACAAGGCCGCGGGCGACGCTCTCGGCATCGATCTCCTGGGCAACCCGTGGCGGGTGCAGAACGACGCGGCCGTGGCATGGAAGACCGCCCTCTGGTACTGGAACACACAGACCGGCCCCGGCACCATGACCGGCCACAACGCCATGGTGAACGGCGCCGGTTTCGGCCAGACCATCCGGAGTATCAACGGCTCCATGGAGTGCGACGGCAAGAACCCCGCACAGGTGCAGAGCCGGGTGAACAACTACCAGCGGTTCGTCCAGGTCCTCGGCACTTCGGCGGGCGGCAACCTCTACTGCTGATGGCGCGCGGTGGCCCATGATGTCATGCACCTGACGCACCTCGCCTTGGCTGCCGACTCCGACGAAGGGCACCTCGATGCCAACCCCCCGCTCCGCCCTGCTCACCGCGACCGCCGCGCTCGCCGCGGCGGTCGTCGCCCCCGCACCCACCGCCTCCGCAGCGGTTCCGGCCGCCGGTGGCTACTACGTGCAGAGCGCCACCACCGGACTCAACGCCGCCGACAACGGGGGAGCGGTGGAGCAGCGCAGACCCAAGGGCAACGAGGACCGTCAGCAGTGGACGCTGCGGGCGAGCGGATCGTCGTACGTCCTGGAGAACACCGACACGGCGGGCAGCTGTCTGGGCCGCTCCGGCGACCAGGCGCGCACCGTCGCCTGTACGAGCGCCGACGCGGCCTGGGAGATCACGGAGCTCGGAGCCGACCGGTACCGGCTGAAGGTCCCCGGAGCCGAGCGCTTTCTCACCGTGGGCGCGAAGCCGTCCGGCGCCAACCACCCCGCCCGGCTGGCCGTCGGCTCGGCGAGCGGCCTCGCCGCCTGGTACCTCACCCCGGTCACCCCGGCGACCAGCCCCATGCCGCCCGCGAACGAGCGCACCCTGGACCAGGTCACGTTCCTGACCGCCCACAACGCCTACGCCAACGGTGTGGACGGCGGCTTCGCCCCGCCCTTCGTGAACCTGGTGCCCAACCAGTCGCGCGGAATCAACCAGCAACTGGCCGACGGCGTACGCGGGTTCATGCTGGACGCCCACCAGACCTCCGACGGCGCGATCCTCTGCCACAACAGCTGCACGCTCGTCAGCAACCCGGTCGCCCTGTGGGTCGACATCCAGCGCATCGTGGACTTCCTCAAGCGGAACCCGAACGAGTTCGTCACCGTGTTCCTGGAGGACTACGTCGACCCAGGCGTCCTGCGCAGTGAACTCGCCCGCGTCAGCGGCCTGTCGGATGTGCTGTACCGGCCCGACCAGACCGGCGTGCGGCAGAACGGCTGGCCCAGGCTGGCCGACCTGATCTCCGCGAACGACCGGCTGCTGATCTTCACCGACCACAGCCGCTCCGCCGACCAGTCCACCGGGCTCACCCGGGACACCTTCGGCGTGATGTACCAGCGCGAGTGGACGGTCGAGAACTACTGGTCCATGGGCTCCGGCCTCGGTACCTCCGACTGGTCCTGCTACAGCCGCTGGTACGACGCCGGCACCAACATCCCGCTCACCCGCACCGAGACGGGCTTCCGCCCCCTGTTCGTCATGAACCACTTCCGTGATGTCGGGATCACCTCCACGGCGTCCACGGACAACACCAAACTCGCGGACCGCGCCCAGCGGTTCTGCATGCCCGCCGCCCGCAAGAAGCCCAACTTCCTCGCGGTGGACCACTACAACCTGGGCAACGCGGCCTCGGCGGTGACCACCCTCAACACGTACACCTATCCGTGAACGCGGCCTCGCCGCCTGCTGACGGGCGCGTGGCGCGGCTCATCAACCGTGCACCGGCACGCCACGCGCCCGCGGCCGCACGGATGACGCCGGCCGGTCCTCGTGTGCCGACCGAAGTCCATCAGCCAGGGGGAAGCGCTCAGCGGATACGACCGCCTTCTGTGACCAGCCATTCGCCGGTTTCCAGTCGGACGGGCCGTCATCGATGCGATAGCACAGGTCGAATCGGATACCCAGTCCCGGCCAGGGGTGACGGACCGGGACGACGCGGAAGACGTCCTCCAGACCAGGGAACGTGATCCCCTCGGGCTCGGGAAACAGCAGCTCCAGCTCTGTGCGGGTCAGGTCGGTCCAGAGCGCGAACTGCCACTCCGTCCGCGACAGCCCCTGGTCGTGAACCAGCTCGAACCGGGGCTCACGGCCGACGACGAAGTCGCGGATGTCGCCGAGGAGCTCCTCCGATGTCGAGGGAAGGACGAACGGCCACTCCTCGCCGGTGGGATAGCGGTACATGGTGGATGCCGAGGCGAGTCCGCTGACAAGGTCCTGCCACTGCCCGGGTGGGGTGGCGCCGGCGGGCAGGTTCACGCCTGTGTGATTGACCCGCTCGACGTGCCCCGCGAGACGGCGGGTCAGGTCAGCCATCTCCACTTCTGCCTGCGAGGACGGCGTATCGGACGTATGACCGCTCCACACGCCGATGGAGTGGCCTGTGTCGAGGA
This sequence comes from Streptomyces phyllanthi, assembly GCF_009377205.1. Taxonomy (GTDB): domain Bacteria; phylum Actinomycetota; class Actinomycetes; order Streptomycetales; family Streptomycetaceae; genus Streptomyces; species Streptomyces phyllanthi. The sequence goes on from NZ_VJZE01000038.1 coordinate 22,442, forward strand.
CGACTTCGGGCGCGGGTACGTCGGCCAGCCGAAACGTCGTCACCGGGCGGGCGCCGACGGGCTGTGGAGGAGCGAGGGTCAGGCGGTCGCCCACCCGGCCGGCCGTGCCCGCGGACTCGGTGAAGTCGGCGTACGCCACCTCGGTGAGCAGCGAGCGCAACGAACCGAGGAAGCTGTGTGATTCCGGTGTCGCCGGCAGGAGGAAGGTGATTTCGGACAGGCGATCCATGCGCTCGACCGTAGCCGAATTCACGGGCTCTGCCGTATGGAGCACGCTGCTCGCGGCGCTGTGCTCATCCCGGTACGCGGAGATCACCGATGCGCCCGGGCCTGCTGGGCAGGCCCGGGGAGCGGACGGCCCTCGGTGCCCTCAGACCCACTGCTCGGCGACCTCGTTCGACACGGAGAACCCGGTCGCGCAGTCGGGGCAGGTCGCCTTGCCGAACAGATGCCTCACCCCGGTAGCCACGTCGGGAAAGCCGGTATCCAGGGCCGCCTGGTGCATTCGGGCGGCAATGCCCGCCAGTTCCCCGGAGCCGGCGGGCAGCAAGTCGGTCCTGCCCGCCGCGTCCTGGCCGCCGCTCTTGCCGACGTAGTCACCGGCCGAGGTGAAGTACCCGTACTCGCCAAGAGCGATGAAGAGGTCCGAGGAGCAGGCCGGGCACGCGATCTGGTATTCCTCGTTCACCAGTCCCTCCAACGCCTCCGACCACACCGGGACCCCTTCGAAGGCGAGGAGCGACTGGAGCAGGTAGACGAACGTGCTCGCGCTGTCCTGCGGGCCGTTCAGCAAGGAGTGGGCCACGCCCCGCAGTTCGCCGATCTCGTTCGCGTACCGGGTTCGGCAGGCCTCGTCGGGGCTGGTGACGATCAGGCCGGCCATGAACACGGCCTCCACGGGTCCCCCGGGTGCCCGGGCGGCCGCGATGTCCGCCAGGACCGGCATGGCGGCCCAGCTCGCGCTGTAGACAGAGCCCTGGTGGCACAGCGCTGACCACAGCTCCTGCCACACCTGGTCGTCCTCGGTCCCGCCAAGCCGGGCGAAGAGACCGGGGATGTCCTCGGCGCTGCCGTACGCGTGCGTCAGCTCGCCCCAGTTGATCGTCCTCGTCATGGCACCGATTGTGCCGCCCAGCACTGACACTCGGCCCCTGGCCCCCAGATCGGCGGCCGCCAACCGGAGGCGCTCATGCCGAGCCCGCTCCTCAGCCGTCAGCACAGCAACCGCGCCTCGGCGTGCCCGGCCACCCCAGTCCCGTCAGCCGACACCTGCGCTGGGGACGGGAACGATAACCTGCACGCAGAAAGTGCCTTCCACGGGCGGCGACGATACTCCTGGACGAGGTCATCGTCCCAGCTCAGAAGGCACTTTCGCCATTCGTTCGGCATCCGGACCAACCATCCACCGAACAGCGAGGCCAGGGGGACTCGGCGTGATGACGCGACAGGGGGAGCCGCCTGAGGGCGGCGAGGCCGTACCGTTCCGGCAACACTTCATCGCACACATGGAGCGGGCTGCGGCCTGCAGCGGTGTGGACCTCAGATGGCACTCGGGACACTGGGTGGCGGAGTTACGTGCGGACGGGCGCAGATGCCATGTCGTCGGGTACAACTTCCCGATCAACGACGCGGCGTCGGCGATCATGGCCTCCGACAAGGTGGCCACGTCGGTGTTGCTGTCGGATGACGGCGTGCCGAACGTCCCACACAGCCTCTTGCGGTTGCGGCCGGACGAGTCCGTGGCGGAGGCGGCGGTCGGGCTGTCTGTGCCGGTTGTCCTCAAGCCGCTGAATGCAAGCGGAGGACGTGATGTGCACAGAGCACGGACACCGGTTGGACTGCTCGACGTTCTGAGTACGTTGACCTCGCGGTACTCGGCGCTGACGGTCTGTCCATGGGTGCCCATCCGTCATGAGTACCGGGTGGTCGTTCTCAACGGGCGGACCGAGCTCGCTTTCGAGAAGCGATGCACGAGGCCGGAACTCGGAACCGATCCTGTCGGCTGGGACGACTGCGTCGAGTGGCGGCACAACCTCAAATTCGGGGCATCCGCGGTCGTGCTGGACGAGCCGGAGCTGTGCGGCTCCCTCGGCGGGCTGGCGCGGCGGGCGATGGTTTCCCTGGGGTTGGTCTTCGGATCAGTCGACATCGTGGACGTCCATGGGGAACTGGCGGTGATCGAGGTCAACAGCGGGGTGTGCCTGGAGCGTTTCAGCAGGCAGGACAGTGCGTGCTATGCGGCTGCGGAGCGGGTGTACGAGGCCGCAGTCGAGGCGTGCTTCGCCCCTCGCCAGGGGCTGGACTGATGCGGCGACGGCGCATCGTACAGATGTGTGGTGTCCGGCGGTGGACGGCGTCGCTGCTCAATGCCGCCGCTCAGCCGCCGTCGAAGCCGCCCGAGCCCACGTTGGCGCTGTCTCCGCTGCCCCCCAGCCGGACACGCCCGGCGGCCCAGCCGCTTCGCGGAGGTGTGTCCTCACCTTGTCGGACACGAACGTCGCGGTGATCAGACCCGCTATGCAGGCCATCATGAGGGCCATCCCCGCGCGGTCGGCCAGCGGAGAGGCGCGGGTGGCCGCGGGCCCGCCGACTTGGGGCGGGGCAACCTCCCCGCTGCCATATCGTCCAGATTTCGAAATCGGGCGCCGGACGGTGTGACCTGACGACAACGACCGCCGAACCCGAGCCCGCAGGCCAGTCATCATGACGGCGAGCCGGTGCTGAGCGCCTGGTGGGCCGAGCGACGCAGGCATGCCCTTCACAGGGTGAGGGCCCCCACCTGAGGCGGCGGCCCTCACCCTGCACGACGTACTCAGAAAAGACGTGCTCAGAGAACCCGCACCGCACCCGTCGCCGGGTAGCCGGAGAGGTCCTGGATGACGACGCCCTTGGAGGGGTTGGCCGCGTCGAGGTACTGGCCCTGCCCGATGTAGACGCCCGTGTGGTAGGCGGACCCCTTCGCGCCCCAGTAGAGGATGTCGCCGACCTGCAGGTTGGAGAGCGAGACCTCCGTGCCGACGGTCGACTGGTCCTGCGAGACCCTGGGAAGGTCGACGCCGGCCTGTCTGAACGTGGCCTGGACGAGGCCGGAGCAGTCCCACGCGTTGGGGCCCGTGGCGCCCATGACGTAGGCGTCGCCCACCTGCGCCTCGAGGAAGCTGATGACCGTCGCGACGCTGCCGCCGGCAGGGGCCGGGGCCGTCGAGGCCGAGGTGAGGGTGGTCCGCCCGGCCGAGCCCGTGGCAGGCTCGGCAGCCGCCTTCCGCGAAGCCTCGGCCTTCTTCTTGGCCTCCGCCTTCGCTTCCTTGAGGTCCGCCGCAGCATGCTTGGCAGCCTGGGCGGCCGCCGCGTCACGCTCGGCCTGGAGCTCGTACTTCGTGGCCGCCTGCTGGGTGGCGTCCGCGGACTGTGTGCTGAGTATCGTCGACACGGACCCGGGCCAATGGGCCGCCACGATTCCCCGGTGGGCGTCTCTCACGCCCGTCGCGGCGTCGCGAGGATGATCGACGCCGTCGGCCTGGGCAGGGGACACCCCCGACACGCCCAGGGTGAGGACCGCGGCCGGCAGGGCCAGAGAGTGCCATCGCATGTTGTTCTCCTTCGGGGCAGGCTGCACTGGGAGCGCCGGCGGACACCGGCCGCTCCCTGTCCGTACACCCCGTACGAGCCCGGACAGGCCGGGTGCATTACGGCATTCCGAAGGATCTTTTGTGCTCTCCATCACGATCAGGCGAGCAGGGGAGGAACCGGCCTTCGAGCAGCGAGGACCACCCCTTGCTGAGCGTCCCCGTGTGCGACATCCCCGACCGGGTCATCGACGCCGGCACCCTCAAGGCGCTGGCCGACTTCCTCACCGCGTACCCTGCCGTTGACCAGCACGAGAGCTACGTGACCACCCGCGCCCTCAGCCTCGCACCAAAGGCGCCACCCGACTTCACCCGCTGCGACCAAGGCGAACCGCGCGGTGCACGGGCCGCAGTGACCTCATTGATCACATGCATCACCAGACGTTCTTCCCGGGCGGCTTCACGGGCCATCTCGTACTCGGTAAGGGGGCGGTCGTACGTTCCGAGAGATGGTCACCGGCTCGGTTGTCGCTCCAGAACGTGGGTGCCCGGGGCGCAGCTCTCCCTCAGCTCGTCGAGTTGAGCGGCCGGCAGTCTCCGGGCGGAGCCCCGTCGGCTGTGGTCGAGTAGTGCGGATGCGGTGAGCAGCCACTGCGGGAGGGGGCCGACGCCGATGAACTCGGCCAGGCGGGTCAGCTCTTCGCTGGGATGGTCGAGGAGGTCCTCGTAGGAAAGTGTGGTGCGCTGGTCCGCGGGGAGTTGGCTGAGGAACTCCGTGCCTTCGATGACCAGTTCGGACCACAGCGTGCCGAACGTCCGCAGGGGGAGGTGCCGGTCGCGCACGAGGGCGGCATCGAAGCGCTCCTCGAGCAGCGGTGACAGATCCGCAGGCAGCGAGCGCACGTGCTCGGCGGTCAGGTCGGCGAGACTGCCGACGTCGGCTCGTGCCTTGATCTCGCGCAGCAGAGAGATCGTGCGGTATCCGGGATGACGGCTCATGGACAGGGCGCAGTCCGGCCCGTCTCTGAACATGTGCACGAACCTCGCGTGCGGGAAAGCGGCCCGTAGCCCTGGTGCCCAGCCTGTCGAGTAACCGGAGCGCTCCACGACGGCGGTACGCCGGAACCGCGCGCAGAGCAGACCGAACAGTGCTCGGTGGTGCTCGGCGGCAGCGCGCTCCGGCCACCGGACCACCGCTGCACGGAGCTCGTCGAGGAGTCCGTCCGGGTCGTCGGTGAGGTGAGGCAACACCATCAGGGAGAGCGCCGGAATACCGGTGGTCTCCGCCGCGTACCTCCCGGGGCGGCGCGTGTAGAGGAACTCCGGCAGCGGCAGCCCGCTACGGATCATCCGCTCGAAGTGCGGGGCGGGCCGGAAGAGCAACTGCCAGAAGGCCTCACCGGTCACCTTCCCTGCGGGGAAGGCGACGTCGCCCACGGAGGCCATGAACTCGTTGAGGCTCAGTACGTCCGGGTGGGCGTTGAGGATGCGTGACAGCGCAGTGGAGCCGCTACGCCCCGTACCGATGACAAAGGTCAAGGAACGCACAGTCACCCTCCGCAGCTCCGCGACACTCAGGACCAAGCCCCAGCTACCGCAGCACTATCCATGACCGCAACGTCTCCAAACCAGCTGTCGTACGACGTGAGCGGAGCTGTCTCGCGGTCGCCGCCCCGGCCGGCGCCGCCACGCAGCCCGCCATCGGGACCGCGTACGACGTGTACGGCTTCGGCGGCCGCTCCGGCACCCTGTACGCCAACCAGGGCTGCACGGACATCCCGGACATCGCCGCCGCACGCTCGGCCAGCAACAACGCGACCTCCGGCCAGATCATCACCTTCTACTTCGACTACGACTGCCAGGACGTGGCGACCTGGCTGAACCCCGGCGAGACCGACGACGGCCGGCTGATGGCCTACCTGGGCCCCATCACGTACACGTCCAGGCCGGTATAACGCCACGGACGACGAACCCCGGAGCGTGTTCCCGTTGGACTGGTCCCGCGGACAATCCCTCAGTCAGGGGCGTGGGCCGGTCGGAGGCGGCTGTGCTCGGTGGGCCCGCTCCCGGTGTCCCGCGCGGCTTGCGCTGGTCTTGGACCCGTGCCACCAAGGCACGGTTGTCCGACGCCGACGCCGACGCCGAACGCGGTCATGGGCGTGTGCCAGCGGGCCGTTCGGCTCTACCGGCAGTCGGCGATTGCGGCTAGTGTCCGGTTCGTGACCGCAGCCGGTCAGGTGTGGGAGGTTGCCATGTCGGTCGAGCACCGGACGAAAACACCCTGGCTCCCGCCGCGCTGGTTCATCCGTCTGGCCTGGTCGGTGCACCGGGGCGTGTACCGGGTCTTTGGCGGCCGGATCGGGCTGTGGCGACCACGCGACGGCAAGTGGGGCGCGCTGCGGCTGACCACCACCGGGCGCCGCACCGGCAGGCAGCGCAGCGTCGTCATCGCGTATGTCGAGGACGGTCCGAACCTGGTCTCGCTGGCGATGAACGGGTGGGGTGAAGGTGAGCCGGCCTGGTGGCTCAATCTGCAGACTCACCCGGACGCAACCGTCGATCTGGTCGAAGGGCGGCGGCTGGTACGAGGCCACGCCGCAACAGGCGACGAGCGGTTGCGGCTCTGGGCCCGCTGGCGCGAGATCGACACGAACCTCGACGCCTACGCGGCGCTGCGGACATCCGAGACCGCGGTGGTGGTCCTGGAGCCCATACCCGGCGCGCCGAACACGATGCCAGGTACCTGAACGGCTGACGCCCCCACGACTGCCGCTTCAAGGAGTGCCGACAGCTCGGCGAACCAGGTCACGGACAACCGCAAGCGCATCGGACCAGATCGCCTGAGACAGGGACCAGATCTCTGGAGATCGGGACAACACCATTGGCGGGGTTCGCCGAGACCGGATGTCCCGTCCAGTCGAACCCTGACCGATCTCACCGCGACAGCGACAGGCGCTCAGTCCTTCACCACGTCGTAGACGAGGTGTGTCACGCGGTCTCCACGGATGACCTGCGAAGGGTTGTCGAGCAGGATCGGATCGGCCGGCGCACCCGTCGCGAAGAACCGGCGGCCCGAGCCGAATACGACGGGGACGAGATTGACGACGACCTGGTCGATGAGGCCAAGCCGCAGGGCCTGTCCACCGATCTCGCCGCCGGCCACGTCCACGACCCGGTTGCCGGCGTAACGCTGGGCGGCGTCGATGCCCGCCTCGACGCTGTCGACGAATGTGAACGGCGCTGTGTCGGCATGCTCCCAGTCGGTCGGCGGTTCGTGGGTGACCACGAAGACGTGCTCGCCTGCGGCGGGCTTGCCGTTCCAGCCGTTCGTCAGGTCAAACACCCGCCGGCCGATGACGACGCAGGCAACGTCACGATAGTGCGCGCGCATGAAGTCGGCCGAAGCCCGTGTGGTCCGGAACTCATCGTCACCGCCGGGAAAGGTCCAGCTGACGTCTCCGTTGCCGCACCAGTCGAAAAGTGGCCCGACCCCGTCGTGGTCGTCGGCCATGAAGCCGTCCAGCGATACCACTGCACCCATGATTGCCTTGCCCATTTCGGCTCTCCTTGCCCAACCGGACACGTCCTACCCAGGACTGACCCCGCAGCCTCCCAGGAATCATCGGCCCACCCGCCACCCACACCAGGTTTTGATGAGATCGCATCACGTTGCGCGGGAGCCGTTCGGCCTTGCCCTGTCGGACCGACGACTCGAACAGCATCAGGGGAGTGCACGGCTTCTCGACGAGTCCTCCACGAGTTGGCCGCAAACGGTGTGGTGGTACCCGAACATCAGTACTTGTGCCGTGCGTTGGCTCTGTGCTGCCCAGGGGGCTGCGAGCGTCAGCGATCCATTGCTCGTTCAGCAAGGGCTCTCAGCCGACGTCGAAGACATTCGGCAGTCGCAGGAGGTAGCGGGTGCGATCGTGGCGCTTGAGTGCCTCCAACTCGGGGGCCCGGTACAAAGGGGTCACGGTGCACCGCTCGGCGGTCGAGCCGATCTGTTCCAGCAGGGCGTTGACGGCCTGCCGGGCCGAGGAGTTGGCACCCTCCATGGTGGCGAGATCGATGGGCACGGCCACGTAGTCGCCGGCCAGGAAGAGGTTGGGGATCTTCGTGGCCGAGCGCGGGCGGTGGTGGAAGGTCCCCACCGGATGGATGAGCAGCTGTTCCTCGTTGACAGGGTGTGGGGTGCCGAGTCCGTCCACGGCCGGATCGAGGAACCAGGAGTGCAGCACGGAGTCCTTGAGGACCGTACGGCCGCTGTCGTTGAGCGCCGCCTTCAGCTGTGCCCACACCTCTCGGGCGACTTCGGTACGGGTGCATTGCTTGGCGGCCTTGCCGTACAGGATGCCCGGACGGTCCCATTCGGAGACGTCCACGGACAGACAGTCCGCGACCGTGCCGTCGCCGAAGTCGGCGGGGAAGTCGTGGCCCGGCCAGTGCTGGGCCTGGGCGATCGCGGTCAGCGACCAGGGGGAGTCGATGAGGTCGAGGTGGCCGTGCAGGATCGGCGTAGGTTCGGTCAGATAGAACTGTATGCCGGTCATCCAGTCCGTCTCCAGCCGGTCGCACTCGGCCAGTTGGGGGTCGGCGGCGCGTACGGCGGAGTTCCATGTGCGGCGGGCGTGCTCGACCGGCATCGCCGAAACGTAGTGGTCGGCGGTGACGGTCCGGCTCGCGCCTCCGGGGTCCTCCACGACAGCCCCGGCGATCACACCCGCGCCCAGGGTCAGGTCCCGTACGGTCCAGCCGACGCGGAACTCGACCCCGAGTGACCTCAGATACGTCACCCAGGGGTCGATCCAGGCCTCGTTGGTGGGCGCGTTCAGGATCCGGTCCAGTGGGCCGTCCGCGCCCCGCCCGAGGAGGTTGAAGGCGAAGGCCTCCAGCAGGGTGGCGACCGTACGGGTGCTTGCCTCCTCCGCCTTGGTGGCCACGATGTTGCGGGTGATGCCGACGGCGAGGATCCGCTGGTAGTCGTAGGACATCCGTCCGGCCCGTACGAACTCCCACCACGGCGTCCGCTCCCATACGTCGTCGCGGCGCTCGTCGCAGCTGGTGAGGAAGACCAGAAAGCGGTTGGCGAAGTAGAGGGCCTCGTGGAGGGGGAGGTTGAAGGCCGTGTCCAGAACCGAGGTGAGGGCGCGGCGGATCTCGTCGGGGGTGAGTTCGGCCGGGGTGTTGCCGGGCCAGGGCAGCGGGATCCGGATGTCCTCGCGGCCGCCCGACCGGGCGAACAGCATCTCCTTCGGGGCGACGAGGTTGTCGTGGACACCGTTGGGGTTGCCGGGGAACGGGATGCGCCGCATGGTGTCGGGCAGGTTGTGGTAGATGCCGGGGATGAAGCGGAAGCCGTGCTCCCCTGGCAGGGGGCGGCGGCCGCCCGTGGCGCTGCCCGGTACGTCCATGCTGCGGGCCTTGCCGCCCAGCGCCTTGCGTTCGTAGACCGTGACCCGGAAGCCGCGCTCGGCGAGTTCGTGCGCGGCCGTGAGCCCGGCGACGCCCCCGCCCAGTACGGCCACGGTCTGCGCTGGGGCGCCGTTCTCGGCCGAAGCCCTCTGGGGGGTTCCGAGGGCGACCCCGCCGCCGGCGGCGGCCGCGGCAGTGCCCAGGAATTCTCTGCGCGTGGTGCCGCTCATCGCCACCCCTTACCGTCGGTAACATCGGCGCACGAGGATAGGGGTGAGGCAACGATCCCGGAAGACGGCCGGCGTAACTTTGGCTTGATGCCGCATCACTCGGCGGCGCGGCGGGACGCAGCAGCCGCCCGGTGAGCAGCGCGGTCAGGAAGCGGTTGATGTCGCGGAGTGTGGTGATCAGATCCCCCGAGGCGTCGGCCGCGGCCCCGTGGAACGGCCTGGTGTCGCTCCACGGGACGCCGCCTCCGTTCGTTCTTCGTGAACCGGTGGTGGCCGCGCGTGCGGGGCGGGCAGCGCTGCCCGCCCGGTAGCGGTCCCCGGGCTGATCGGGCGGCTGGTGTGCAGGCCGGCTGTGCCACTGCGGGCGGTGCCGCTGCGGGCGGTGGCGCTTCGGGACGGGGTGTCCAGCAGGGCGGTGACGGTCTCCCCGACCGCTCCGGACCGGTGGATCGCCCCGGTGCCCCGTTGCAACGGGGGTGCCCGCGGGTATGCCACGGCGCCGCCGTGCCGCCAGGACGGCGGCGAGCCCGCAGGCTGCGGCCGGCGTGGCAGGGCGCCGCGTGCTGGGGCCGTGTCACCCGACACCGGCCTACAGGGCGCGGTCCACGAGCCCGCGGACGGCCCGCTCGTCGCCGCCGGTACCGTTGGCGACGACGACCGAGCGGCCCCCGTCTGCGGTGAAGCCGGTGCGCACCGTGAACCCCTCCAGGTCCCCTCCGTGGCCCCAGGTATGGCCGCCGCAGGTCAGCGGCTGCCGCATCGCCGTGGGCACGGTCCAGCGCATCTCCGCGAGCTGGGTGGGAGGCAGCAGGCGCCCGCCGGGCAGGGCGGTGAAAAAGCGGTCCACGTCGCGCTCGGTGTGACCGAGCCGGGGAACAGATGGTAGGTGTGCGCGTGCGGCGGCTTCAGCGGCGGCCATATCGGTCAAGTCCAAGGGCAGCGGCAGGGTCATCTCGCCGTGTGCCCGTGTGCGGTGAGGCTCCGGCAGGACATCGTTATCGCGGCCGGCCACCGCGGACAGCTTGGCCGAACTGCCCGCGCCGCCGCATCGATGGTCGTACGAGCGGTGCGCGGGCGGGCCGGTGACGCTCAGGGGGTGTTCACCAGGTCACAGGAAGCTCGGTCACACCACCGGTGAGGGTGGTGCGCACCTCGAGTTCGTCGAGTTCCTTGGCGAGCCGGAGATCGGGCAGGCGGCGGGCCAGGGTGGCGAACACGACGCGCAGCTCGACGCGGGCCAGGCTTGCTCCGATGCAGAAGTGGGCGCCGTGGCCGAATCCGAGATGGGTGCGTTCCGGGCGGTCGGGGTTGAAGGTCTCGGCGTCGGTGTAGACGGATGTGTCGCGGTTGGCGGCGTTGACCGAGAGGATGACGGCGTCGCCGCGGCGGATGGTGACGCCGGCGACGTCGAGGTCGGTGTGGGCGTACCGCAGCAGACCGAGATCGCCGGGCGCTCCCATGCGCATGATCTCCTCGACGGTGGCGTTGACCCGGCCGACGGGGTCGGCGGTCAGCGCCTGCCACTGGTCGGGCCGGGTGAGCAGGAAGAGCGTGCCCAGGCCGATGCGGTTGACCGTGGTCTCGTGCCCGGCGAACAGCAGTCCGACACAGAGCCGGATCATTTCGGCGTAGTCGTAGTCCGGGTCGGCGCTCTGGGCGCGGACGATGTCGGAGATCACGTCCTCCCCGGGCTGCGCGCGTGTGGTCTCGGCGAGGCCGGTCATGTAGTGGCTGAACTCGTCCCGCGCCCGGTGGGCCTCGTCCCCGATGGCGTAGTTGGCCATGCGTTCCGACAGCGAGGCGAAGTACTCGTGGTCGTTCTCGGGCACCCCGAGCAGCCGGCAGATGACCGCGACGGGCAGCGGGAAGGCGAGACCGGCGTGCAGGTCGACGACGCCGTCGGGTGCGGCGGCGTGCTCGACGAGAAGCCGGTCGATGCAGTCGTCGACCAGGTGTTGTACGTGGTCGGAGAGCATCTGCATCCGCTTGGCCGAGAACGCCGGGGTCAGCAGCCGGCGCATCCGGGTGTGGTCGGCCTCCTCGGTGTCGTAGTCGCCCGCGGGCCCGTCCAGTACCGCGGCGCTGGTGATGCGGGACGCCCGCTCCGGCTCGGGATGGGAGCGGCCAAGCCGCTTGTCGCCGAGCAGGTTCCGGACTTCCTGAAAGCGGGTGACCAGCCAGGCGGGATCTCCGGCCGGGGTGGTGACCGGCGTGACGGGTGCCTCCCGGCGCAGCACCTCGTAGAACGGGGCGAGATCGAGGACGTTCGGACGGGTGAAGGGCAGCTGGGGACGCTCGGCGGCAACGCTCATGGCTCTCCTCCGGTGATCTTTCCGGTGGCTCGACCGTAGCACTTTATTGTCAGTCACTGCCAATAAAGTTTGCGCCAATCGGCCCGTACCGACAGGGGTGCTTAAGATCGCCCGATGGAGGACTTCAGAGTGGGCGGCGGCCGTGCACCCCGCCGGGGACGGCCGCCGGTGAGCGACGAGCAACGTGAGCGGCAGCGCCTTGACATCTCCCGCCACGCGGTCCGGCTCTTCGCCGAACAGGGCGTGGCCGCCACCTCCGGCGAACAGATCGCACGGGCGGCCGGAGTCTCCGAACGCACGCTGTGGCGCTACTTCAGCACCAAGGAAAGCTGCGTGGAGCCACTGCTCACGAAGACGATCGACGCCTTCCGGGCGGTCCTGCACGCCTGGCCGGCGGGCATAGACCTGACAGAGCACCTGCGAGCGGCCTACCGCCCCGTCCTCGAATCGTCGTCCAGCGCGGACATCGAGGCAGTTCATACCGTGGTCCGGCTGACCCGTGACGAACCCGCGCTTCGTGCCGCCTACCTCATGCTCCGGGAGCGCGCGGAGGACACGTTCGCCGAAGTGCTCGCCGAACGCATGGGTATGCGGGCCGACGCATTCGAGGTCCGCGCGCAGGCCGCCGCTGTGAACGCCGTACTCAAAGTGGCGGCCGACCGCCTCGCCCACGACACGGCCGAAACCGGCATCACCCCCGAAGTCCTGCACCGGCACCGCGAACAACTCGCCAACGCGCTCAGCCTCGTCACCCGGGGGCTCTCGGACGGTCGGGGCAACTGACACAGGGCCGGCGGCAGTGCGCGGGGGCGGGTGAGGTCAGGCCGCAGCGCGCCTCGCGAGGGCTGCTTCCGTGACGCCACCGCGAACGGTTCCCGGACGGGAGCACGGAATCAGACGAAGGCCGTGTTCACGTAACCCGGAATCTCCGAGCGACTGATCACGTCCGGGGCATCGTCCGAAGTCAGATGTATTGGCGATCGAGGTAAGGCGTCGTGGGCGTTCAGGCGTGGACCAGGTCCAGCGCCTTCTTCAGGTTGTACTCGGCGATGCTCGCCATGAACGCCCGGTTGGGGAAGTCCCCGTCGAGCAGCCGCAGTGGACCCGCCGTCAGTGAGAGCCGCTGCGCGAGCATGTAGAGCGCAAGCCGGTCCTCGTCCAGTCCGTCCACCTCCAGTGGCCGGTAGGCGTCGTGCAGGCGGATCCGCAGAAAGACGTGCTCCCATTCGACGTCGAAGTACATCAAGCCTTCGAGATCGATCGCCACGGGGTTCTTGTCCGCGTCCACCAGCACATGGTCGGGCCCCAGTTCGCGGTGCACGACCGCGTACTCCGTGCGTGGCCGCACCGCCGCCGCCAGCCCCAGCAACCGCTCCTCCAGCCGATCACGAGCCGCCGCGATCCGCGGATCACGCGACGCCGCCTCGGCGAGATCCCGCAGCGCACGGTCCAGGACGACCCCCTCGCACGACGTCCCGCGCGACGTGCCTCCTCCGTCGACCACGGCCACCTTGCCATACGTGGACGCCCGATAACCTCGCATCGCCTCCAGGGCCTCCCCGAGCCGGGCCATGACCGGGGCAGCCGCACTCGGGTCGCGGGCGAGCAGTTCCTCCAGGTTCTCGCCCGGGAGGTCCTCAACGATCGCGAGGCCGGCAGGGTGGTGGGCGCCGTCGCGGTCGACGAGGCGGATCGCCGGGACGCGGAGGCCCAGCGCGTCCAGCCGTGCGTGCGCGGCCTCGAACAGGTCCAGCCCGAGACCGGGCGAGAACGGGTCGGTGAGGTCGTCGTCGCCCTCGGCCGCCGGCCAGTAGTTCTCGGCCGCGTCCCACAGGTAGGCGATCGCCGTCGTGGCGTCGTCCATCACCAGGCGGTACACGCCCTTCTTGCTGCCGCCCGCAACCCGCTCAACCGCCTCCAGCCGCCGCCCGCCGCCCAGCGCGGCCCGCGCCGCACCCGCCAACTGCTCCCGCGCCACTGCCCTGGGTGCCACGTTCCGAACCGCCTCTCCGTCACGACAACCCGCGCACCCTACGGGTGTATCGAGGCGGAGGCGATTGGTTTGTTCCGCATCCGAGGACATGCCGGCCCGAGTCCACCGCGGGGCCCGGAAACTCCGAGCGCACCCGCCCTTAGGCTCGAAGGCAACGGTGGTCGTGACGCCAAGCGAACAGCTCGTTGGGCCGGTATGGGCGGGGAGACCGAGCGAGTGCGGGCGAAGCTCGCACGGGCGTGCGGACTGTGGGGTCACGGCCTGGATTGTCGCGTGAGCCCGCCCTGTCAGGGGGTTCAGCGCAGCGCCGCTGCCACCAGCCCGCGGATTTCCCCGTCGGACACGCTCCCGCCGTTCACCAGGCGGTCGAAGACCAGCCCGTCCACGCACGTCAGCAAGGTGATGGTACGGGCGTCGGCGTCCACGAGCCCTTGTGCGGTCAGGAAGTCGTGTACGACCTGTCGCCCGGCGTTGTCCCGCGGCACAAGGATCTCCTGCAGCTCGGGGTGATGGACGCTCTCGATGGCGCACGCGTAGCGCGCGAGGGACCGCCGTCGCCCCTCTCCCGTGAGTCGCCGTCGGACGAAGGCGGCGATCCCGGCAACCAGTTCCTCCGGGCTCTGCGGTACCGGTGTCCGGCTCCCGATCCCCTGGAGTTCTGCCTGATCAAGGGCGACCAGGCGCCGGACCAGTGCGGTGAGCAGAGCCTGGCGGGTGCGGTAGTAGGCGGAGGTGGTGCCGGGCGGCATGCCCGCGGCCCGGTCCACTGCACGGTGGGTCAGTCCTCGAATCCCGGCCTCGGCGAGCACGCCGATGGCCGTGTCGGCAAGGACGGTACGTCGATCGTCGGGCACCCCCTATTTCTACACCTGTAGAGGCCGGGCGTACGGATGCGGATACGGATACCCTTCTTCTACATCTGTAGAAAGTGCGGCAGTGCGGCAGGGGAGGGGCTGGTATGAGCGGCAGTGCGGTGGTGGTCGGTGGAGGCCGCGGCGCG
>NZ_VJZE01000390.1 GCF_009377205.1 Streptomyces phyllanthi
GGTCACGAGGGGAACTCCGCGGATGTCCCACCCGGCGCGGTGTCCCTGGCACGGCCGATGGAGACGGGTTCCATCGGACCGGAACTGGACTGGAACGCCGACGCCTGGCGCGAGGTGCGTACGCGCGCCCAGCGGGCCGGCCGCGCCTACATCTGGCTGAACCTCGTCGAACAGCGGCTGCGCGCGGTCGTGGCCGCTGTTCTGCGTCCCATCTACGAACCCGTCCACGGCGACGAGTGGGTGGTCGCCGCCGCCGGGCCCGCGGGACAGGAGTGGGTGCAGCGCGCGGTCGCCGTACGCGAGGTCAGCCGCCGCAAGGGCTATCTGCTGGACCCCGCCGACGACAACGTGCTCAGCTTCCTCACCCTGCCGCAGCTGCGCGAGCTGATGGTGCAGCACTGGCCGTGCTTCGAGCCGTACATCGACGAGCGGCGCGACGTGGAACTGGCCCTGGACGAGCTGGAGGTCACCCGGAACGTCGTCTCCCGCAACCGGGCCCTGTCGGAGGCCGTACTGGCCCAGGCCGAGCGGGCCTCGGCCCGGCTCCTTGAGATCCTCGGCGCGGGCAGCGACGTTCCCTCGGCGCGCCGGCTGCCGGTCGACGCCGTGGAGTCCCTGGTCGGCGACCGGTACGCGGACGTCGTGGGCGTGCACTCCGACCGTGTGCGGCTGCTGCGGCAGTTCCCGGCGGAGGACCTCTTCGGGGGCGCCCGTCGTCTGGACGCCATCGGAACGGGGCTGAACCTGCTCGTGCAGAACTTCTCCGGACGGCGCCTCGTACGGCTCGCGGAGTCGGGCTGCCGGGTACGGCTGCTGTTCCTCAACCCGGCGTCCAGCGCGGTGAAGCGGCGTGAGCGTGAACTCGGCATAAAGCGGGGCGAGTTGAGCCGCTCCGTCGAGATGAACATCCTGCACATGCGCCGGGTGCGGTCCAGGCTGCGGGATCCGGGCGCCTTCGAGATCCAGGTCTTCGACGAGACGCCGCGCTTCACGGCGTATCTCGTGGACGGCGACGGCTCGGACGGCATAGCGGTCGTCCAGACGTATCTGCGCCGCACCCGTGGGATGGAGGCGCCGGTGCTCGTGCTGCGCGGTGGCCAACGGCTCCTCAAGCCGGACGAGACCGGCGAAGGCGGGCTTTTCGAGACATACCGCGAGGAGTTCGAACTGACATGGGCGGACTCGCGGCCCGTCTCGTGACGGCACTCCTCCCGGTACCGCCTCTCCCGGTCGCGGGCCCTAAGCGGAATGCGGTCTTCGGATTGTCAGTGGCGCATGGGAGGGTGGAGGCCACTGGGGGAAAGCACCACCAAGAAGGGGGGCCACCATGGGCTGGCACCAGGAGCTGCTGATCGGCTTCGACCTGGAGACGACCGGCACGGACCCGCGCGAGGCGCGCATCGTCACGGCGGCGGTCATCGAGCTCAAGGACGGAAAGCCGCTGGGACGCCGGGAGTGGCTCGCCGACCCGGGCGTGGAGATCCCGGCGGACGCGGTGGCGGTGCACGGCATCAGCAACGAGCGCGCGGCGGCCGAGGGCAGCCCACCCGACCAGGTCGCCGACGCCGTCGCCGACGTCCTCGTCACGTACTGGAGGACGGGAGTACCGGTCGTCGCCTACAACGCGGCCTTCGACCTCACCCTGCTCTCCGCCGAGCTGCGCCGCCACGGCCTGCCGTCACTGAGCGAGCGGCTCGGCGGTCTCGACCCGGCGCCCGTCATCGACCCGTACACCATCGACCGCTCCGTGGACCGCTACCGGCGCGGCAAGCGGAACCTCGAAGCCGTCTGCACGGAGTACGGGGTCGCGCTCGACTCCGCCCACGACGCCTCGGCGGACGCCCTGGCCGCGGCCCGGCTCGCCTGCGCGATAGCCGCCCGCCACTCCAAGGTCGCCGCCCTCGGCCCGGCGGAGCTGCACCGCCGCCAGATCGAGTGGTACGCGCAATGGGCGGCGGACTTCCAGGACTTCCTGCGCCGCAAGGGCGACACGGACGCGGTCGTCGACGCCTCCTGGCCGCTGCGGGAACTGGCGGACGAGCGGGTCGTCTAGTGTCACAGCACTAGGCCCTGCCGGCCTGCACGGGGGACGGGCTCGCGATGTGTTCCACCCGTGGCCGGGCGACCCGGGCGTAGTCGGCGCCGGAGAGGGCCAGGGACCGGTCGAGGCGGGCCGCGTTGAAGTACAGCAGCGGCCGGGCCACGACCGCGGGGTCGGCGACGAGTTCGAGGTCGGGATCGAAGCTGAACGGCAGCACGGTGCCCGGGATCGCACGGGCCAGCCGCTCCGCGGTCTCCGCGTCCGAGAAGCCGACGTAGCGGGCCGCGAACAGCGCGCGCACCGCGTCGAGATCCACGCGCCGGTCCCCGGGGACGACCGCGAGGACATGCCGGGTGGTCTTCCGGTCGGTCCTGACCCTCAGCACGATGCACTTCGCGGCCTCGGAGGCCGGGTGGCCGCGCAGCGCGCACACCGACTCGGTGGTGCCCTCGGGCTCGTGGTCGATGAGGCGGTAGTCGACGGAGGAGGCGTCGAGCAGCTCGATCAGGCGTTCGTACGTGTCGTGCTCGGGCATGCGGGTTCCTGTTCGGTGCGGTGGACGGGGGCCAAGTCGCGATGGCGCCGTTCGACGGTCTGGCCCCAGTAGGTGCCGGTGACCATCAGGGCCGCGCCCAGAGCGGTGAGGAGCGTGAAGCGCTCGCCGGCGAGGGCGATGCCCACGGCGGCGGCCCAGATCGGTTCGGTGCCCAGCAGCAGGCCGGCCCGGCTGGCGGAGGTGCGCTGCACCGCCCACGTCTGCGCCAGGAAGGCGAACACGCTGCAGAACAGGGCGAGGTAGAGCAACTGGAGCCAGGTGGCCGTGTCGGCCCGTACCAGGGTGGGCAGGTCGCGCGCGGCGAGCGGGAGGAACAGCGCGGTGCCGACGACGGTCTGCACGGTCGTCAGGTGCAGCGGCCGTACCGCCCGGCCGGCGGTGAGCCGTCCGACGAGTGCCACATGGGCCGCCCGCACCACCGCGGCGCCGAGCATCAGCAGATCGCCGCTCCGGGGCGCGTGGAAGCCGTTGCCGGACATGAGGAGGGCCACGGCCACCACACACAGTCCGGCGGCGGCGTAGAAGGCCGGGGGCAGACCGCCGGGGTGGCCCGAGCGGTCCAGGAGAGGGGTGAGGACGATGGTCAGGCTGATGATCAGCCCCGCGTTGGCGGCACTCGTGTGGGCGACACCGTAGGTCTCCACGAGCAGCACGGCGGCCTGGGTCACCCCGAGCGGCAGTCCGGCCCGTAGCTCGTCGCGCGTCCAGAGCCGGGCGGGTCCTCGGCGGACGGACGCCGGGCCGAGACAGCCGAGGCAGGCGAACGCGGAGAGCGCGTAACGGGCGAACAGGACCAGCAGGACGGGCAGGGCCGCGGTGGCCGTCTGGGCGGACAGATAGCTGGAACCCCAGACGAGCGCGACCACGAGGAGTACCGCATCGGTACGGCGGGCATCGGGCACGCGCCTACCGTGCACCGGAGACGTCCCTGAAGCCCAGCACCAGTTCCTAAAGCGATCTTTCAGTTTCCCTGCACGGTCTTCCTACACTGAGGAGGTGGACGAACGGCAACTGCGGATCCTGCGTGAGCTGGGCGAACTGGGCAGCGTCACCGCTGTGGCCGAGGCGCTGCTCGTGACACCGTCGGCGATCTCGCAGCAACTCCGGTTGCTCCAGCGCTCGATCCCCGTCCCGCTCACCGAGCGGCACGGGCGGCGCCTGGTGCTCACCGAGGCCGGGCAGGCGCTGGCGGGCGCGGCCATCGAGGTGGAGACCGCGCTGGCGCGGGCCCGGCACACGGTCGACGAGTTCGTCGACCGGCCGGACGGCGAGGTGTCGGTGGCCGCCTTCCACAGCGCGGGCGCCGCCTTCTTCCCGCTGCTGCTGCGTGGTCTCGCCGCACCCGGTGGGCCCCGGCTGGCGCTCGCCGACGAGGACGTCGCCCAGGACGACTTCCCACGCCTCACCCGTACGTACGACCTCGTGCTCGCCCACCGCCTCGACCACGCCCCGCCCTGGCCGCGCACGGTGACCGCGACCACGCTGCTGCACGAGCCGCTCGACGTCGCGCTGCCCGCCGACCACCCGCTGGCCGGCAAACGGCGGCTGACTCCGCGGGACGTGGCCGACCAGCCCTGGATCACCGTGCATGAAGGCTTCCCGGTCATGGCGACCATCGAGGCCATCGCGGCGGCGGCGGGCCGGCGCCTCAGTCTCGTCCATCGCATCAACGAGTTCGCGGTCGCCGCCGAGGCCGTGGCCGCCGGGGGAGGGCTCGCCCTGATGCCACGCTGGACCATGCGCCCGCACCCCGCGCTGGTCCTCCGGCCGCTCAGCGGAGTGCGGGCCAGACGCCATGTCGACGCCCTCCACCGCCCCGAGCGCACCGCCCGCAGAGCGGTCCGCACGGTCCTGGCCGAACTCCGCCGTGCCGCCGCGATGATCCGCGACCGGGACACCGACGCTCCCTCAGGGGCGTGACCTCAGAGCCTGTGTCATATCCCCGGCCGGGCGTGCGACGCCTGGCACGCACGCTCGCCGCGTTGCCGAAACGCCCACGTGACTCCTCCCCCACTCTCGGCTTCGCTCGAGCGGGGGGACCCCCATCGAGGGCGCTCCGGCGCCTTGCGATTGCACGCACCAGACGCCGCGCGCTGATCCGACCGGGGATATGACACAGGCTCTCAGAACGGATACCACCGCACCGTCTCGTCCCCGTCCCGCAGTGACGCCACCCGGCGTCCGAACTCGGCCAGGGCCTTCGGACTGGCCGGGGCGTGCTGGGCGACCCAGGCGCAGCTGGCCGTCTCCCGGGAACCCCGGAGCACGGCGCACCCCTCCCACGTGCGGACGTCCCAGCCGTACGCGGCCGTGAACGCGTCGTACGCCTCCGCCGGTAGCCCGTAGCGGTCGCGGGAGAGGGCCATGACGACCAGGTCGTGCTCGCGCAGATCGACGGAGAAGGTCTCCAGATCGACCAGGACCGGGCCGTCGGGGCCGACGTGGACGTTGCGGGGGAGGGCGTCGCCGTGGATCGGGCCGGTGGGCAGGTGCGGTACGAGCGCGGCGGCCGACGCGGCGAAACCGTCGCGGCGCTCGCGCAGCCAGTCCGCGTCCGCGGGGTCGATCGCGTCGCCCGCGAGCCGCAGCCAGCGCTCCACCCCGCCCAGCAGCTCCCGGCGTGGCAGGGCGAACGGCGGGGCGGGCAGCGCGTGCACCGACCGCAGCAGTTCGGCCAAGTCGCGGGGCTCGGCGGGCCGTACCGCGTCGGGCAGCCGGTGCCACAGCGTCACCGGGTGACCGTCCACCAGCCGCGGTGCGGTCTCGGCGGCCCGGACGGCCGGGACGTCCGCCCCGGCCAGCCAGTGCGCGACCTCCAGCTCCCGGCGGGCGCGGTCGAGGAGCTCGGCGTCGCGGCCCACCTTGACCACCAGGTCACCGGCCGCGAACACCGCGTTCTCACCGAGGGCGAGCAGCTCCGCGCCCCGCCCCAGCCCGGCCTCGGCGAGTACTGCCCGCGCCCGTGCCTCGTCCATCCCGCGCCCTTCGTCGTGTGACCGCGCGTACGCCGCTTCCGATGTCCGCACGCACGTCGTCTCCGTACCGCCCGTACCCGCCGTATCGGCTGTCGTGTTCCCGCCAGTGTCGCATTCGCACAGGTAGGACGGCCTGCGCGGTGCCTTGACGGTCTGACCCGGCGTCAGCACCATGACGGAGGCCGCCCGGACGGCCAGAACACCAGGAGCCGCCCACACCGTCACAAGCCGACCGGAGGAGCCGATTCCGTGCCGCTGGCGACCGAGCCGAGGCGACCACCGCGACCCCGCCCGACGAAGGGCGCGCCCCGTGCGGGACGGGACCGTCGCGTCCTCGACCGCGGCGCCTGGTTCCTCGTCCTGCCCGCGCTGCTGCCCATCCTGGTACTGAGCGTCGGACCGCTGCTGTACGGCATCGCGCTGGCGTTCACCGACGCCCAGTCGGGGCGGACCGAGCCCACCCAGTGGATCGGGACGCTCAACTTCCAGGATCTGGCGAAGGACACACTGTTCTGGGAGTCCTTCAGGATCGGTCTGCTCTGGGCGGTCGGCGTCACCGTGCCGCAGTTCCTGCTGGCGCTCGGGCTCGCCCTGCTGCTCGACCAGGACCTCCGGCTGCGCCGGCTGGCACGGGCGCTCGCGATCATCCCGTGGGCGATGCCCGAGGTCGTCGTCGGCGTCATGTGGCGGCTCGTCTACAACCCGGACGCCGGCATCCTCAACGAGACCCTCCGCGACCTGGGCCTCGGCGACGGCCGCGACTGGCTCAGCGGCCTCGCCACCGCCCTGCCCGCGGTCATCGTGGTCGGCGTCTGGGCGGGCATGCCCCAGACCACGGTCGCCCTGCTCGCCGGACTGCAGAACACCCCGCGCGAACTCCACGAGGCGGCCGCGATGGACGGCGCGGGCGCCTGGCGGCGCTTCCGTACGGTGACGTGGCCCACGCTCAGACCGGTTGCGTTCGCCATCACGGCGCTGAACTTTATCTGGAACTTCAACTCCTTCGCCCTCGTGTACGTGCTCACGAACGGCGGGCCCGGTGGCCGCACCCGGCTGCCCATGCTGTTCGCGTACGAAGAGGCCTTCGGCTACGGGCAGTTCGGGTACGCGGCGGCGATGGGGTGCGTGATGGTGGCGGTGATCTCGGTGGTCCTCGCGTTCCGTCTGGCCGGCCGGCTCAGGGCGGGAGGTGAGGAGGCGTGAGGACCCGGAGGACCGCCCGCGCGGGCCAGTACCTCGCGCTGCTCGCCTATCTCGTGTTCCTCGCCTTCCCCTTCCTCTGGCTGGTCTCCACCGCCTTCAAACCGCCGCGCGAACTGGGCAGCCTGCACCCCACCTGGATCCCGAAGGACCCCACCCTCGCCAACTTCCGCCAGGCCTTCGGTGAACAGCCCCTGCTCGACGCGCTGTTCAACTCCCTGGTCGCGGCGCTCGGAGCGGCGGTCGTCGCCGTGCTGATCGCGACCCCGATGGCGTACGTCATGGCCCGGCACCGCACCCCGCTCGCGCGGGCCGCCACCGGCTGGGTCGTGGTCAGCCAGGCGTTCCCGTTCGTGCTGGTGATCATCCCGCTGTTCCTGGTGCTGAAGAACCTCCGGCTGATCAACTCCGTTCCCGGGCTGGTCATGGTGTACGTGGTGTGGGCGCTGCCGTTCGCGCTGTGGATGCTCGTCGGGTACGTACGGGCCGTGCCGCCCGAACTGGAGGAGGCCGCCGCGGTGGACGGCGCGGGGCGGCTGCGGACGCTGGTGTCGGTCACGGCGCCGCTGCTCGCGCCCGGCATCGTGGCGACCGCGCTGTTCGCCTTCATCACCGCGTGGAACGAGTTCTTCTTCGCGCTCGTGCTGCTCAAGAGCCCTCAGAAGCAGACCCTGCCGGTCGTCCTCACGCACTTCATCGGCGCCGAGGGCGTGGCGGACCTCGGACCGCTCGCCGCCGCGGCGTTCCTCGCGACCCTGCCCTCCCTCGTGATCTTCGCGCTGATCCAGAAGCGGATCACGGGCGGCATGCTCGCCGGGGCGGTGAAGAGCTGATGCGCGCACGCCTGCTGGCCGCGGTCCTCCTGCTGCTCCTCGCGGGCTGCTCGTCCGGCGGCGGCCGGGACGACGGCCGGATCACCCTCCGCTTCCAGTCCCTGGCCTGGCAGGAGGAGTCCGTCGCCGTCAACAAGGAGCTGGTGGCGGAGTGGAACGCCACGCACCCGGACGTCAGGGTGGAGTACGTCCAGGGCAGTTGGGACGGCGTCCACGACCAGCTGCTCACCTCCTTCGAGGGCGGCGAGGCGCCCGACATCATCCATGACGCCTCCGACGACCTGGCCGACTTCGCATACGGCGGCTACCTCGCCGACCTGCGCGAACTGCTGCCCGAGCGGCTCAAGTCCGACATCCCCGAGCGGAGCTGGCGGACGACGACCTTCGGGGACGGGATCTACGGGGTGCCGTTCCTCCAGGAACCGCGCGTGCTGATCGCCAACGCCACCTGGCTGAGGGAGACGGGCGTACGCGTCCCGACCCCCGAGCAGCCGTGGACCTGGGACGAGTTCCGGTCCGTGACGAAGGAGCTGAGCGGCGACGGGAAGTACGGCGTTGCCTGGCCGCTCAAGGAGCCGGTCTCGGCCACGCTCAACCTGTCGCTCTCCTCCGGTGGCCTGCTGTTCCACCGGGGCGCGGACGGCAAGGTGGAGATCCGCTTCGGGGCCGCCGACGAGGTCGTCCCGCGGACCGTGCACGACCAGGTGAACACCGACCGCAGCGCGTCGGGCACCACGCTCGGCATGGGCGGCTCCGACACGCTGCCCGGCTTCTTCGGCGGCCGGTACGCGATGGTCCCGCTCGGGTTCTCGTACCGTCAGCAGATCGCGCAGCAGGCGCCCGAGGGCTTCGACTGGCAGGTGCTGCCCGCCCCGGCCGGCGCCGACGGGCTCGCCCAGGGCGTGAGCCCGCAGACGCTGTCGATCGCCGAGGACAGCCCGCACCGGCGGGAGGCCGCCGCGTTCATCGACTTCATGCTCCGGCCCGGGAACATGGTCCGTCTCGCGCTCGGCGACTGGATGCTGCCCACGGGTACGGAGGCGCTGGAGGACCCGGCCCTGCGCACACGTAAGCACGACTGGGCCACCGGCACGGCCCTCGCCGCGCACCTTCGCCCGGCACCCGCCCAGTCGGTGCGCGGCTACCCGGAGTGGAAGGACAAGGTCGCCACGCCCGCCCTCCAGGAGTACTACAGCGGGGCGATCGGCCTGGAGGAGCTGCGCGAACGGCTGGTGGAGGACGGGAACCTGGTGCTGGCCCGCTACCAGCGGTGAGAGGCGGCGCGGGGCGAGGGGTGGTGCGG
>NZ_VJZE01000391.1 GCF_009377205.1 Streptomyces phyllanthi
GTGGGGGATCGGTGGTGGTGGACGTGGAGAGCCACGGTCGTCACGAGGAGGGTCCCGGGATGGACCTGTCCCGGACGGTGGGCTGGTTCACTTGCCTGTATCCGGTGGCGCTGGGCGGTGGGACCGAGCCGGGCCGGGTGCTGGCGGACACCAAGGAGATGGTGCGGCGGGTGCCCCGTCATGGTCTGGGTTATGGCCTGTTGCGCCATCTGTCGGGCTGGCGGCCGCCCGCGACCGCGGAGATCAGCTTCAACTACCTCGGCCAGGCCGCTACCAGCCACAACGCCGACGACCCGTTCCGGTTCACCGAAGGGCCACGCGGCCGGGCACGATCACCCGAAGGCGACCGTCTGCACCTGATCGAAATCCTCGGGAGAGTCGCGGACGGCCGCCTGAGCCTGGTCTGGAGCTACAGCGACGAAATCCACGACGAGGCGACGATCTCCGGATTGGCGCACCGCTACATCGAGGTCCTCGGCGAGCTGATCGACCACTGCTGCCGCCCCGAGGCCGACGACTACACACCGTCGGACTTCCCGCTGGCCGACCTGGACCACGCCGCACTGGACCTCATCGCCCAGCACTTCGGCTCGGTGTCCGGGCCGGGTGAGAGCACCGACTCCGGAGGCGGGTCGTGACGGCGTTCGACATGACGGCGCGACCGCGCGGCGGCGCCATCGAGGACATCTACCCGCTGACCGGGCTGCAGCAGGGCATGCTGTTCCACTCCCGGCTCGCTCCCGAGAAGGGGATGTACTGGATCCAGTACGGGCTGCTGCTGGACGGCCGGATCGACCTCGGACTCCTGCGGCAGGCCTGGGAGCTGGTCTTCGCCCGGCACGAGGTCCTGCGCACCGGGGTGTGGGACCAGGCCAAGGTACCGGTGGCGGTGGTGTCGCGGTCGGTGCCGCTGCCCTGGCAGGTGATCGACCTGTCCGGCCTCGACGAGGGCACCCGGCAGCGGGCCGTCGCGGAGTACGAGGCCGCCGACGCCGCCCGGGGCGCCGATTTCGCCGCGCCCTCGCTGGCGCGGGTCGCGGTGATGCGCCTGGGGGAGGACCGGTATCGGGTGCTGTGGAGCTACCACCACCTGCTGCTGGACGGGTGGAGCGCCCCGGTGGTGGTCGGGGACGCCCTGCACGCCTACCGGGAACTGGTGGCCGTGCGACAGCCGAGGCTGCCGAGCAGGCGGCCGTTCCGTGATTTCGTGGCCTGGTCGTCGGGCCAGGATCAGGAAGCGGCCCGGCGGTACTGGCGGGAGCGGCTCGCCGGTCTCACCGCGCCCACGCCGCTGGGCGTAGGGAACACGACAGGGGAGACCGGGCAGGGCACGGCCTGGGTCCGCCTGCCGACGGACACCTCCGCCCGGGTGGCGGAGTTCGCGCGACGGCACCGGCTGACGGTCAACACGATCGTCCAGGGCGCATGGGCGGTCCTCACCGCCCGCTACGCCGGTACCGACGACGTCGTGTTCGGCGTGATCTCCTCCGGGCGCAGCGGTCAGCTCGACGGCATCGAGGACATGGTCGGCCTGCTGATCAACACCACCCCGGCCCGCATCAAGGTCGATCCCGGCCAGACGGTCCCGCAGTGGCTGGCCGGAATACAGGCCGAGCAGGCGCGCGGCCGACGCTTCGAGCACACCGCACTGACCGACATCCAGGCCTGCAGCGAGATCCCCGCCGGACAGCCCCTGTTCGAGACGCTGTTCGTCTTCGAGAACTACCCCACACCGACGGCGCGGGACCAGTACCGCTCCACGGGGAGTGACATCCGGATCCAGCGGATCCTGTTCGAGATGCAGGCGCACGAGCCGCTGGCCGTCATCGTCAACCGGGACGACGAACTGGTCGTCCGGCTGGTGTACGACCGGGCCAGATTCGACGACGAAACCGCCGGGCGAATGGCCCGCTACCTGGCCACGGTGCTCGAGGCCATCGCCGCGGACGAGGGCGGCCCGGTCGCCGACCTGCCGGTGCTCACCCAGCGGGAACGGCGCCGTCTCATCGACGAATGGAACGACACGGCGGTCCCGACACCGCCGGTCGACGGAGCCCATGATCTGATCGCGCGAGCGGCGCCGGACACGATCGCGCTGGAAAGCGGCTCCGTGTCGCTGACGTACGCCGCCCTCGTGGAACGCGCGGCCCGGCTGGCCCACCGGCTGCGCGAGGCCGGTGTCACCGCCGAGACGGTGGTGGGCCTGCATCTGCCGCCGGGACCGGACGCGGTGATCGCCATTCTGGCGGTCTGGCTGGCCGGCGGGGCGTACCTGCCGCTGGACCCCGACCAGGCGGCGGACCGGACGGCGTTCATGCTGGACGACAGCGGCGCGGCGATCGTCGTCGGTACCTCCCTGCCCGCGACCCTGCCCACCGGGCTGCCCACCGTGGTACTGGACGACCCGGCGGTCCGGGCCGCGATCGCGGCGTCGCCTCCCACACCGCCCAGCCCGGTGCCGGGCGGCCCGGAGCGGCTCGCCTACGTGATCTACACCTCGGGTTCGACCGGCACACCCAAGGGCGTGCAGGTGGCTCACCGCGGCGTGGTCAACCTGGCGATCGGGCTCTCCGCGGCCGTGGGGGCCGGACCGGGGACGCGGGTGCTCCAGTTCGCGCCGCTCAGCTTCGACGGCGCGGTCGGCGAGCTGGTGATGGCGCTGCCACTGGGCGGGGCATCGGTCGTGGCCACGCCGGAGCAGCGCGCCGAACCGAACCTGCTCGCCAAACTGGTCCGCGACCGGGCCGTGCGGGTGACGCCCCTGCCGCCGTCGCTGCTGAGGGTGCTGGAGCCGGGCGACCTCCGGGGACTGGGCACCCTGATCACGGTGGGTGAGCGTCTGGACCCCGACCTCGCGGCCGCGTGGCAGAACCACCACCGCCTCCTCAACGGCTACGGCCCGACCGAGACCACGGTGGCGGCCAGCATCGGCGCCGTCGGCCCGTCCCCCGGTGGCGGCCCGCCGATCGGCACTCCGATCGCCAACACCCGGATGTACGTCCTGGACGCCCGGCTGGACCCGGTACCGGTCGGGGTGGCCGGCGAGCTGTTCGTCGGCGGCGGACAGCTGGCCCGCGGATACGGCCGGCGCCCGGCGCTGACCGCGGAGCGGTTCGTCGCCGACCGGTTCGCCGGGGACGGTTCGCGGCTGTACCGGACGGGCGACCGGGTCCGCTGGCGTGCCGACGGACAGCTGGAGTTCCTGGGCCGGATCGACGACCAGATCAAGATCCGGGGCTTCCGGATCGAGCCGGGGGAGATCGAGACCGCGCTGAACGCCCACCCTGCGATCCGGTCGTCCGCGGTCATCGCCTGGGGGGACGGCGCCGGCCGACGGCTGGCCGCCTACCTGGTCCCGGCGGACCACGCCGAAGGCGTCCCCCCGGTGGACGTGCTGCGCGACCACCTCCGCCAGAGCCTGCCCGAATTCATGATCCCCGCACTGTTCACCGAGCTGGCCGATCTGCCGCTGACCTCGTCCGGGAAGACCGACCGGACGGCGCTGCCGGCTCCCGACCAGCACCGCCCTGACCTGGATGGCCGGTACACCGCCCCGTCCAGCCCCACCGAGGAACTGGTGGCCGGAATCTGGACCCAGGTACTGGGGGTGGACCGGGTCGGCGCAGGCGACGACTTCTTCCAGCTCGGCGGGCATTCGCTGCTGGCCGCGCAGGTGATGTCCCGGGTACGGGCGGTGTTCGGAGCCGAGGTGCCCCTCGCCGCGCTGTTCGATCATCCGACGGTGCGGGGCCTCGCCGAGGTGATCGAGGGCACCGCGCGCGGGCTGGTGGTGCCGCCGGTGACCGCGGTGTCCCGCGACCGGCCGCTGCCGCTGTCGTTCGCCCAGCAGCGTCTGTGGTTCCTCGACCGGCTCGAGCCGGGATCGGCCGAATACGTCGTGCGCATGCCCATACGGTGGGACGCCCACGTGGACGCGGCCGTCCTGGGGCAGGCCCTGGACGCGGTGGTGGCGCGGCACGAGGTGCTGCGGACCCGGCTGGTGGCGGGCCCGGACGGGGTGGCGCACCAGGTGATCGACCCGCCGGCGCCGGTGCCGCTGCCAGTGGCGGACGTGTCCGGCGTCGCCGATCCGGTGGCGGCGGCGCGGGTCCTCCTGGCGGTGGACGCGTCCACGCCGTTCGACCTGGCGGCCGAGCCGCTGGTCCGTGCCTGCCTGATCCGCCTGGGCGAGACCGGGCACCTGCTGGCACTGACGATGCACCACGTCGTTTTCGACGAGTGGTCCGAGCGGATTCTGCGGCGCGATCTGCTGGCGTCCTACGAAGCGTTCCGGGCCGGTGAGCCGGATCCGCTGCCGCCGCTCGCGGTTCAGTACGCGGACTTCGCGGTGTGGCAGCGCTCGTGGTTGACCGGGGAGGTGTTGGAGCAGCAGCTGGGTTACTGGCGCGATCGGCTGGCCGGGGCCCCGGTGCTGGAGCTGCCCACCGATCGGCCCCGCCCGCCGGTGTGGTCGACGGCGAGCGGAGTGGTGCCGTTCACCGTTCCCGCTGATGTGGTGGACGGGCTGCGGAAGGTCGCCCAGGACGGCGGCGCGACGATGTTCATGGTGCTGCTGGCGGGGTTCAGCGTGCTGCTGGGCCGGTACTGCGGTCAGGACGACATCGTGGTGGGCACGCCGGTGGCGGATCGGGGCCGGGCCGAGACCGAGGACCTGATCGGGTTCTTCCTCAACACCCTGGTGATGCGCGCCGACCTGTCGGGGGACCCGACGTTCGCCGAGGTCCTGGCCCGGGTGCGGGAGACCGCGCTGGGGGGCTACGCGCACCAGGACCTGCCGTTCGAGCAGCTGGTGGACGCGCTGGTGACCGACCGGGACCGCTCCCGCACCCCGCTGTTCCGGGTCTTCTTCAGCTACGTCCAGGGAGGTGAGGACGCCGGCCGGCAGGAGCCCGACGTCCTGGACGACCGCGACGCGGGCGGGCCGGCGCGCACGCTCACCCTCGCCGATCTCGATCTCACACTCGGTGACTCCGGCGAGGGCGGCCTGGCCGGGGCCGTCCAGTACAGCACCGCCCTGTTCGATGAAGCCACGATCCAACGGCTGGCGGCTCATCTGGTCACGGTGTTGCGGGCTTGTGCGGTACCTGGTCGTCGGGTGGCCGGCCTGGAGCTGCTGGCCGACGCCGAGCGTGGTGAGTTGCGGGTGTGGGGGACGGGTGCGGAGCCGGCGGTGAGGGGCTCGGTCCTGGAACTGATCGCGGAGCAGGCGAGGCTGCGGCCGGACGCGGTTGCGGTGGTGGAGGGGGATCGGCAGCTCACCTACGGGGAGCTGAACGCACGGTCGAACCGGTTGGCGCGGCATCTGCGGGCGCGGGGTATCGGCTGTGAGGATGTGGTGGGGGTGTGCCTGCAGCGGGGCACCGGTCTGATGGTGGCGCTGCTGGGGGTGCTGAAGGCCGGTGCGGCTTATCTGCCACTGGATGCCGACCATCCCGGTCAGCGGATGCAGTACATGCTCCAAGCCGCCGGGGCGACGCTGGTGATCACCCAGAGCGAGGTGGCGGACCGGCTCGAATCCACCGCGGTACCGCAGCTGCTGATCAATGGCGACCAGGCGGCGACCGATACTCACCCGGCCTCTGATCTGCCGGCCCAAGCGGGGCCGGGGAACCTGGCGTACGTCATCTTCACCTCAGGTTCGACCGGTCGGCCCAACGGCGTGTTCATCGAACACTCCGCCATGAGCGTGCGACTGGTGGAACTGGGCCGCCAGTACGGGATCACCCCGGCGGACAGTACCTTGCAGTTCGCCTCCATCACCTTCGACGCCACAGTGGACCAGCTTTTCTCGGTCCTCATGTACGGCGGGCGGCTGGTGCTGCGCGGCGCCGAGCTGTGGACGCCGGCACGGGTGCTGCGAGAGATCCGGGCGCAGCGAGTCACCATGGTGGAGATGACGCCCGCGGTCTGGGAGCTGGCCATCTCCGACCTTTCGGCCTCCGACCTTTCGGCGGGCTACGGGCTGGGCCCGGACTTCCGCCTGCTGAACCTGGGCGGTGAGGCGGTGCCGGCCGGGGCGTTGGCCGACTGGTTCGAGCGGACTTCGGTGCCCGTGCTCAACACGTACGGGCCGACGGAGGCGACGATCACGTCGATGGCGTGGCTGATGCGGGAGCCGGTTTCGCCGGTTCCGATCGGGCTGCCGGTCGCCGGGACGACGGTGTACGTGCTGGATACCCGGCTGCGCCCGGTGCCGGTCGGAGTGGCCGGCGAGCTGTTCATCGGCGGCCCTGGGGTGGCTCGCGGGTACGGAGGCCGTCCGGCGCTGACCGCGCGGCGGTTCGTCGCCGACCCGTTCGCGGCTGATGGCTCGCGCATGTACCGGACAGGTGACCGGGTGCGGTGGAGCGCGGCGGGACGGATGGAGTTCCTGGGCCGGGCCGATGACCAGGTCAAGGTACGAGGAGTCCGGATAGAACCTGGGGAGATCGAGGCCGCGCTCGCCGCCCACCCCGGTGTGCAGGTGGCGGTGGTGACCCCGTTCGGTGAGTCGGCGCAGGTACGCCTGGTGGCCTACGTCGTACCCGCCGACCCGTCCGAAGGCATCCCCGACTCGGGCGATCTGCGCGGGCATCTGCGTCAGAGCCTGCCGGAATCCATGATCCCGTCGGTGTTCGTCGAGTTGGCCGGCCTGCCGCTGACGTCCAGCAACAAGATCGACCGCGCCGCGCTGCCGGTGCCCGACATCGGCCGTACCGACCAGGACGGCTCCTACGTTGCGCCCTCGACCCCCGCCGAGGAGCTGCTGGCCGGGATCTGGGCCGAACTCCTCGGGGCGGACCACGTCGGGGCCGAGGACAACTTCTTCGAACTCGGGGGCCACTCACTGCTGGCCACCCAGGTGATCTCCCGCATCCGAGACGCATTCGGGACCGAGGTGCCCCTGGCGGCCTTGTTCGACCAGCCCACGGTGCGTGAACTCGCCCAGGTGGTCGAGGAACGGATCTTGGACGAGATCGAGCGCATGTCAGATGACGAAGTGCTCCAGGCACTCGGTGGTTACGGACAGGACGCACGGCCCGGCGAGGATGGTATTTCCTGATGGCTGCTTCCCCCGCAGATCTTGTTGAGAACCTCGAGAACCAGGGTGTGCGCTTCAGCGTTCACGAGGGACGGCTCCGGGTCTCCGCACCGAAGGACGTGCTGACCGGTGACCTCCGGCAGAGGCTCCAGGACTGGCGCGACGACATCGTGGAACTGCTCGGAACCCGGCAGGGCGCCCCCCGCGGCTCCGCCCCGTCGATCACCCCGGTGGACCGGCGGGACCGGCTCCCGCTCTCGTTCGCGCAGCAGCGTCTGTGGTTCCTCGACCAGCTCGAACCGGGATCGGCCGAATACAACGTGCCGATGCACATGCGCCTGGGCCGCGACATCGACGTGGCGGCGCTCCACGCGGCGCTGACGGCCGTCGTCGCGCGGCACGAGGTGTTGCGGACCCGGCTGGTCGCCGGCCGGGACGGCCTCGCCAGCCAGGTGATCGACCCGCCGACGGAGGTGCCGCTGCCGGTGGTGGACGTGTCCGCGACGGCGGACTCGGTGACCGTGACGCGGCGGCTGGTGGCGGCGGAGGCGGCGGCGCCGTTCGACCTGGCCGCCGGGCCGGTGCTGCGGGCCTGCCTGATCCGGCTGGGCGCGGCCGGGCACGTGCTGGCGGTGTCCGTGCACCACGTGGCCTCGGACGAGTGGTCGGGCCGGATCTTCCACCGCGAGCTGGAACTCCTGTACAAGGCGTTCCGCGCCGGTGAGCCGGATCCGCTGGCGCCGCTCGGGGTGCAGTACGCCGACTTCGCGGTGTGGCAGAGGTCCTGGCTGACCGGGGAGGTGCTGGACGGGCAGCTGGCGTACTGGCGTCGGCAGCTGGCCGGGGCGCCGGTGCTGGAGCTGCCCGTCGACCGGCCCCGCTCAAGGGTCTCGGACGGTCCCGGAGCCTCTGTCGGGTTCGTGGTCCCCGCGCCGGTCGCGGACCGGCTGAAGGAGATCGCCCGCCGCAACGGCGCGACGATGTTCATGACGCTGCTGGCCGCGTCCGCCGTGCTGCTGGGCCGGTACTGCGGCCAGGACGACGTCGTGGTCGGCGCGCCGGTGGCCAACCGCAACCGTGCTGAGACCGACGACCTCATCGGGTTCTTCGTCAACACCCTGGTCCTGCGCACCGATCTGTCCGCGGACCCGACCTTCACCGAGCTGCTGGGCCGGGTACGGGACGTGGCGCTGGGCGCCTACGAGCACCAGGACCTGCCCTTCGAGCAGCTGGTGGACGCGCTGGCCACCGACCGAGACCGGTCCCGGGCCCCGCTGTTCCAGGTCCTGTTCAACTACGACCCCGCGGCCCCGGCCGACGGCATGCCCGCGCCGGGAGGCGCCGCCGGACCGGACTCCCGGAACGGCCTCCCCCTGGACACGTCGCCGCCGGTGCGGTTCGACCTCGTGATGGGGCTGGGGGAGATCCACGCCAGTGGCGAGCTGGTCGGCAGGATCGACTACCGGACGTCGCTGTTCGACGCCGCCACGGTGGAGCGGATGGCGGCACATCTCGTCAACGTGCTGACCGCCGTTGCCGAGGATGCGGAGCGGCGGGTCGGTGATCTGCCTTTGTTGTCGGTGGCTGAGCGGCGGCTGCTGTTGGCGGGCTGGAACGATGCGGTGGCGCCGCTGCCGGGTGTGGGTGGGGCTCATGACCTGGTCGCTGAGCGGGTGCGGCAGCATCCGGATGCGGTGGCGGTGGTGTGCGGTGGGGCGTCGCTTACTTATGCGGGGTTGTGGGAGCGTGCCGGTCGGTTGGCCGGGCTGTTGTGTGCGCAGGGTGTGGGTGCGGAGTCGGTGGTGGGGCTGTGTCTTGAGCGTGGGGTGGACATGGCGGTGG
>NZ_VJZE01000392.1 GCF_009377205.1 Streptomyces phyllanthi
CCGTGGGGGTGGGCTCGGCCGGCTCGGCGGCGTACGACGGCTGGATGGCGCCCACCGCCAGGACCAGAGCCGTCACGACCGGGACCGCCGGGGCCGGAGCCGTCAGCGCCCCGTGCGGTAAGCGGGGCCGTCGTGCGAGCCGTCGCCGTATGCGAAGCCATGGAGCCACGTCGCCACCCCTTCCGATGCGAGGTGCGTGTGCGAGGTGAGAGGTGCGAGTACGTACGGCAGCCACCCCAGGCTCACACGCCGCCTCCGTCCCGGCATCCCGGGTCCGGCAATCGGTGCATACCGGTCATGGGGGCGGACCTCGACACGAACGGCCCGTACGTAAACGGTGGATCACCCCTCACCGGGGGCACCACGGTGATGAGGTGTACGGGTGCGAGAGAATGGCGGCATGGAGATGCCGAGGAACGAAAGATCGTCCGAGAGTCCCCAGATCCTGGTTGTCGGCCAGGACGGTCTGGCGCTCGGCGGCGGAGGGGACGAGGACCCCCGCGAGATTCCGGTGACGGAACAGGTGGAGCAGCCGGCGAAGGTCATGCGGATCGGCAGCATGATCAAGCAGCTTCTGGAGGAGGTGCGGGCGGCACCTCTCGACGAGGCGAGCCGTGCCCGGCTCAAGGAGATCCACGCCAGCTCGGTGAAGGAGCTGGAGGACGGCCTGGCCCCGGAGCTCGTCGAGGAGCTGGAGCGGCTCTCCCTGCCGTTCACGGACGAGGCGATCCCCAGCGACTCGGAACTGCGTATCGCGCAGGCCCAGTTGGTCGGCTGGCTGGAGGGCCTGTTCCACGGGATCCAGACCACCCTGTTCGCCCAGCAGATGGCCGCGAGGGCCCAGCTGGAGCAGATGCGCCGTGCCCTCCCGCCGGGCGTCGGCGGCGACGGCCAGGAGGACCCGCGCACGGGTGGCCGCTCGGGCGGGCCGTACCTGTAGCAGTCACGGGAAGGGGGCCCGGCACATCCGAGTGCCGGGCCCCCTTCCCGTTCGTACGAGCCGGGTTCAGGCGGGGTTGCCCGTCGAGACGTACAGCACGATCTTGGGCATGTCCTTGGGGTCGGCCTCGTCGTCGGCCGCGGGGAGCTGCTCCATGACCGTGCCCTCGCCGTACGTGTTCTCGTCGTAGTCCCTGGACTCGTACTGCCAGCCCGCCGCCTGGAGGCACTTCTTCACCGAGTCGATGTTCTTGAAGGTGAAGTTCGGGACGATGATCTTGTCGGGGTCGTCGTACGACTCCGACGGCTCGGTGCACTCCGTCGTCTCGATGGTCTTGGTCGTGTCCGGGCCCTTGTGTCCGGCCACCACCGAGGGCGAGGAGGAGGCGGTGGGTTCCCCACCCCCTCCCTGGTTGTCGCTGCCGCTGTTCAGTAGCAGGGCCGTGACGAGGCCGCCGATCGCGACGAGGGAGACGGCGACCGAGCCGATGACGACGCCCTTGTTGCCCTTGCCGCTCCGGGGCGAACCGGCGGCCGGCGTCGAGGGCTGCGGGGTGATGTTGTACGGCGGTGGGGTCGCCGGCCCCTGCTGTGGCGAGTACGCGGCGGACTGCGGCGGCGTCGGGTAGCCGCCCTGCTGCGGGTAGCCGTACGCCGGCGAGGGCGGCTGGGGGACCGGGCCGGGCCCCGAGGCCGACGGGCCGTACGGGCCCGGCTGGTACGGCGTCTGCACGGGCCCCGCCAGAGGGGCCGACTGGCCGACCGGCGGGAAGACGGCGGAGGCCACCCCGGCACCGCTGGACGTCTGCGCGCCCGGCACGATGCTCGGAGCGGCGGCCTGGAGCGAGGCGGCCACCCGCAGGCACTCGCCACGCATGGCCTCGGCGCTCGGGAAACGTTCGTTCGGGTTTTTCCTGAGCGCGCGGGCGACCAGCGCGTCCACCGCCGGGGGGAGGGAACGGTTGATCGAGGAGGGGGCCACCGGCTCCTCCTGGACATGCGCGTACGCGATCGCCAGCGGCGAGTCCGCCTCGAACGGCAGCCGCCCGGTGGTCAGCTGGAACAGCATGATGCCGACCGAGTAGAGGTCGCTGCGCGCGTCGACGCCACGGCCCAGCGCCTGCTCCGGCGAGAGGTACTGCGGGGTGCCGACGACCATGCCCGTCTGCGTCATCGACGTGACGCCCGACTGCATGGCGCGGGCGATGCCGAAGTCCATGACCTTGACCACGCCGCGCTTCGTCATCATCACGTTGCCGGGCTTGATGTCGCGGTGGACCAGGCCCATCTCGTGGCTGATCTCCAGCGCGGCCAGCACGTCCGCGGTGATCTTCAGCGCCTTGTCGGCGGGCATCGCGCCGTACTGCCGGACGTCCGCGTCGAGCACCGAGCCGAGCGGCTTGCCCTCGACGTACTCCATGACGATGTACGGAGTCGTCATGCCGCCCAGGTCGTCCTCGCCCGTGTCGAAGACCGAGACGATGTTCGTGTGCGTGAGCTTCGCCACGGCCTGGGCCTCGCGGCGGAACCGCTCGCGGAAGGCCTGCTCACGCCCGAGCTCGGTGTGCAGTGTCTTGATCGCGACCTGCCGGTCGAGCACGGAGTCATAGGCGAGGTGCACTGAGGCCATGCCGCCCTCACCGAGCAGATCGCGCAGCTGGTAGCGGCCGCCGGCCAGCGAACTCCCCCCGTACCGGCCCTGTGCGCCGTCCTGGCTCATGTTTCTGCGTCCCCCATCGCCACCCGCTGGGACTGCCGGCGTGGCTCCCGCGTTCGGTGATCCTCGTGATCCTCTGAATCCTCGCGGTCCGTCGCGGTCCATCGTGATGCGTCGTGATCCGCTGAGTGATTCCCGGCCAAGTCTGCCCCAGGGCACTGACACGTCAAGCGGGGTGCCCGATCCGTGACCGTACGAGAAAGAAGCGTCGCGGGAGCGTTACGAGGTCCGCACGGCAGGTACACGGTATGTGCACGGCAGGCGGTCGGGATTTGCACGACGGGCTGCCCGGAAGGTTTGATGGCCGGTCCATCCTGATTCCGTCTCAGATACAAGTCGGACCGGCCTCTTGCGCGGAGGCTGTAGCGTGGCCCGACGGAAGACCGTAGCAACGACCGCGCGGACCGCGGGCAGAAACGACGGCGAGGACTGATGGCACAGCAGCGCGCTCAGGGCCCGTCCGACCCCGAGGCGGCTGGCGGCGGTACGTCAGACGCGCCGGAGATGTGGGGCAATGGTGGGCTTGTCGGGGACGGCCGGTATCGGCTGACCCGCAGACTCGGCCGTGGCGGCATGGCCGAGGTCTTCGCGGCCGAGGACGTGCGTCTCGGCCGTACGGTCGCGGTCAAGCTGTTGCGTTCCGATCTCGCCGAGGATCCCGTCTCCAAAGCGCGCTTCACGCGTGAGGCGCAGTCCGTGGCCGGGCTGAACCACCACGCGATCGTGGCGGTGTACGACTCCGGTGAGGACATCGTCAACGGGACTCCGGCGCCGTACATCGTGATGGAGCTGGTCGAGGGCCGGACGATCCGCGACCTGCTGATCAACGCCGAGGCACCCGGGCCGGAGCAGGCGCTGATCATCGTCTCCGGGGTGCTGGAGGCGCTCGCCTACTCGCACCAGCACGGCATCGTGCACCGCGACATCAAGCCGGCCAACGTCATCATCACCAACACGGGCGCCGTGAAGGTGATGGACTTCGGCATCGCCCGCGCCCTGCACGGGGCGTCCACGACGATGACGCAGACCGGCATGGTCATGGGCACGCCCCAGTACCTGTCCCCGGAGCAGGCGCTCGGCAAGGCCGTCGACCACCGCTCCGACCTGTACGCGACCGGCTGCCTGCTGTACGAGCTCCTCGCGCTCAGGCCGCCGTTCGTCGGCGAGACACCGCTGTCGGTGGTCTACCAGCATGTGCAGGACATCCCGGTGCCCCCCTCCGAGTTCTCCGACGGTGCGCCGCCGGAGCTCGACGGGCTCGTGATGCGCTCGCTCGCCAAGGAGCCGGACGACCGGTTCCAGACGGCCGAGGAGATGCGCGGGCTGGTCCAGTACGGCCTCCAGATGCTGTACGACCAGGGCAGTCACACCGGCACCTGGAACACCGGGCCCGTCACCATGCACGAGGGCGCGCACACGCCGTCCGGTGGTTTTGCGGGTACGGCCGCGCTGCCGCACCCCGGTGAGATGGGGACCGCGCAGATCCCGCAGCCGATCCTGCCGAACGGCGGCGGCCGGGACGACGGCGGCTTCGAGGGCCACGGCAACCGCGGCAGCGGCCGCGGCAAGCTGTGGATCCTCGCGGTCCTCGCGGTCATCGCCATCGCGGCGGGCGTCGCGCTCGCGCTGAACAACAAGGACGACGGCGGCGGAGGCGGCTCGGGGACGACCCAGTCGCCGACCGCCACGAAGTCCGAGGACAAGGACTCCAGCGAGTCGCCCAGCGAGGAGCCCACCGACGAGGCCACGGAGGAGGACACCAGCACGGGGTCCGGCTCGGGCTGGTCGTCGCCCTCGTACACCCCGTCACCGACCCCCACCCCCTCCAACACGCAGAGCCAGCCGTCGGGCGGTCAGCCGTCGAACACCGCGACGGCCAGTGAGGAGCCGACGGAGGAGGAGACGACGCCGCCGGACGAGGAGGAGACCCCGGACCTGCCGACGGGCGGTGTCACGGGCGACGAGGGGGATTCCTGACACGGGCCGCGGCCTGAGGGCTCCTGAGGATCCGGGAATCACCGGCAAACACCTTTCACGCGCGCGTGGAGCACAGAACCGTGCCCCACGCGCGCGTGCCGTTTCGTTGCCGACGCGCCGGTCCCTTGCGCCGTTCCGGTGGACCGGCACGACGGATCCACGAGGCGAACCCTTCCCGTGTTCGGGGTGAGCGGGATAACGTGCCGGTGTTCCGGCCCCCTGCGAGGCTGTGACCAGTGCTGTGACCAGCAGTTGTTCCCGACAAACGCGAGCTACTTGGAAATCCGAGGGAAAATACTTGGAAATCCAAGGAAAAACGCAGGTCAGGAGGGGTTTCACAGGAATGTGGAGCACTGGGTAACGTGCCTTCTGCAGGGCGCTCGCCGGGGCACCTGTCACGCCTGTTCCCGGCCGAGGGCACCCACCCCGTGCACGGGTTGCGGGACCAGGCGAGCCGCACTGGCCACCCGGCAATCCCGGGGGCCGGACCGACGGAGGAGCACACGTGACCGTGGAGAGCACTGCCGCGCGCAAGCCGCGACGCAGCGCCGGAGGCAAGGCCGGCACCACCGGCACCAAGAGCAGCACCACCGGCACCAAGCGCACCACCCGCACTGCCGCCAGGAAGACGTCGAGCGGCGAGCCCGAGCTCGTCCAGCTGCTGACGCCCGAGGGCAAGCGGATCAAGAACGCCGAGTACGACGCGTACGTCGCCGGCGTCACCCCCGAAGAGATCCGCGGTCTCTACCGCGACATGGTGCTCACCCGGCGCTTCGACGCCGAGGCCACCGCGCTCCAGCGCCAGGGCGAGCTGGGCCTGTGGGCCTCGCTGCTCGGCCAGGAGGCCGCCCAGATCGGCTCCGGACGGGCCCTGCGCGACGACGACTACGTCTTCCCGACCTACCGTGAGCACGGCGTCGCCTGGTGCCGCGGCGTCGACCCGACGAACCTCCTCGGCATGTTCCGCGGCGTGAACAACGGCGGCTGGGACCCCAGCGGCAACAACTTCCACCTCTACACGATCGTCATCGGCTCCCAGACGCTGCACGCGACGGGGTACGCGATGGGCGTGGCCAAGGACGGCGCGGACTCGGCGGTCATCGCGTACTTCGGTGACGGCGCGTCCAGCCAGGGCGACGTCGCCGAGGCGTTCACCTTCTCCGCGGTCTACAACGCGCCGGTCGTGTTCTTCTGCCAGAACAACCAGTGGGCCATCTCCGAGCCGACCGAGAAGCAGACCCGTGTGCCGCTCTACCAGCGCGCCCAGGGCTTCGGCTTCCCCGGCGTCCGGGTCGACGGCAACGACGTCCTGGCCTGCCTCGCCGTCACCAGGTGGGCCCTGGAGCGGGCCCGCAGCGGTGAGGGGCCGACCCTCGTCGAGGCGTACACGTACCGCATGGGCGCCCACACCACCTCCGACGACCCGACCCGCTACCGCCACGACGACGAACGGGTGGCCTGGGAGGCGAAGGACCCGATCGCGCGCCTGCGCGGCTACCTCGAGTCCGAAACCGACACGGACGAGGGATTCTTCTCGGAACTCGAAGCGGAGAGCGAGGCGTTGGGAAGGCGAGTGCGCGAGGTGGTGCGTGCCATGCCGGACCCGGACCACTTCGCCATCTTCGAGAACGTGTACGCGGACGGTCACGCCCTCGTCGACGAGGAGCGTGCCCAGTTCGCCGCGTACCAGGCTTCGTTCGCTGACGTGGAGGAGGGCGGGAAGCGATGACCGCTCAGGCTGTGGCATCCAGGAGCATGGCGCTGGCCAAGGCGATCAACGAATCGCTGCGCAAGGCCCTCGAGTCCGACCCCAAGGTTCTGATCATGGGGGAGGACGTCGGCAAGCTCGGCGGCGTGTTCCGGGTGACGGACGGGCTGCAGAAGGACTTCGGTGAGGACCGGGTCATCGACACCCCGCTCGCCGAGTCGGGCATCGTCGGCACGGCGATCGGCCTCGCGCTGCGCGGCTACCGCCCGGTGGTGGAGATCCAGTTCGACGGCTTCGTGTTCCCGGCGTACGACCAGATCGTCACCCAGCTCGCGAAGATGCACGCCCGCTCGCTGGGCAAGGTGAAGCTTCCGGTCGTGGTCCGGATCCCGTACGGCGGCGGCATCGGCGCGGTGGAGCACCACTCCGAGTCCCCCGAGTCCCTGTTCGCGCATGTGGCGGGCCTGAAGATCGTCTCTCCGTCGAACGCGTCCGACGCCTACTGGATGATGCAGCAGGCCATCCAGAGCGACGACCCGGTGATCTTCTTCGAGCCGAAGCGCCGCTACTGGGACAAGGCCGAGGTCAACCGCGAGGCGATCCCCGACCCCCTGCACAAGGCCCGTGTCGTACGGGAGGGCACCGACCTCACGCTCGCCGCGTACGGCCCGATGGTGAAGCTCTGCCAGGAGGTCGCCGGGGCGGCGGAGGAGGAGGGCAGGTCGCTGGAGGTCCTGGACCTCCGCTCCGTGTCCCCCCTCGACTTCGACTCGATCCAGGCCTCGGTCGAGAGGACCGGCCGCCTGGTCGTGGTGCACGAGGCGCCGGTGTTCTTCGGCTCCGGCGCGGAGATCGCCGCCCGGATCACCGAGCGGTGCTTCTACCACCTGGAGGCGCCCGTGCTCCGGGTCGGCGGCTACCACGCCCCGTATCCGCCGGCGCGGCTGGAGGAGGAGTACCTGCCGAACCTGGACCGGGTACTCGACGCCGTCGACCGCTCGCTGGCGTACTGAGGAGAGGGTCGTGACGACGATGACTGAAGCGTCCGTGCGGGAGTTCAAGATGCCCGACGTGGGCGAGGGACTCACCGAGGCCGAGATCCTCAAGTGGTACGTCCAGCCCGGTGACACGGTCACCGACGGACAGATCGTGTGCGAGGTCGAGACGGCGAAGGCGGCGGTCGAGCTGCCCATCCCGTACGACGGTGTCGTACGCGACCTCCACTTCCCCGAGGGCACGACGGTGGACGTGGGCACAGCCATCATCGCGGTGGACGTGACGGGCGGTGCCGCGCCCGCCGATGAGGCGCCGACGCCCGAGGCCGAGGCACCGAAGGCCGCCGAGCCGGCCAAGCCGCAGGGCCGCAAGCCCGTGCTCGTCGGGTACGGGGTCGCGGAGTCGTCCACCCGGCGCCGTCCCCGCCGGGGAGCCCGACCCGTGGAGCCCCCGGCCGCCGAGGACCAGCCGTACGCGTCCTCGGCGCTCCAGGGCGCCCAGGCCGAGCTGAACGGCCATGGGACCGCGCAGCCGCGCCCGCTGGCGAAGCCGCCGGTGCGCAAGCTGGCCAAGGACCTCGGGGTCGATCTGGCGACGGTCACGCCGTCCGGCCCGGACGGGATCATCACGCGTGAGGACGTGCGTGCGGCGGTGGCCCCTCCGGCCGCGGAGCCCGCCGCGCCGCAGGCCGCTCCCGCCCCGGCGGCCCCGGCCGCACCCGCCGCCCCGGCTCCCGCGGTCGCCCCGTCGCCGGTCACCGTGTCGTACGACGCCGCCCGTGAGACCCGTGTCCCGGTCAAGGGTGTCCGCAAGGCCACCGCGCAGGCCATGGTCGGCTCGGCGTTCACGGCGCCGCATGTCACGGAGTTCGTGACGGTCGACGTGACCCGCACCATGAAGCTGGTCGAGGAGCTGAAGCAGGACCGGGAGTTCGAGGGCCTGCGGGTGAACCCGCTCCTGCTGATCGCCAAGGCCCTGCTGGTCGCGATCAGGCGGAACCCGGAGATCAACGCGTCCTGGGACGAGGCGGCCCAGGAGATCGTGCTCAAGCGGTACGTGAACCTCGGCATCGCGGCGGCGACCCCCCGCGGGCTGATCGTGCCGAACATCAAGGACGCGCACGACAAGACGCTTCCGCAACTGGCGGTGGCGCTGGGCGAGCTGGTCTCGACGGCGCGGGAGGGAAAGACCTCCCCCGCCGCCATGCAGGGCGGCACGGTCACCATCACGAACGTCGGTGTCTTCGGCATCGACACGGGCACACCGATCCTCAACCCCGGCGAGTCCGCGATTCTCGCCGTCGGCGCCATCAGGCTCCAGCCCTGGGTCCACAAGGGCAAGGTGAAGCCCCGTCAGGTCACCACCCTGGCACTGAGCTTCGACCACCGCCTGGTGGACGGGGAGCTGGGCTCGAAGGTGCTGGCGGATGTGGCGGCGGTCCTGGAGCAGCCGAAGAGGCTCATCAGCTGGGCGTGAGCCGGCTGAGGAAGCGAGGAAGCAAGCAGGAGGGGCTCACCGCCGGCCGGCGGTGAGCC
>NZ_VJZE01000393.1 GCF_009377205.1 Streptomyces phyllanthi
CCCACCTCCCTTCCCGGGCCGCGCTTCGCGCCCTTCTTCCTCCCGGGACCCGTACACGTGCCGAGACCCGTACACGTGGTCCGCGACGGCGAAGATCCCCCAGGCGGCGGCCAGCGAGGCGAACGTGCTCACGAGGAGGCCGGCGTCCGCGGACGACAGCGGGGTCACCGCCGACACGGTCCGCTCCAGCCAGGGCAGCAGCGGGAAGAAGGCGAGGTTGGAGTGGATGTCGCCGCCCGGGAGCCGGACCTCGTAGCCGTACCCCAGATCGGCGACCCTGACGTACCAGAGCGAGTCCCAGCGAGCCGTCAAGAGGGTGTGCGCGCTCTTGTCGCGCGCCGCGCTCCACAGGGCGAGGACGACCAGACCCAGGGAGCGCACGGCGGCGTACCCGAGGAGTGCGGGGGCGGCCCGGCGCAGCAGGGTCGGCGCCGGGCGCGTTGCAAGATCGGTCACGCGCTCGATTATCGGCGGCCCCCGGAACCGGACGGCCTTTTCGTACGTGATGCCGGATGACGGGCGGGACGGCGGGGCAGATGACACGGGAGGCGACAGGACAGAGGGCGGGAGAGGTGACGGGAGCAGTGACGCGGAGAAGTGCGTGGCGTACGCCACACGCTGCATGAACGCTCCATGAGAGGTCCGCCACGCGCCACCGGCGGGATCTCGCGTACCCTGACGGCTCACTCGCCTTTCGTTGCGCGGGTCCGGGACACCGCTCCTCCCGGGCCGCAGCCGCCGGGGAGTCCCCGCCCCGCGGTCCCGCCGAACGCGAGGGTTCATCTGGGAGGTACGTACATGTCCGGGACGACCACGGCCGCTGCGCGGTGCCGTCGGGCGGCCGGAGGCGGTGCCAACCGCTGGGTCGTCCTCGTCGTCCTCTGCGCCAGCCTGCTGCTCGTCGCCCTCGACGCCACCGTGCTGCACGTCGCGGTCCCTGCCGTCACCGAGGACCTCACACCCAGCGCGATCGAGTTGCTCTGGATCGTCGACGCCTACCCGCTCGTCTGCGCCTCGCTGCTGATCCTCTTCGGCACGCTCGGCGACCGCGTCGGCCGCAGACGGGTCCTCCTCCTCGGATACGGACTCTTCGGCATCGCCTCGGGCATGGCGGCCGTCGCCGACAACGCGCCGGTGCTGATCGTGGCCCGGGCGCTGCTCGGCGTCGGTGGCGCCATGATCATGCCCGCCACGCTGTCGATCCTGCGGCAGGTGTTCCCCGACCGGCGCGAGCGGGCGCTGGCCATCGGCATCTGGACCGGCGTGGCCGCGGTCGGCGCCGCCGTCGGGCCCCTGCTCGGCGGCTTCCTGCTGGAGCACTTCTGGTGGGGCTCGGTCTTCCTCGTCAACATCCCGCTGATGGTGGTCAGCCTGCCGGTCGGCCGCCTGCTGCTGCCCGAGTCGACCGGTGACCGGAACGGGCCCTGGGACGTGGTGGGCGCGCTCATGGCCGCCCTCGGCCTCTTCGGCGTCGTGCTCGGCGTGAAGCGGCTGGGCAGCGGGGAGAACCCGTTCGACCTGTACACGCTGCTGCCCCTGGTGCTGGGCGGCGGGCTGCTGACCGCCTTCGTACGGCGGCAGCGGCGGCGCACCCACCCGCTGGTGGACCTGCGGATGTTCGCGCGCCCCGCGTTCAGCACCTCCGTCGGCTGCATCGTGCTCGCCATGCTCGCGCTGGTGGGGCTGGAACTGATCGCGGCGCAGTATCTGCAACTCGTGCTGGGGCTGTCCCCGCTGGAGACGGGCCTGCGGCTGCTGCCGCTCACGGTCGCGGCGATGGCTGCGGGGCTGTTCGGCTCGAAGATGCTGCAACGCCTCGGGCCGCGCCGCATGGTGTCCGTGGGCTTCTGCCTCACGGCGGGCGCGGTCGTCCTGCTGATGGCCATGGGTCAGCACGACAAGCCCGCCCTGCTGCTCACCGGCTTCGTCCTCCTCGGGTTCGGCCTGGAGACGACGCTCTTCGGGGCGTACGAGTCGATGCTCAGCGAGGCGCCACAGGCCCAGGCGGGCGGGGCCGCGGCCATCGGCGAGACGTCGTACCAGCTCGGGGCGGGCATCGGTATCGCCCTGCTCGGCAGCGTGATGAACGCGGCGTACGCGCCCGGGCTGTCCGATGTGCGCGGGGTTCCCCAGGCGGCCTCGGCGGCGGCCGGGCACTCGCTGGGCGAGGCGTACGAGGTGGCCGGCAGGCTGGGTGGCTCGCCGGGCGAGGCTCTGCGCCATGCCGCGCGGGACTCCTTCGTGCACGGGCTGCATGTGACGCTGCTGGTCAGCGCGGTGCTGTTGCTGGCGGGGGCGGTGATGGCGCTGCGGTTGCCGCGGGCCATGGAGTGCGAGGCGTCTGCGGCGGGCCCGGCCGAGGGGACCGATGTGCCCGCGCCCCGTAAGGAGAGCGCGAAGGTGCGGGCCGAGTCGTCCGTGAGCTGAGGCGCGTGCCGAGGCACGTGGGTGACGGGTTCGCCGGCCGGGGCGGGTTCGGCGCCGTCGGGCCGCGTCGTCGTGGCTGGTCGCCGTTGCGGCGGAAAGAAGTGCCGTCGTAACGTCGGCGTCGACCCCTTATTAGCGGTGCTAGTTTTCCTGAGCCGGAGGCCGCCCCCATGTCCGCTTCCTCGACGTTGCCGCCCTTCGATCCCGCCGATCCGCTGGGACTTGACGATCTGCTGGACGACGAAGACCTCTCCATCCGCGACACCGTGCGGAGTTGGGCCGCCGAGCGGGTGCTGCCGTACGTCGCCGAGTGGTACGAGACCGGGGAGCTGCCCGGGATCCGGGAGCTGGCCCGGGAGCTGGGGTCGATGGGCGCCCTGGGCATGTCCCTCAGCGGGTACGGATGTGCCGGTGCCAGTGCCGTGCAGTACGGGCTGGCCTGTCTGGAGCTGGAGGCCGCGGACTCGGGGATCCGGTCGCTCGTGTCCGTGCAGGGGTCCCTCGCCATGTACGCCGTCCACCGGTTCGGCAGCGGGGAACAGAAGCAGACGTGGCTGCCGCG
Source organism: Streptomyces phyllanthi (assembly GCF_009377205.1). Taxonomy (GTDB): domain Bacteria; phylum Actinomycetota; class Actinomycetes; order Streptomycetales; family Streptomycetaceae; genus Streptomyces; species Streptomyces phyllanthi. The sequence continues at coordinate 2,990 of NZ_VJZE01000393.1, forward strand.
CATGGCCTCCGGCGAGGTCATCGGGTGCTTCGGGCTGACCGAGCCGGACCATGGATCCGACCCCGCGTCGATGCGTACGTACGCCCGGCGCGACGGCGCCGACTGGGTGCTCACCGGCCGGAAGACGTGGATCACCAACGGGTCCGTCGCCGGGGTGGCCGTGGTCTGGGCACGGACGGAGGAGGGGATCCGCGGGTTCGTGGTGCCGACCGACAGCCCGGGTTTCTCGGCGCCCGAGATCAAGCACAAGTGGTCCTTGCGCGCGTCCGTCACCAGTGAGCTCGTCATGGACGACGTAAGACTGCCCGCCGACGCCGTACTGCCCGAGGTCACCGGACTCAAGGGGCCGCTCAGCTGTCTCTCCCACGCCCGCTACGGGATCGTGTGGGGTTCGATGGGGGCGGCGCGGGCCTGCTTCGAGGCCGCCGTCGACTACGCGCGGACCCGGGAGCAGTTCGGCAGGCCCATCGGCGGCTTCCAGCTCACCCAGGCCAAGCTCGCCGACATGGCGGTCGAGCTGCACAAGGGGATTCTGCTCGCCCACCATCTGGGGCGGCGGATGGACGCGGGACGGCTCCGTCCCGAGCAGATCAGCTTCGGCAAGCTGAACAACGTACGGGAGGCGATCGAGATCTGCCGCACCGCTCGTACGATCCTCGGCGCCAACGGGATCTCCCTCGAGTATCCCGTCATGCGGCACGCCACCAATCTGGAGTCCGTGCTCACCTACGAGGGCACCGTCGAGATGCACCAGCTGGTGCTGGGCAAGGCGCTCACCGGCCTCGACGCGTTCCGGTGATCCCCCCATCGGAATGCGGGGCAGATGAGCGGCCCTGCCTCAGCTCTGGTTGAAGAAACCGTCCGCCTGACGGGCGGCGGGCTCGCCGCTGACGATCTGCGTGTCGGCCGGGGTCAGCAGGAACACACGGTTGGAGACGCGCTCGATCGAGCCGCGCAGGCCGAAGATCAGACCGGCCGCGAAGTCGACGACGCGCTTGGCGTCGGCGGACTCCATGTTCGTGAGGTTCATGATGACCGGGACCCCGCTCCGGAAGAGCTCGCCGATGTTGCGGGCGTCCCGGAAGCTGTCCGGGGTCACCGTGCCGATCCGGCGGCCCTTCTCCTGGGCGGACTCGGACGCGACCTTCACGCGGGGGTCGGTGACCCAGGCATCGCCGGACTCCTGCCCCTCGGCGTAGTCGTCGTCGTAGTAACGCTCGTCATCGTTGTCGTCGACGAGGCCAAGCCAGGCACTCGCCTTGCGCACCGATCCCATGGACGCCTCCTCTCACAGCGGTCATTTCTGCTTTCCGCATCCCTATCGTCGTCCATGATGCGGATGGCGCGCCAAGTGGTTAGACGCCGCGCGGGGGTTTCGTGACGGTACTGGTGCAGAACGATTTCGTCGAGGGCCCGTATGCCCCAAGGGCTGCGTCGTACACGGCTGCTGACTGTGAGTGAAATAATATTTCTCGCGGCGGAAGGGTGACGGCCGGAGCGTATGGGTGAATGCCCCGGGTCGATACGATGCGACAGCTGGACATCACACGACATGGCCGGCCATCGCACGAAGACACGGGGGAGTGTCATGTTCGGAATCGTCAGGCCCTGCAGCCATCGGCTCGGTGAGGCACTGAGTGCCCAGTGGATGGCGCATCTGTGTGGGCTCTGTCTCGCGCTGCGCGGGGACCACGGACAGTTCGCCCGGCTCGTCACCAACTACGACGGGCTGCTCGTCTCCGTTCTGACGGAGGCTCAGGCGGACCGCGAGCGCTCGGCCGGATGGCGGCGGACCGCCGGGCCCTGCGCCCTGCGCGGGATGCGCACGGCCTCGGTCGCCCGTGGTGAGGGGGCGCGGCTCGCCGCCGCCGTCTCGCTCGTGCTCGCCTCGGCCAAGGTGCGCGACCACATGGCCGACGGGGACGGGCTGTTGGCCCGCAGGCCGGTGGCGCTCGCCGCGCGCCGGGTGGCCGCGGGCTGGGGGCGGGCGGGCGCGCGTACGGGATCCGAGGTCGGGTTCGACACGGCACTGCTCGTGGACGCCGTGGACCGGCAGGTGGGGATCGAGGCGCTCGCCGGGCCCGGGACGCCGATTCTGACGGTCACCGAACCGACCGAGACGGCGACCGCGGCGGCCTTCGCCCACACCGCGGTCCTGGCCGGCCGCCCCGGCAACGTGGAGCCGCTCGCCGAGGCCGGACGGCTCTTCGGGCGGCTCGCCCATCTGCTGGACGCGGTGGAGGACAGGGAGGCCGACGCGGCCTCGGGCGCGTGGAACCCGCTCACGGCCACGGGGACATCCCTCGCCGAGGCCCGGCGGCTCGCCGACGACGCGCTGCACGGGATGAGGCTCGCGTTGCGGGAGGTCGTCTGGGGGTCCGAGGACTCCCCGGGGAAGCACGGTGCCGAGGGGAAGCTGGCGCACATGCTCCTCGTGCACGAGCTGCGGCGCTCGGTGGACCACGCGTTCGGTACGGTCGCGAGGTGCTCGGCGCACCAGCCCGGCCCGTACGGGCAGGCGCAGCCGCCGGGGCCCTACGGTCCGCCGCCGCAGGGTGGCCCGCAGAACCCGTATGCGGGAGGCGATCCGTACGGAGGTGGTAACCCGTACGGGGACGGCAACCCGTACGGGGGAGCGGGCGGCTTCGGCGGTGGTGGTTCCGGTGGCTTCGGTGACGGCCCGTCAGGCCAGCAGCCGAGGGGGCGGCGCGGGTTCTGGGCCGGGTGCGGGATGTTCTGGCTGCTGTGCTGCACCTGCAAGCTGTGCTGTGCCAAGGAGTACGAGGGCCCGTGGTCCCGGAAGAAGCGGAGGGGCTGCTGCCGCGACTGTGACTGCGACTGCTGTGACTGCTGCGGGTGCGACTGCTGAGCCGCGGGCCGGCGGGGGACGAAGGCGCTCCGACTGCCACAAGGGGGCTGGAACGGTGCCGAAAGGGTGCTGGAACGGCGCCGAATGAGTGCCGGGGGGAGCGCCATCGGCCGTCTCGTACGGGTCACTTGAGTGGGCCCCGGGATCTGCACAGAATCTTCACATGTGCGCCGTGAGATCAACTACCGCTGGTAACAGGCGAAGTTGACGCCCCACCAGACCGAAAGGCCCCCTTGCGTCACTCGACCGCGCGGCCGAATACTCCCCCCAGCGCCTTGTCAGGGGCACAGCGTGTCCGGAATCCGTGCACTCTCCCCCTGGCTTGCGCCTCACGGGCCCCGACCCCACAGCGGGCCCCCGACTTCCCTCAGGAGGGAACGAACAGTGAGGATCAAGCGCACCACCCCCCGCAGCGGAATCACGAGACGGAACCGGCTGATCGCCGTCACCACCGGACTCGTGGCCGCGGCTGCCGTCACAGTCCCCACCGCGCAGGCGAGCGACGCGCAGACCTTCAGCAAGACCCAGCTCAAGAGCGCCAGCGCGTCGGTACTCAAGGCCGACATACCGGGCACCGCCTGGGCGATCGACGAGAAGAGCGGCAAGGTCGTCGTCACCGTCGACAGCACCGTCTCCAAGGCGGAGCTCGCCGAGATCAAGGAGGCGGCCGGCAGCAACGCCGACGCCCTGACGATCAAGCACACCCCGGGCAAGTTCAACAAACTGATCAAGGGCGGCGACGCCATCTATGCGAGTAGCTGGCGCTGCTCCCTCGGCTTCAACGTGCGCAGCGGCAGCACGTACTACTTCCTGACCGCCGGTCACTGCACCGACGGCGCGGGCACCTGGTACTCCAACTCCGGCCGCACCACGGTCCTCGGACCGACCACCGGATCGAGCTTCCCGACGAACGACTACGGGATCGTCCGGTACAGCAACACGTCCATCACCAAGGACGGCACCGCGGGCAGTGTGGACATCACCAGCGCTGCCACCCCGAGCGTGGGTACCAACGTCATCCGTACCGGTTCCACCACCGGCACCCGCACCGGACGGGTCACCGCGCTCAACGCGACCGTCAACTACGGTGGCGGTGACATCGTCTACGGCATGATCCAGACCACGGTCTGCGCCGAGCCCGGCGACTCCGGCGGCCCGCTCTACGGCAGCAACGGCGTCGCGTACGGTCTGACCTCCGGTGGCAGCGGCAACTGCACCTCCGGCGGTACGACCTTCTTCCAGCCGGTCACCGAGGCCCTGAGTGCCTACGGGGTCAGCGTCTACTGACCCTGATCCGACCGGTGTGCGGCCGGAGTCGCTCCGGTATCCGCGCGACCGAACCGCAGTAGTCAGCAGGGGGCGAGCCCCCACGCGGCACATGCCGTGTGGGGGCTCGCCCTTGTTCGCGTCCGTCGTGGATCGGCAATCGGTGCGGATGCAACTCCCGGACCGGTGGCCCCGTTTGGATACGGACACGGGAGGGGAGATATCAAGACAGGACTAGACCTCACCCATTGCGCAGGAGATCGTTGCATCCCGTGTTTGCAGTGGGAATTCACAAGGTGTGATACCGGACGGTAACGTCACAGCGGGCGTACGCCCCTGGGCTCCGGCGAGTTGACGCTCGGCCTGAAGTGGACCTTGTGTGCTCCCCGCGCTCCTCGGAATAGTGGGCGCCGCAAGTTGGCATGGACGCGGCGCTTTTTGTTGTTGGTCGCGTCCCTGTCCGTACGCCTTCCGGTCGGTGGGGGTCCCCACACGCCCCTCTCCGGCCGACCCCCCACAGGAGGACGTGAGTTGAAGCACCGACGCATACCCAGGCGGCGTGCCGCCGTGGCGGGTGCGGGAATCGCCGCACTGGTCGCCGCGGGAGTCACCTTCCAGAGTGCGAACGCGAGCGAGACCGAGCAGACCCCCACGCTCCGCACCCTCTCGGTCGCCGCGGCCGGAAAGCTCGCCTCGACGCTCGGTCAGGACCTGGGCGCCGACGCGGCGGGAACGTATTACGACGCGAAGAGCAAGGCCCTCGTGGTGAACGTGCTCGACGAGGCCGCCGCCAAGACCGTCCAGCAGGCCGGCGCCAAGGCGAGAATCGTCGAGAACTCCCTCGCCGAGCTGAAGAGCGCCCGTACGACGCTCAAGCAGGACGCCACCATCCCCGGCACCTCGTGGGCGACCGACCCGCAGACCAACAAGGTCGTCGTCACCGCGGACCGCACGGTGTCCAAGGCCGAGTGGGCCAAGCTGACCAAGGTGGTCGACGGGCTCGGCGCGAAGGCCGAACTCAAGCGGACGAAGGGGGAGTTCAAGCCCTTCATCGCGGGCGGCGACGCCATCACCGACGGGAGCGGACGCTGCTCCCTCGGCTTCAACGTGGTCAAGGGCGGGGAGCCGTTCTTCCTGACCGCCGGGCACTGCACCGAGTCGATCTCCACCTGGTCGGACTCCGACGGCAACGAGATCGGCACGAACGAGGTGTCCAGCTTCCCGGACGACGACTACGGCCTGGTCAAGTACACGGCCGAGGTCGACCACCCCAGCGAGGTCAACCTCTACAACGGCTCCGCCCAGGAGATCACGGGCGCTGCCGAGGCCACCGTCGGGATGAAGGTCACCCGCAGCGGTTCGACGACGCAGGTGCACGAGGGCACGGTCACCGGTCTGGACGCCACCGTGAACTACGGCAGCGGTGACATCGTCAACGGTCTCATCCAGACCGACGTCTGCGCGGAGCCGGGCGACAGCGGCGGCTCGCTCTTCTCGGGCGACAAGGCCGTCGGCCTCACCTCCGGCGGCAGCGGTGACTGCACCTCCGGTGGCGAGACCTTCTTCCAGCCGGTCACGGAGGCCCTGGAGGTCACCGGTACCGAGATTGGCTGACGGTCTCCACGGTCTGGGTCTGAGCGGCCCGGCGAAGTCCCGCCCCTGGCGTGTCCGGGGGCGGGACTTCCGTGTATGTACCCAGGTGGGGGGTCTGCGGGGGGCGGTTTTCCGCAGGT
>NZ_VJZE01000394.1 GCF_009377205.1 Streptomyces phyllanthi
GCTTTGACGCGGCGGTGTGGGAGCTGGTGATGGTGCTGTCGGGCGGCGGCACGCTGGTCGTGGCGTCGTCCGAGGAACGGGCCGAGCCGGGCGGAGTGGCGGGGTTGGTCCGTTCGGCGGGGGTGGAGCTGGCGTTCATGGTGCCGTCGTTGCTGCGGGTGCTGGCGCCGGCCGATCTGGCCGGGTTGAAGACGCTGGTGACGGGCGCGGAGCGGGTGGATGTGGCGCTGGCGTCGGCATGGCGGGCGGCTGGGCACCGGCTGCTGAACGCCTACGGACCGACCGAGGCCACGGTGGTGGCGAGTATCGGGGTGGTCGAGGACAGTGAGCTTCCTCCCTCGATCGGAGGGCCGGTTGCTGATGGGCGTCTGTATGTGGTGGACGGGTCGCTGAACCTGGTGCCGACGGGTGTGGCCGGTGAGTTGCTGGTGGGTGGTGCCGGTGTGGCGCGCGGGTATGCCGGGCGTGCGGGGTTGACGGCGGAGCGGTTCGTGGCGGATCCGTTCGCGGCGGACGGTTCGCGGGTGTACCGGACCGGTGACCGGGTGCGGTGGCGCGCCGATGGACGGCTGGAGTTCGTGGGCCGGGTCGATGACCAGGTCAAGGTCCGCGGCTACCGCATCGAACCGGCGGAGATCGAGACCGCCCTGGCCGCCCACCCGGACATCCGCTCCGCGGTGGTGACGGTGCCCGGGGAGGGGGACACGGCACGGCTGGCGGCGTATCTGGTTCCGGCCGATCCCGCCGAAGGTGTTCCCGCCATGGGCGAGCTGCGCGACTACCTGCGCGCCAGGCTGCCCGCCTTCATGATCCCGGCTTCCTTCACCGAGCTGGCCGCCCTCCCGCTGACCCCGGGCGGCAAGATCGACCGGGCCGCCCTCCCCGACCCCGAACCGGGCCGCGTCGATCTGTCGGATCGCTACATCGCCCCCCGAACCAAGATCGAGCGGGTGGTGGCCAAGGTCTGGGCCGACGCGCTGGGCCTGGACCGGGTGGGCGTGGACGACAGCTTCTTCGAGCTCGGCGGGCACTCCCTGCTGGTGACCCAGATCGTGGCCCAGATCCGGGCCGCCGGATACGACACCAGCGTCGGCGATCTGTTCGACCGTCCCACCGTCGCCGGCGTCGCCGCGCAGATCGAGGCGCACAGGGCTGAGGCCAGACTCCGCTCGGCCGTCCGCGTCAGGAGGGGCGACATCGTCCCCGCCGTGTTCGCCGTGCACTCGATCACCGGCGAGGTCGCCGCCTACGCCGGACTCGCCGATCATCTCGGCGAGGGCCAGCAGCTGATCGCGCTGCAGGAGCGGGGTCTGGTCGGCGACGACCGCCCGCTGCGAACGGTCGGGACGATGGCGGCTGCCTACCTCAGGGAGGTGTTCCAGCTCCAGCCGGACGGCCCGTACCTGTTCGCCGCGCAGTCCGGAGGCTGCTACGTCGCCCTTGAGATGGCCCGGCGGGCGGCCGCTGCGGGCAAGGAGGTGGGCGGTGTGTTCCTGATGGGTCCGGCCTTCCTCGGCGCCCGCGCCCCCGGCCACCGGGCCGCCGCCCAGGAGACCCGTCGGCTCCTGGCCCGTCTGGACGACACGATCCAGGCTCCGCCCGGGACCCGCCTCTCCCCGGCCGACGAGGACCGGCTGCTGCGATTCCGCGAACCCGACGACAAGATCGCCGCCGCCGTCAGGGTGGGCGACAAGCACGGGATGCGGATCATGCGTGCGGTGACCATCAACGGGTTGGCCTACACCGCATACGGGCGGAGTATGCACCGGGAGCCCTACGACGGCAGGGTGGTGCTGTTCATGCCGGCCGAGGACCCGGACGAGATCCGGCAGCAGGCCCTCGACCAGTGGCGGGCCGCGCTCGTCCGGGAACCGGAGATCGTGGACGTGCCCGCGGAACACTCGACCGTGCTGCGCGGAGACAGTGCGCGGGTCATCGGCGCGTGGCTGAAGACGGAGATCACCCGCCGGCGGCGCTGAGCGGGAAAGCCGGTGTTCAACTGATGCGATGCCCTGGTTGAACACCTCGTGTGCCCACGCCCGCGTGAGCCCGGTTGAATTCACGACTGGAAGGCAGAAGAATTACGGCCATGCTCGATACGGACAGAATTGCCGTGAATCTGTTCTTTGAGATGAGCGACTCCAACGAACGGGCCATGGCCGCCCGCCTTTCGTCCGCGGGCTTCAGAGATATCGCCTTGGGTGACGTGCTCCTCCTGACGACGCTGAAGACGAGAGGCCACTCCGCCAAGGAGGCGAGACAGAAGTCGAAAATCGGCGGCGGCGTATCACGAGAGATGACCGACAAGCTGTTGTCGCGCGGGTACCTGGAAGACCGAAGCGGGCCGAATGACCCCGATCGTGCGGGGATCGTGCTCACCACTCGGGGCCGCCTGGCCGTTGACGTGGTCATGGACGGGGTCCTGGCTGATCGCTGGGTTTCCTTCCCGTTCCGGCCGGGTGACATCGTCATCTGTGCGCCGGGTAAATGCGGCACCACATGGGTGCAGATGATCTGCGCGCTCCTGGTCTTCCAGACGCCGGACCTTCCGGCTCCGCTCAATCAGCTGTCGCCGTGGCTGGACGACCCGACCGGTATACGCCATGAGGTGTTCGAGTGGTACGCCGCTCAGCGCAACCGGCGGTTCATCAAGACGCACAGCTCACTGGCGGACGTTCCCGCCCTCCCGCAGGTCACCTACATCGTGGTCGGGAGGAATCCGCTGGATGCCGCCGTTTCGTCCTACCACCAGCAGAAGCGCACGGATGCGGCGTCTGGATCCGCTGATCGGAGCCTCGGGGACTCGGCACGGGCATGGCTGCTCGATTGGATCGCCGAAGAGCCGGCTTCACCGACACAGCCGAGCCCTCTGGGCGGCATTCTCCAGCGCATCGCCGACGCGTGGGCACGACGCGACGAGCCGAACGTCGTCCTCACGCACTACGAAGACCTGTCCGCCGATCTGGAGGGACAGATGCGCCTCCTCGCGGCGCGGCTGGGAATCACGGTCGCCGAAGAACTGTGGCCCGGCCTGGTGAAAGCCGCGACCTTCGGGCGGATGCGCGCGGCGGCGGACCGGATCGAGCCCTTCGCAGGCGTGCTCAAGGACAACGCGTCCTTCTTCCGCAGAGGTGTGTCGGGATCGGGAGCCGAACTGCTCACCACGGCCGAGCTCGCCGACTACCACGCGCGGGTCGCGCGGGTCCTCGAACCTGACGTGCTGGCCTGGCTGCACCGGTCGGCGTGAGGCCGGAGAAGGGTTGAAGCGATGTGTGCCGCTGAGAGACCACTGTCCACCCGGGAAGACCGCTACCGTTCGGTGCTGGCCAACCAGGGCCGCGGCTCCACACTCCAATCCATCTACCGAGACATCTATGGCGCCGACTATCCCAGCGAAGTGGAACCCTTCGGTTTCGTCACACTGAGCGACCTGCGCCTGCTGGCGGGCATTCTGGCGCAGTCGCACACGACAGACCTGCTCGACGTGGGGTGCGGCCGGGGCGGCCCCGGTCTCTGGATCGCGCGTGAGCTTGATGTGCCCCTGACCGGCGTGGATATCATCGCCGAAGCGGTGGCCGCCGCGTCGGATCGGGCGGCGAGTTTCGGCATGGCGTCCCGGGCCGGTTTCTACGTGGCCAGTGCTACGGACACCGGATTGCCCGCCGGGGGTTTCGACGGGGCGGTCAGCGTCGACGCGCTGTGGATGGTGCACGACAAGTCTGCCGCCTTCCGCGAGCTGGCGCGGGTGCTCCGCCCCGGCGGCCGGCTCGTGTTCACCAGCTGGGAACCGGTTCGCCTGCCCTACGACTCCTTTCTCGAAAGAGCCGGGTTCACCGACATCACCAAGCAGGAGATCGCCGGTTCCCGGGACCGGGAGATCGCCGTGCACAAGGCCATCCTGCGTCATGGGGAGGAAATCTCCCTGGAACTCGGGAAAGAGGCCGCCGAAGTGCTCACGGCGGAGGCGACGCACACCCCTGCCCTGCTGGACGACACCCCGCGGGTCATCATTTCTGCCGTCCGCAGCCGGTGACCGCTCTCAAACTTTCGCTCCGCCGTTGTTGAACACCTTCTCAGGGACGACTGAGCGTGGATTCACCGCGTGCCATGCAGCCGCACCGAATGCCATATTGAGTTCCCCGATGGCAGCGGATGAATCGCGGGTTTGGTTTGGCATTCTCACGGTGGAGGACATGTGACGCTTTCCCGGGCCAGACAGGAATTGCTGACGCGACGCCTCAAGGGAGAGCGGTCGCCGCTGCGGGAATGGGGGCAGCGCCCCGACGCCCCGATTCCGCTGTCATTCGCGCAGCAGCGGCTGTGGTTCCTCGACCAGCTCGAACCGGGCTCGATCGAATACACCATGCCGATGCGGGTGCCACTGGGCCGCGACCTTGACACCGGGGCGCTGAACAAGGCTCTGGACGCGGTGGTGGCGCGGCACGAGGTGTTGCGGACCCGGCTGGTGGCGGGCCCGGACGGCGTCGCCCACCAGGTCATCGATCCGCCTGGCCCGGTCTGGTTGCCGGTCGTCGACGTGTCCGCCGAACCCGATCCGGCGCGTGCCCTGGAACGGCTCGGAGCCCAGATGATCAGGTCCCCGTTCGATCTGGCGACGGGCCCACTGGTGCGCTTCTGCCTGGTCCGGCTGGGTGAGCCGGGACATGTCCTGGTCCTGACGATGCACCACGTGGTCTTCGACGAGTGGTCCGAGCGTGTGCTGCGGCGGGAACTGCTCGCGTTGTATTCGGCGCTGCGGGCGGGGGAACCCGATCCGCTGCAGCCGCTCGCGGCGCAGTACGCCGATTTCGCGCTGTGGCAGCGGTCGTTCCTGTCCGGGGAGGTGCTGGAGCGGCAACTGGGCTACTGGCGGGAACGACTGGCCGGAGCCCCGGTGCTGGAGCTGCCCACCGATCGGCCCCGCCCCCCGGTGCGGTCGACGGCGAGCGGGGCGGTGCCGTTCACCGTCCCCGCCGATGTGGTGGACGGCCTGCGGGAGGTCACCCGCGAGAACGGCGCGACGATGTTCATGGCGCTGCTGGCGGGGCTCAGCGTCCTGCTGGGCCGGTACTGCGGCACCGACGACGTGGTGGTGGGCACTGCGGTGGCGGGCAGGAACCGGGCCGAGACAGAGGACCTGATCGGGTTCTTCGTCAACACCCTGGTGATGCGCACCGACCTGTCGGGCGACCCGACGTTCGCGGAGGTCCTCGCCCGGGCGCGGGAGGCCGCGCTGGGGGGCTACGCCCATCAGGACCTGCCGTTCGAGCAGCTGGTGGACGCCCTGGTCACCGAGCGGGACAGGTCCCGCACCCCGCTGTTCCAGGTCTTCCTCAACTACGGCCAGGAGGACGGCCCCGGACGGCCGACCCGGGAACGCCGCGAGGACCGCGACGGCGACGGCGTCTCCCGGCAGCTCACGACGGCCGATCTGCAGGTGAACTTCGGCGACGCGGGCGAGAGCGGCCTCTCCGGGGAGATCGAGTACAGCACCGCCCTCTTCGACGGGGCGTCGGTGCGGCGGCTGGCCCGGCACCTGGTCACGGTGTTGCGGGCCTTCATGGACTCCGGCCGCAAGGTGGCCGCCCTGGAGCTGCTGTCCGAGCCCGAGCGCGGCGAGTTGCGGTCGTGGGGGACGGGCGCCGAGCCGGTGGCGAAGGGCTCGGTCCTGGAACTGATCGGGGAACAGGCGCGACTGCGGCCGGACGCGATCGCGGTGGTGGAGGGGGATCGGCAGCTCACCTACGGGGAGCTGAACGCACGGTCGAACCGGTTGGCGCGGCATCTGCGGGCGCGGGGCATCGGCCGTGAGGACGTCGTCGGGGTGTGCCTGCTGCGCGGCACCGGCCTGATGGTGGCCATCCTCGGAGTGTTGAAGGCGGGCGCCGCCTATCTCCCGATGGACGCCGACCACCCGGACCAGCGCATGCGGTACATGCTCGAGGCCTCCGGCGCACCACTCGTCATCACCCAGACAGCGCTCGCCGACCGGATAGGCCCCGACGTGGAACGCCTGGTCGTCGACGCGGACGAGGCGGCCATCGCCACCCACAGCCGCGACGAACTGCCGCCGCAGGCGGGGCCGGGAAACCTGGCCTACGTCATCTTCACCTCGGGCTCGACCGGCAGGCCCAAGGGTGTGCTCATCGAACACCGCTCGATGAGCCTGCGGCTGACCGAGATGGGCCGCCGATACGAGATCACCCCGGCCGACAGCACCCTGCAGTTCGCCTCCATCACCTTCGACGCGACGGTCGAGCAGCTCTTCCCGGTCCTCATGCGCGGCGGGCGACTGGTGCTGCGCGGCGCCGAGTTGTGGACGCCGGCCCAGGTGCTGCGGCAGATCCGGGCACAACGGGCGACCATCGCGGAGATGACCCCCGCGGTCTGGGAGCTGGCCATCTCCGACCTCGCCGGCGACGGACCGGGCCCGGACTTCCGCCTGCTGATCCTGGCCGGTGAAGCGATACCGGCCGCGGTGCTGGCGCGCTGGTTCGAGCGGACCTCGGTACCGATCTACAACACCTACGGGCCCACAGAGGCGACGATCACGGCGGTCGTCTCGGTGTTGCGTGAGCCGGTTTCGCCGGTCCCGATCGGCCTGCCGATCGCCGCGACGACGGTTCACGTGCTGGACGGCCGACTGCGCCCGGTCCCGGTCGGCGTGGCGGGCGAACTGTTCATCGGCGGCCCCGGTGTCGCGCGCGGATACGGAGGCCGCCCGGCCCTGTCGGCGGAGCGCTTCATCGCCGACCCGTTCGCCGCCGACGGCTCGCGCATGTACCGGACAGGTGACCGGGTGCGGTGGAGCGCGGCGGGACGGATGGAGTTCCTGGGCCGGGCCGATGACCAGGTCAAGGTACGAGGAGTCCGGATAGAACCTGGGGAGATCGAGGCCGCGCTCGCCGCCCACCCCGGTGTGCAGGTGGCGGTGGTGACCCCGTTCGGCGAGTCGGCGCAGGCACGCCTGGTGGCCTACGTCGTACCCGCCGACCCCGCCGAGGGCATCCCCACCTCCGGCGAACTGCGCGGCCACCTGCGCGAGAGCCTGCCGGAGTTCATGATCCCGTCGGTGTTCACAGAGCTGGCCGCGCTGCCGCTGACCTCCAGCAGCAAGATCGACCGCGCCGCCCTGCCGGTGCCCGACGCCCACCGCTCCGACCTGGACGGCACGTTCGTCGCCCCTGCCACCCCGGCCGAGGAGTCGCTGGCGGGAATCTGGGCGGAGCTGCTCGGGGTGGACCGGGTCGGCGCGGAGGACAACTTCTTCGAGCTCGGCGGCCACTCACTGCTGGCCACCCAGGTGATCTCCCGCATCCGAGACGCGTTCGGGACCGAGATACCCCTGGCGGCCCTGTTCGACCAGCCCACGGTCAGCGAACTGGCCCGGGTGGTCGAACGGTCCGTGCACGGTGTGACGGTGGCGCCGATCACGCCGGCCCCGCGCGACCAGGCGCTGCCGCTGTCGTTCGCCCAGCAGCGGCTGTGGTTCCTCGACCAGCTCGAGCCGGGATCGACCGAATACAACGTGCCCCTCCGAACCCGATGGCGCGAGCCGCTGGACACCGAAGCGCTGCGCCGGGCGCTGGGCACGGTCGTGGCCCGCCACGAGGTGTTGCGCACCCGGCTGGTGGCCGGCCCCGACGGGACGGCCCGTCAGGTGATCGACCCGCCCGGCCCGTTCGTACTGCCCGTGGCGGACGTGTCGGGCGCCCCCGATCCGGAGACGGCGGCCCGCGACCTGGCCGCGGCGTCCGCGGCCGCGCCGTTCGATCTGGCGGCCGGGCCGCTGATCCGCGCGGTGCTGATCCGGCTGGGCGCCACCGATCACGTGCTCGGCCTTTCGCTGCACCACGTGGTGTTCGACGAGTGGTCCGGCACGATCTTCTGGCGTGAGCTGACGGCCTTGTACGAGGCGTTCCGGACGGGCGAGCCGGACCCGCTGCCGCCGCTGGCGGTGCAGTACGCCGACTTCGCGGCCTGGCAGCGGTCCGAGCTGACCGGCGAGGTCCTGGACGGGCAGTTGGCCTACTGGCGGGAGCGGCTCGCCGATGCGCCGGTCCGGGAACTGCCCACGGACCGTCCGCGGCCGCCGGTGCGGTCGAACGCCGGGTCGGCGGTCGGGTTCACCGTCCCCGAACCGGTGGCGGACGGGCTCCGCGAGATCGCCCGTGAGAACGGAGCGACGACGTTCATGGTGCTGCTGGCGGGATTCAGCGTGGTGCTGGGCCGGTACGCCGACACCGACGACGTGGTGGTCGGGTCACCCGTGGCGAACCGGAACCACGCCCAGGTCGAGGACCTGATCGGGTTCTTCGTCAACACACTGGTGCTGCGCACCGACCTGTCCGGCGACCCGACGTTCGCCGAACTGGTCGGCCGGGTGCGCGAGACGGCGCTGGGCGCCTATGCCCATCAGGATTTGCCGTTCGAGCAGCTGGTGGACGCGCTGGTCACCGAGCGGGACAGGTCCCGTACCCCGCTGTTCCAGGTGCTGTTCGACTACTTCGGCGATGACGGGTCACACGGTGAAGCCGAGCACGACGGTGAGCAGACCGGAGGATCGGCCAAGTTCGACCTGCGGCTGATCGTGGGCGACGGTGGCGCCGGCGGGCTGATGGGGATGGTCGAGTTCAGTACGGCGCTGTTCGACCGGAGCACGGTGGAGCGCATGGCGGGCCACCTGTGCACGGTGCTGGCGGCGGTGGCCGCTGACGCGGCGCTGCCGCTGTCGGGGGTGTCGATGCTCACCGCCGACGAGCGTGCGCGGTTGGTGGGCGCTGGGGGTGGTCCGGTGGTGGCCTGGCCTGTGGTGGGTGGGCC
>NZ_VJZE01000395.1 GCF_009377205.1 Streptomyces phyllanthi
TGTTCGAGGTGTGAGGCATCGCACGGCCGGGGCGGGGGATGGGCAGGGCCCTGACCGTGACAAAGCTCACGGTCAGGGCCCTGCCGCTGTGCGACGACTGGAGCCGGACCGTGCGGTCCGGTTCAGGTCACAGCGGCGGCACCAGGGGGCTGATCGGAGTTGTCCACAGGGGCTGACGCGTTGTGGTGAGGGAGCTGTACGGTCATCCCGACTTGATGTGAGTGCGCGGGGGAGGCGGTCGCGATGACCGGGGATGGTACGGCGCTGGAGGCGCAGGTCGGTGTGGGTGCGCGGGTGCCCTGGGTGCGCGGGTTCGGGCGGTGGCCCGTGGAGGGCTCGCCCAAGGAGGAGGGGAAGTCGCTGCGCGCGCGGGTGAAGCGCGGCGCGCACGCGGAGCTCACGCTCGACGCCGGTCGGCCGGACGCGCCGGCCGCCGTCACGGAGTCCAACCGCGGCCGCCTCCCCGAGCTCACCCCGATACGGGTCGGCCGGATGGCCGCGACGCCCTTCGCGTTCCTGCGCGGCTCGGCCGGGCTCATGGCGTACGACCTCGCGCGCACGCCCGTCACCGGCATCGGGGCGCAGATCTGCGGTGACGCGCACGCGGCGAACTTCGGCCTGTACGCGGACGCGCGCGGCGACCTGGTCATCGACCTGAACGACTTCGACGAGACCGTGTACGGCCCCTGGGAGTGGGACCTCAAGCGGCTCGCCACCTCGCTGGTACTGGCCGGCCGGGAGGCGGGCGCCGACGCGGACAGGTGCCGCAAGGCGGCACACGACGCGGTCGGCGCCTACCGGCGCACGATGCGTCTGCTCGCCAGGCTGCCGGTGCTGGACGCGTGGAACGCCATCGCGGACGAGGAACTGGTCTCCCACACGGACGCCCACGACCTGCTCGGCACGCTGGAGCGGGTCGCGGAGAAGGCGCGGGCGAACACGAGCGGGCGGTTCGCGGCCAAGTCGACGGAGGTGCTGGAGGACGGCAGCCGGCGCTTCGTGGACGCGCCGCCGGTGCTGCGCCGCGTCCCGGACGCGGAGGCCGCTGCGGTGGCGGCCTCCCTCGAGGAGTATCTGACGACGCTGTCCGAGGACCGGCTGCCGCTCCTGGCCCGCCACGCGGTGCACGACGTGGCCTTCCGCGTGGTCGGCACGGGCAGCGTGGGCACCCGCTCGTACGTCGTCCTGCTGCTGGACCACCGTGGCGAGCCGCTGGTTCTCCAGGTGAAGGAGGCCCGCCCCTCGGCGCTGCTCCCGCATCTGGCGACGGCCGGATTCGACGCCCCGGAGGTGCCTCACGAAGGCCGCCGTGTGGTCCTCGGGCAGAAGCGGATGCAGGTGGTCAGCGACATCCTGCTCGGCTGGACCTCGGTCGACGGGCTTCCCTTCCAGGTACGGCAGTTCCGCAACCGCAAGGGCAGTGTGGACCCGGCCGCCCTCGCCGCCGACCAGATAGACGACTACGCCCGTATGACCGGCGCCCTCCTGGCCCGCGCCCACACCCACACCGCCGATCCGCGCCT
This sequence comes from Streptomyces phyllanthi, assembly GCF_009377205.1. Classification (GTDB taxonomy): domain Bacteria; phylum Actinomycetota; class Actinomycetes; order Streptomycetales; family Streptomycetaceae; genus Streptomyces; species Streptomyces phyllanthi. Next base: position 1,524 of record NZ_VJZE01000395.1, read on the forward strand.
CATCTCCGGCTACTGCGGCAAGAGCGATGAACTGGACGAGGCGATCGCGTCCTTCGCCGTCGTGTACGCGGACCGGACGGAGGCGGACCACGCCGAGCTGGTGGCGGCGATCAGGGAGGGGCGGATCGCGGCGGAGTTCGGGGTGTGAGTTCGGGGTGTGAGTTCGGGGTGTGAGACGGCGGCCGGGCGGAGTCGGAGACTCCTGCGGCCCGTGGCCTACGCTGGGCGGGTGACCACCCCGGAATCCGCCCAGTCCCAGCCCGTGCCCGACAGCGAAGGGCCACAGGTGGCGGCTGCCACGGCCGCCGACGGGTTCGAGGCGCCGTCCCCCGCCGCCGGGCGGGGTGGGGACGGCTCGGGTGGGGACGGCTCGGATGAGGGCAAGGCCGCAGCCGGAGAAGGGGCGAACCAGTCGCCCCCGCCGGACCAGGCGGCTCAGCCGACCCCGCCGAGCCGGTCGGAGCCGAGCCTGTCGGACCAGGCGAGCGAGGCCGGTCACTCCGGGGGGAGCCAGGAGGCGCGGCCCGAGGAGCGGCTGGAGCGGGCCGTGCGGGCGGCCGAGCAGGCGCTGATCGAGTTCGAGATCGCCGTGGAGACCTTCCGGGTCGAGGTGGAGAACTTCTCGCGGCTGCACCACCAGAAGCTCGGCCCGATGTACGCACGGCTCGACGAACTGGAGGCACAGATCGCCGAGGCGCGGGCCGCGCGCACCGGGGACCCGGAGGACATACGCGTGGCCCAGGAGGCCCGGGCACGGGTCATGCCGATGCCGGAGGTCGAGGAGCTGTTCCACGGCTGGATGGACTCGGAGGGTCTGTTCCCGGAGGCCGCGGCGATGCTCACGGACCAGCCGGTACGACCCCCCGAGCGCGTGCGCCCGAGCGAGGAGGCCCGCAAGCTCTACCGCGAGCTCGTCCGCAAGGCGCACCCCGACCTCGCGCAGGACGGGAGCGAGCGCGAGCGGCGCGACGAGTTCATCGCCCGGGTCAACGCGGCCTATGCCCAGGGCAACGAGGCTCTGCTGCGCGAGCTGTCCGAGGAGTGGGACGCGGGACCGGTTCCCGAGGAGCGGAAGCCCAGCCGCAGTGAGGAGCTCTACGCCCGCCTCGAGTGGCTCGCCCAGCGCAAGGAACTGCTCGCCCTGGTCGCCCGGGAGCTGGAGGAGGGCGCGATCGGTGCGATGCTGCGCCTGGCGCCGGAGGACCCCGACCGCCTTCTCGAGGAGATCGCCGAACAGCTCCTCGCCCAGGTCGCCGAACGCGAGGAGGAGCTGGCCCGGCTGCTCGCCTAGCGACACGCCTGGTGACGCCGGTTGCCTCCCGGCCGGGCCACCTTGCCGGGCCACCCTGTCGGGCTCGCTGGTCCGCGCCGCGCCCTCTCCGGTCGGGTAGCGTCGTAGCCATGCATTTCGGAGCTGGTGTGCCCACGGTCGAGGTCGGGGATCTCGCGGACGGTGACTTTCTGCTGGACGTCCGGGAGGACGACGAGTGGCAGGCGGGTCACGCCGCTGGGGCGCTGCACATTCCCATCAGTGAGTTCGTGGCCCGGTACGGCGAGTTCACCGAGGCCGCGCCGCAGGACGGGCGGGTCCATGTGATCTGCCGCAGCGGCGGGCGTTCGGCCCAGGTCACGATGTACCTCGCCCAGCAGGGCATCGACGCCGTGAACGTCGACGGCGGTATGCAGGTCTGGGCGGCCTGCGGACGCCCGGTCGTGGACGACAAGGGACAGCCGGGCTTCGTGCTGTAGTCCCGGGAGCCGGGAGCCGGGAGCCGGGAGCCCGTAGCCGGGGAGTCGGGTGCGGCGGGCGGATGTCACCCGAGGGGGTGCGTGGCCAGCAGGTCGCCCAGTGTCTCCTCGTGCGCCGCCGCGGGGCCGAGGGACAGCTCCAACTGCTTGGCCCAGGCGTGGTACCGGTGCAGCGGATAGTCGGTGTCGGCGCCGAAGCCGCCGTGCAGATGCTGTGCCGTCTGCACGACCCGCCGTACGCCCTCCGACGCCCAGATCTTGGCCACGGCCACGTCCCCGGCCACGGGCAGTGCGCCCCCCGCTCCCGAGGCGACCCGCCACGCCGCCTGCCACAGCGTCGCCTCCATCGCGCGCAGGTCGATGTAACGGTCCGCCGCCTGTACGGCGACGGCCTGGAACGTGGCGATCGGGAAGCCGAACTGTTCCCGTTCGCCGGTGTACGCGCTGGTCAGACGGAGCGCGCCCTCGCCCAGGCCGAGCGCCAGCGCGCATGTCCCGGTGGCCAGCAGCGCATGCAGCCACTCCCACGCCCCCTCGGCTTCGAGGATGTTTCCCGTGGGGATCCGTGCGGACTCCAGACGCAGCTCGCCGAGTCGCTCACCACTCGTCGAGACCTGCTCGGCGAGTACGGCACCCTCGTGCGGGCGGGGCACGAGCGCGAGGAGGGTGCGGTCGGTCGCCGGGGTGTGCGCGGGGACGAGGACGAAGTCGGCGTTGTGTGCCCAGGGCACCGCCGTCTGCACACCGTCCAGTACCCAGCCGTCGTCGTCCTGCCGCGCGGTCACGGCGAGTTCGGCCGGGTCGTGCCCGGTCCTTCCGTGTGGGGCGACGGTCAGCACGGTCTCGCCCCGGCCTACCCGCGCCAGCAGTCCCGCCTTCAACTCCTCGGTCCCGTACGCCTGTACGGCCACCGCGGCCGCCGTGCTCTCCAGCAACGGCACCCTGGCCAGCACTCTCGCCGACTCCCGCAGCACCAGGCACAGCGCGATGGCGTCGAGACCCGCGCCTCCGTACTCCGGGTCCAGCAGCAGGCTCAGCAGGTCCGCGTCGGCGAGCCTCGCCCACAGCGCCCGGTCGAAGTCGTCGGCCACGGCACCCGGGGTGAGCGCGGGGCTGGGCACCCCGTCCGGCAGGACCCCGGCGAACACCGCCTTCGCCGCCTCGACCGCCGCCTGCTGCTCCTCGGTGAAGGTGAAGTCCACGGCCTGTCCTTCCGACGGGTCAGTAGATCTGACGGGGCGTCAAGATAGAACAGGTTCTAGGAGAAGGGAACGGTCCGTCACCCACGGGAAGCCAGGAGCCGGGAGCAGAGAGCAGAAGCTCGGAGCCGGGGAACCGGGGAGCTGGGGAGCTGGGGAGCTGGGAGCGGAAGCTCGGAGCCGGAGCGGCGGGAGCCGGGGATGATGTGCGGCTTCAGCGGTCGAAATCCACCTCCACCGTCTCCGTCAGCGGATGCGACTGGCACGCCAGCACGTATCCGGCCTCGGTCTCCTCCGGTTCCAGTGCGAAGTTGCGGTCCATCCGGACCTCGCCCGACACCAGGAACGCCCGGCAGGTCCCGCACACCCCGCCCTTGCAGGCGTAGGGCGCGTCGGGGCGGTTGCGCAGCACGGTGTCCAGCAGCGACTCGCCGTCCCGCACCGGCCAGGTCCCGCCCCGGCCATCGAGCCGGGCGGTCACCGAGCTGTGCGCGGGGGCGCCGGCGACGGCGGCCGGGGTCACCCCGGCGTCCACGTGGAAGATCTCCTCGTGGATCCGGCCCCGCGGCACTCCGAGCCCGCGCAGTGCCCGCTCGGCGCCCTGCACCAGACCGAAGGGGCCGCACAGGAACCACCCGGCCACCCGGTCGAACGGGAGCAGGACGGGAAGCAGCCCCGTCAGCCGCTCCTCGTCGAGCCGACCGGACGGCAGCCCCGCCTGCTGCTCCTCCCGGGAGAGCACCGTCACCAGCTGGAACCGCTCCGGGAAGCGGTCCTTGAGATCGGCGACCTCCTCCAGGAACATCGTCGAGGCCGAGGTCCGGTCACTGCGTACCAGACAGAACCGCGCCTCCGGCTCCCGCGACAGCAGCGTCGTCACGATCGACAGCACCGGGGTGATACCGCTGCCGCCGACGACCGCCGCGTACAGCCCGGGCGCGGGCTCCAGCGTGAAGCGGCCCGCCGGCGTCATCACCTCCAGCTCGTCGCCGACGTCGATCTCCTTGAGCGCGTACGTCGAGAACGTGCCGTTCTCCACCAACCGGACACCGACGCGCAGGGTCGCGGGGCCGTCGGAGCCGGGCGCCGGGGCCTCGGAGCAGATCGAGTACGTACGGCGGATCTCCGTGCCGTCGGCCGTGCGGCGCAGGGCGAGGTGCTGGCCGGGCGCGTGCCGGTACTCCGCGCGGAGCTCGGGCGGCACGGCGAAGGTGAGGGCCACGGAGTCGTCGGTCAGCCGGTCGACCGCCGCCACCGGGAGCGTGTGGAAGCGGGCCATCACAGCTCCTTGAAGTGGTCGAACGGTTCGCGGCAGTCCAGGCACCGGCGCAGCGCCTTGCACGCGGTGGACGAGAAACGGCTCAGCAGTTCGGTCTCGGCGGACCCGCAGTGCGGGCACCGCACGGCGTCCAGGTCAGGGGAGGTGCCCGGCGCTGCCGTGCGGGTCGGGCCGAGGCTCAGCGGGACCGGACCAGGGGCCCGGGTCGTGCGCGGAGGCGCTATGCCGAACTCCTGGAGCTTGCGCCGCCCTTCGTCCGTGATGTCGTCCGTCGACCAGGCGGGCGTGAGCACCGTGCGCACCGTGACCTCGCGCACGCCGTGCTCGCGCAGCACCCGCTCGATGTCCACCGACATCGCCTCGACGGCCGGGCAGCCGGTGTACGTCGGGGTCAGCTCGACCTCGACCGCGTCCGTGCCGCGCACATGCACCGCGCGCAGGACGCCCAGCTCCCGCAGGGTGAGCACCGGCAGCTCGGGGTCGGGCACCGCGCCGGCGACCGCGAGGAGTTCAGCCTCGAGGGGGGTGACCGTCACCATGACGCCCCCGGGTGACTGCGGTGCAGATGCTGCATCTCGGCGAGCATCAGCCCGAAGGGCTCGGTGTGCACCCCCTGGCGTCCGGCGCCCGCGCTCCACGCCCCGGACGGCGGCCCTTCGGGGACGTCCAGCGTCGCCCGGAGCAGAACGGCGGACACGGACTCCAGCCAGGCGGACCGCAGCCCCTCCCAGTCGACGTCCAGGCCCTCCACCGGCTCGAACATCTCGCCGGTGTAGCGCCACAGCGCCCGGCACGCCGTCCGCATCCGTTCGTGGCTGATGTCCGTGCCGTCGCCGAGACGGAGCGTCCACTGCTCGGCGTGGTCCTGGTGGTAGGCGACCTCCTTGACGGCCTTGGCGGCCAGACCGGCGAACCGGCCGTCTCCGGAGGCGAGGTGTGCGTACAGCAGCCGCTGGTACGTGGAGAAGTACAGCTGGCGGGCGATCGTGTGGGCGAAGTCGCCGTTCGGCTGCTCGACCAGCTGGAGGTTGCGGAAGGCCCGCTCCTCGCGCAGATACGCCAGCTCGTCCTCGTCCCCGGCCATCGACAGCAGCACCCTGGCCTGGCCCAGCAGGTCCAGCGCGATGTTGGCGAGGGCGACCTCCTCCTCCAGGACGGGGGCATGGCCCGCCCACTCCCCCAGACGGTGCGAGAGCACCAGGGCGTCGTCGCCGAGGGCCAGGGCCGCGGCGTCCACGGTGACCGTCACAGGTGCTGCACCCCCTCCGGGATCTCGTAGAACGTCGGGTGGCGGTACGGCTTGTCGGCGGCCGGTTCGAAGAAGGGGTCCTTCTCGTCCGGAGAGGAGGCCGTGATGGCCGAGGAGGGGACGACCCAGAGGGAGACGCCCTCGCCGCGCCGGGTGTACAGATCGCGCGCGTTGCGCAGGGCCAGCTCGGCGTCCGGGGCGTGCAGGCTGCCGGCGTGGGTGTGCGAGAGCCCGCGCCGCGAGCGGACGAAGACCTCCCAGAGGGGCCAGTCGTTGGTGGTCATGCCGCTGCCTTCCCGTGTTCCTCGGCCGTGTGCTTCCGGGCGTACGCCGCGGCCGCGTCCCGTACCCAGGCACCCTCCTCGTGGGCGCGCCTGCGCTGGGTGATCCGCTGTTCGTTGCACGGGCCGTTGCCCTTGAGGACCTCCCGGAACTCCGTCCAGTCGATCTCGCCGAAGTCGTGGTGGCCCCGCTCCTCGTTCCACACCAGCTCCGGGTCGGGGAGCGTGAGCCCCAGGGACTCCGCCTGGGGGACGCAGATGTCCACGAAGCGCTGACGCAGCTCGTCGTTCGAGTGGCGCTTGATCTTCCACTCCATCGACTGCGCCGAGTGCTGCGACTCGTCGTCGGGCGGGCCGAACATCATCAGGGAGGGCCACCACCAGCGGTCCACCGCGTCCTGCGCCATCGCGTGCTGCTCGGGGGTGCCGCGGCTGAGGGCCAGCAGAAGCTCGTACCCCTGGCGCTGGTGGAAGGACTCCTCCTTGCAGATGCGGACCATCGCGCGCGCGTACGGCCCGTAGGAACAGCGGCACAGCGGCACCTGGTTGGTGATCGCGGCGCCGTCCACGAGCCAGCCGATGGCGCCGACGTCCGCCCAGGTCAGCGTGGGGTAGTTGAAGATCGACGAGTACTTCTGGCGGCCGCTGTGCAGCTTGTCGAGCAGTTCGTCGCGGCTGGTGCCGAGGGTCTCCGCCGCGCTGTACAGGTACAGCCCGTGGCCCGCCTCGTCCTGGACCTTGGCCATGAGGATCGCCTTGCGCCGCAGGGAGGGGGCGCGCGTGATCCAGTTGGCCTCCGGCTGCATGCCGATGATCTCGGAGTGGGCGTGCTGCGCTATCTGCCGGACGAGCGTGGCGCGGTAGGCCTCGGGCATCCAGTCGCGCGGCTCGATGCGTTCGTCGGCCGCCACGGCGGCGTCGAACGCCGTCTCGTACGCCGCCGCGAACCCGGTCTCGTCGGCCGGGCCGTCCGCCCGCGTCCGGGCCGCCCGCTGCGCTGCTGTCGCCATCGGTCCCCCTTGACCTCTCGCTCCCGACCGATCGTTCGGTCCGCTCGATTCAATGGTGAGTCGGGGCGCCGTATGGTGTCAACCGCTGTGGATAACTCGTGGCCGCCGGTACGACCGGGGTGCTGATGCGACCGCTGTGCCCGGTGTGGCTGCGCCGGGCGGGCGGGCGTGAGTACCGTTCCGGTGCGAACACCGCGGTACGGCGTCCCCGGCCCGGGCGACCGAGGGCGCCCGCGGCCAGGCGGGGGAACGCGACGGGACACCGGGAAGCGGACCGGACATCGGGAATCGGGGCGGAATGGACGCGTACGACGAGGGCTCGAACGCCCCCCACGGGCCGACGGAGCGCGACGGCTTCGCCCAGGACACCGGCGGTCGGTCCGGCTTCGGCGGTCGGTCCGGCCCCACCAGGCACTCCGGCTTCGACCGTCAGGACGACTCGCCTTCCGGCAGCCCCGCGCGGGATGCACCGGCGCCCGAAGTCCTCCCGCCCACGGACGGCACCGGCCCCGACCCCAGCAC
>NZ_VJZE01000396.1 GCF_009377205.1 Streptomyces phyllanthi
GGCCGGAACAGGGCACGCACCTCGGCCTGGGGGTGGGTGCGCCGGGTCTGGTGGAGAGTACTGGGAGCCGGTGCGCGGATCTCCGTACTCGGTATGTGGATCTCCGCACTCGGTGTGTGGATCTCCGTACGCGGGGGCCGTCGCGACAGGCCGGGGGCCGCTGACGCCGCACGGGCCCACCCGCGCGCGTGCACGCGGAAGCCGCAGAAGTCATGGCTCCGACAGAAGTCACTGCTCCGACCACGGGTCTCGCTCTGGGCGTACGGAGTCCGGGAACTTCGCCAGCCGTCCGCACGCTTGCATACAGTGGCAGGAACGGCAGGACATCCGCGGTTTTTCACGACAGCTTCCGCGAGCGAAGGGACGTACATGCCCATGGGTCACACGGTCACAGCCGAGGCAGGCTCCGGGGGCCTGACAGCGACCGAGCACCGCCTGGCCAACGGGCTGCGGGTGGTGCTCTCCGAGGACCACCTGACCCCGGTCGCGGCGGTGTGCCTCTGGTACGACGTCGGCTCGCGCCACGAGGTCAAGGGCCGCACCGGCCTCGCCCACCTCTTCGAGCACCTGATGTTCCAGGGCTCGGGCCAGGTGAAGGGCAACGGTCACTTCGAGCTCGTCCAGGGGGCGGGCGGCTCGCTGAACGGCACCACCAGCTTCGAGCGCACCAACTACTTCGAGACCATGCCCGCCCACCAGCTGGAGCTCGCCCTCTGGCTGGAGGCCGACCGCATGGGCTCGCTGCTCGCCGCGCTCGACGACGAGTCCATGGAGAACCAGCGGGACGTCGTCAAGAACGAGCGTCGGCAGCGGTACGACAACGTCCCGTACGGCACCGCCTTCGAGAAGCTGACCGCCCTCGCCTACCCGGAGGGCCATCCGTACCACCACACCCCGATCGGGTCGATGGCGGACCTGGACGCGGCCACCCTGGAGGACGCGCGCGCGTTCTTCCGCACCTACTACGCGCCGAACAACGCCGTGCTCTCCGTGGTCGGCGACATCGACCCGGAGCAGACGCTCGCCTGGATCGAGAAGTACTTCGGTTCCATCGCCGGGCACGACGGCAAGCCCGCCCCGCGTGACGGCTCGCTGCCGGACACCATCGGTGAGCAGCTGCGCGAGGTCGTGGTGGAAGAGGTCCCCGCGCGCGCGTTGATGGCCGCCTACCGGCTCCCGGAGGACGGCACGCGCGCGTGCGACGCGGCCGACCTCGCGCTGACGATCCTCGGTGGCGGCGAGTCCTCCCGCCTGTACAACCGGCTCGTACGGCGGGACCGTACGGCGGTGGCCGCCGGGTTCGGCCTGCTGCGGCTGGCGGGGGCGCCCTCCCTGGGATGGCTCGACGTGAAGACCTCCGGCGATGTCGAGGTCCCGGTGATCGAGGCCGCCGTCGACGAGGAGCTCGCCCGGTTCGCCGAGGAGGGCCCCACGGCCGAGGAGATGGAGCGCGCCCAGGCCCAGTTGGAGCGCGAGTGGCTGGACCGGCTCGGCACGGTCGCGGGCCGCGCCGACGAACTGTGCCGGTACGCCGTGCTGTTCGGCGACCCGCAGCTCGCCCTGACCGCCGTCCAGCGCGTGCTCGACGTGACCGCCGAGGAGGTCCAGGGCGTCGCCAAGGCCCGCGTACGGCCCGACAACCGCGCGGTGCTGGTGTACGAGCCGCTCGTGGCCGAGGGGGCCGAGGGGGCCGAGGGTGCGGAGGCCGCCGCAGCCGAAGAGACCGCCGAAGCCGCGGTGACCGACGAGACCGAGGAGTCGGCGAAGTGACCGAGCTCGCGACCATGGAGTTCCACCCGCAGCCCCAGGCCGGCGAGGCCAGGCCCTGGGCGTTCCCGGCGCCCGAGCGCGGCACGCTGGACAACGGCCTGACCGTGCTGCGCTGTCACCGCCCCGGCCAGCAGGTCGTCGCCGTGGAGGTGCTCCTCGACGCGCCCCTGGACGCCGAGCCCGCGGGCCTCGACGGGGTCGCCACGATTATGGCCCGTGCCTTCTCCGAGGGCACCGACAAGCACTCGGCCGAGGAGTTCGCCGCCGAGCTGGAGCGCTGCGGCGCCACTCTCGACTCGCACGCCGACCACCCCGGTGTACGCGTGAGCCTCGAGGTCCCCGTCTCCCGCCTCCCCAAGGCGCTCGGTCTGCTCGCCGACGCGCTGAGGGCACCCGCGTTCGAGGACAGCGAGGTCGAGCGGCTGGTGCGCAACCGCCTCGACGAGATCCCGCACGAGCTGGCCAACCCGGCCCGCCGTGCCGCCAAGGAGCTCTCCCGGCAGCTGTTCCCGGCCACCTCGCGCATGTCACGCCCGCGCCAGGGCACCGAGGAGACGGTCGAGGGCATCGACTCGGCGGCCGTGCGCGCCTTCTACGAGAAGCACGTCCGCCCCGCCACGGCCACCGTGGTCGTCGTCGGCGACCTCACCGGCGTCGACCTGGACGCGCTGCTCGGCGACACCCTGGGCGCCTGGACGGGCTCCTCGGCCGATCCGCGCCCCGTGCCCCCGGTGACCGCCGACGACACCGGGCGCGTCGTCATCGTGGACCGTCCCGGCGCCGTCCAGACCCAGCTGCTTCTCGGCCGTGTCGGCGCCGACCGGCACGACCGCGTGTGGCCGGCCCAGGTGCTCGGCACGTACTGCCTCGGCGGCACCCTCACCTCCCGCCTGGACCGCGTCCTGCGCGAGGAGAAGGGATACACCTACGGTGTGCGGGCGTTCGGGCAGGTGCTGCGCTCCGCGCCCGACGGCACGGGCGCCTCGATGCTCGCCATCAGCGGCTCCGTCGACACGCCGAACACCGGCCCGGCGCTCCAGGACCTGTGGACCGTGCTGCGCACCCTCGCCGAGGGGGGCCTGACGGACGCCGAGCGCGATGTCGCCGTACAGAACCTCGTGGGGGTCGCCCCCCTCAAGTACGAGACGGCGGCGGCGGTCGCGAGCACCCTCGCCGACCAGGTCGAGCAGCACCTGCCGGACGACTACCAGGCGACCCTGTACCGGCAGCTCGCCGCGACCGGCACCGTGGAGGCCACCGCGGCCGCCGTGAACGCCTTCCCGGTGGACCGGCTGGTGACCGTCCTCGTCGGTGACGCGACGCAGATCGAGGAGCCCGTCAGGGCCCTGGGAATCGGCGAAGTCACCGTCGTCACGGCGGAGTAGGGCACGCGCGCGGGCCGAGTCGGGCCCACACGGCGTCAGGGGCCCCGGTGACGGAGGAGTCACCGGGGCCCCTGATGTCCGTATTGCGGGGGAGGTTGCCTGTCTGCCCTGTGGCATGCGCTACAAAAACCGTGCTGTGTTTGTTATTTGAAAGCGGGCGCGCTTAGCGTCGGTCCGGCTGTTCGTCAGCAGTGCGCCGCACCCGCGGCACCGGACAGTCATCGCCGAGTCCCCGTACGGCGCGAGCCAGGGGAGCCGGGGACCCAACCGCAGTCCCTGGGGTGAATCGGACGCCCGTCACCATGTGAAGGGGGTCCGTAGGAGACCTTCCTGCTCCGAACCCGTCAGCTAACCCGGTAGGCGAGAAGGAGGGAAAGGACCAGCCACTTCATGGCGTTCACCTGCGCCACCGGGAAGCACCGCCGCCCCAGTCGCATGAAGCGTGCGACCACGAAGGCCGTCGGCGCCGCCGCGCTCACCACCACCGGCGTCGTGGGCGCCTTCGCCGCCCCGGCGCTCGCCGCGGACACCGCCGCCGAGCACACCGGATTCACCCAGGCCATCGAGATCGGCGACACGGTCGCCGAGCAGATCGATGCCCAGGCCGCCGCCCAGCAGCAGGCCGCCGCGGAGGCGGCCGCGCAGAAGGAGGCGGAGGCCCTCGCGAAGAAGCGGGCCGAAGAGGCCGAAGCGGCGGCCAAGAAGGAGCGCGCCGCCAAGGAGCGCGCTGCCCGCGAGGAGGAGCGCAAGCTCCTCAGCGCCTACGTCGCCCCGATCACCGGCAGTTACGTCTCCACCGGCTACAAGTCCGGCGGTGCCGTCTGGTCCTCCGGCAGCCACACCGGTATCGACTTCCACGCCTCCTCCGGCACGGCCGTCCACGCGGTGGGCTCCGGCACCGTCGTCGAGGCGGGCTGGGGCGGCGCCTACGGCAACGAGATCGTGATCAAGATGGACGACGGCACGTTCACGCAGTACGGCCACCTGTCGTCCATCGGCGTCTCCGTCGGCCAGAAGGTCACCCCCGGCCAGCAGATCGGCCTCTCCGGGGCGACCGGCAACGTCACGGGCCCGCACCTGCACTTCGAGGCCCGTACGGCGGCCGAGTACGGCTCGGACATCGACCCCACCGCGTACCTGCGCTCGCATGGCGTGAAGCTCTGACCGACGCGCCCCGCCACCGGCGACCGCGCCCCTCGACCGCGCCCCGCCACCGCCCCTGACAGCGGACGCCCCAGTGGCCCCACGAGGCCCCGGCTCACCGAGCCGGGGCTTTCGTCGTTGTGACGAACCTCCTGTCCAAAAAATATCCATGGATTCCGACCCGGCATCGGAAATTCTGCCCGACTGCAATAGAGTCGCTCGAACACGCGTCAATCAATGGCGTTTCACGGGGATTAAGGCGGAGGTCCGGTCATGCGTATTCCGGCGCACTCGGTATGCACGGCGATCCGTGATGACATCGTCGCGGGCGTCTACGAGCGCGGCAGCCGGCTCACCGAGGAGCTCCTCGCGCGCCGGTACGGCGTCTCGCGCGTCCCCGTGCGCGAGGCGCTGCGCACGCTGGAGGCCGAGGGCTTCGTGGTCACCCGCCGGCACGCGGGCGCGTGCGTCGCGGAGCCCACCGAGCAGGAGGCCGCCGACCTGCTGGAGATGCGCATGCTGCTGGAGCCGCTGGGCGCCGCGCGCGCCGCCCAGCGCCGCACCGAGGCGCACCTCAAGGTGCTGCGCGGCCTGGTCAGACTGGGCCAGGAGCGCGCCAGGAGGGGCAACAGCGAGGACCTGCGCTCCCTCGGCGGCTGGTTCCACGAGACGCTCGCCCAGGCCTCCGGCAGCCCCGCCCTGACCTCGACGCTCGCCCAGCTGAGGCACAAGATCGCCTGGATGTACACGGTGGAGGCGCCCACCAGCCCGGTGGAGTCCTGGGCCGAGCACGGAGGCATCGTGGACGCCGTCGCGCGCGGGGACGGCGAGCGGGCCCGGGCGATCACGACCCTGCACACCGAACGCGCGACCGCCGCGCACCGGCTGAGATTTCCCGGCCAGGCGGACAGGACGGACCGTGTGAGGACTTCGCAACCTCCCGTAAACATCACGAGCCTGCGGCATTAACACAAGAGCCGTATACAAAGAGCGTGGAATTCGTGGGGGATTATTTCTGCTGCCCGCGAAAAGGAAATGCGAAGGGCTCGCCCGGAAATTCGGACGAGCCCTTCGGTGTGTGCGCGGACTCCGGCCGGCGGAGGCTTTTCGCCGCGTCACTCAGACGGTCTCGGGGAGCTCCTCGAGTCCCTCGGAGACCAGCTTCGCCAGCCGGTCGAGCGCGGCGTCCGCGCCCTCGGCGTCGGAGGCGAGCACGATCTCCTCGCCGCCCTGGGCGCCGAGGCCCAGGACCGCCAGCATGGAGGCCGCGTTGACGGGGTTGCCGTCGGCCTTGGCGATCGTCACGGGGATACCGGAGGCCGTGGCGGCCCGGACGAAGATGGAGGCGGGGCGGGCGTGGAGGCCCTCGGCCCAGCCGACGTTGACGCGGCGCTCAGCCATGCGTTGCTGCCCTTCAGGTTCTCAGTGGTCTAGACCGATTGTCTAGACCAGTTTCGCATATCATGGAGACCGGTCCGGACCGGGGCCCACGGCCTGACCGCGATCCGGTGGTCGCCCCCCAGACTGCCCCGCGCCGTTGCCGTGCGCGAGACCCCCGCGTCGATTTCGCACGCGAGACCGCCTCACGCCGTTGTCGTACGCGAGCCGTACTCTGGGGCCCATGCAGACCTCGTCGGACCGGCACGAGTACCCCGCCCACTGGGAGGCCGACGTGGTGCTGCGCGACGGCGGCACCGCACGCGTCAGGCCCATCACCGTTGATGACGCCGAGCGTCTGGTCAGCTTCTACGAGCAGGTCTCCGACGAGTCGAAGTACTACCGCTTCTTCGCGCCGTACCCTCGCCTGTCCGCCAAGGATGTCCACCGCTTCACGCACCACGACTTTGTGGACCGGGTGGGACTCGCGGCCACGGTCGGCGGCGAGTTCATCGCCACCGTACGCTACGACCGGATCGACGCCGATGGGATGCCCGCCTCCGCGCCCGCCGACGAGGCCGAGGTCGCCTTCCTCGTGCAGGACGCCCACCAGGGACGGGGCGTCGCGTCCGCTCTCCTCGAACACATCGCGGCCGTCGCCCGGGAGCGGGACATCCGCCGCTTCGCCGCCGAGGTGCTGCCCGCCAACACCAAGATGATCAAGGTGTTCACGGACGCCGGGTACCAGCAGCAGCGCAGCTTCGAAGACGGCGTCGTACGCCTGGAGTTCGACCTGGAGCCCACCGACCGCTCGCTCGCCGTGCAGTACGCGCGCGAGCAGCGCGCCGAGGCCCGCTCCGTGCAGCGGCTCCTCACGCCCGGTTCGGTGGCCGTCATCGGCGCGGGGAGCACGCCCGGGGGCGTGGGCCGCAGCGTGCTCACCAACCTCCGGGACGCGGGCTTCACCGGCCGCCTGTACGCCGTGAACAGGGCCCTCCAGGACAAGGAGCTGGGCGGGGTGCCGGCGTTCCGCTCGATCAGCGAGATCGCCGATCCCGTGGACCTCGCGGTCGTCGCCGTCCCTGCCGAATACGTCCCCGAAGTCGTGGCCGAGTGCGGGGAGCACGGAGTGCAGGGCCTCGTGGTCGTCTCCGCCGGGTACGCCGAGAGCGGCCCCGAAGGGCGGGAGCGCCAGCGCGAACTGGTGCGCCAGGCGCGGGCGTACGGCATGCGCATCATCGGCCCCAACGCCTTCGGGATCATCAACACGTCACCCGGCGTGCGGCTCAACGCCTCGCTGGCCCCCGAGATGCCGCGCCCCGGACGGATCGGCCTGTTCGCCCAGTCCGGCGCCATCGGGATCGCCCTGCTGTCCCGGCTGCACCGGCGCGGAGGAGGCGTCACCGGCGTCACGGGCGTGTCGAGCTTCATCTCCTCGGGCAACCGCGCGGACGTGTCCGGCAACGACGTGCTCCAGTACTGGTACGACGACCCGGACACCGACGTCGCCCTCATGTACCTCGAATCCATCGGCAACCCGCGCAAGTTCACCCGCCTCGCACGCCGGACGGCCGCGGCCAAGCCGCTCGTCGTGGTCCAGGGCGCGCGGCACGGCGGAGCGGCCCCCCAGGGGCACGCCGTACGGGCCACACGGCTGCCGCACGCCACCGTGTCCGCCCTGCTGCGGCAGGCCGGCGTGATCCGCGTGGACACGATCACCGAGCTCGTGGACACGGGCCTGCTTCTGGCCCGGCAGCCGCTGCCGACCGGACCGCGCGTGGCGATCCTCGGGAACTCCGAGTCGCTGGGGCTGCTGACGTACGACGCGTGCCTCGCCGAAGGACTCAGCCCCCTGCCGCCGCTGGACCTCACGACCGGCGCCTCGGCCGCGGACTTCCACCGGGCGCTGTCGGAGGCGCTGGCCGACGACTCGTGCGACGCCGTCGTGGTCACCGCGATTCCGGCGGTGGGGGAGACCTGGGCGGCCGACGAGTCCCTGGCCGCCGCACTGCGCTCGGCCGCGGCGGAGGCGCCCGGAAAGCCGGTGCTCGTGGTGCACGTCGAGCTCGGTGGCCTGGGGGAGGCCCTGTCGGCCGCCACCAGCACCGCCCCCCAGGCAGCTCCTCCGGCGCCGGGCGGAACCCCCACGCCACGGGACAGCGCCCGTCCCGGCCCGCCCAAGCGGCGGGGCCCCGGCGACACCGGCGCGCCCACGCCCGCCGTCGCGGCAGCCGGGGAGGCAGCCGGGGAGGCGCCCGCCGGCTCCCGCTCCATCCCCGCCTACCCCGCAGCCGAGCGTGCCGTCCGGGCCCTCGCCGAAGCCGTGAAGTACGCCCAGTGGCGCCGCGAGGCCGCCGACCCGGGAAAGGTGCCCGAGTACGAGGACATCGACGAGAAGGGCGCCGCCGAGCAGATCGACACACTCCTCGCCGCAGGAGAGGGCCTGACGCTCGGCACCGACCAGACCGGCGAGCTGCTCGCCCGGTACGGCATCCACGTGCACGGGGCCCGGCCCGCACCCACGCCGGACGAGGCCGCCGCGGCCGCGCGCGCCATCGGCTACCCGGTGGCCCTCAAGGCCACCGCCCCGCACCTGCGGCACCGCGCCGACCTGGGCGGCGTCCGTCTCGACCTCGCGGACGAGGAGCAGCTGCGGAGGGCGTACGCGGAGTTGACCGGTCTCTTCGGGGATCCCGGGGAGCTGCGCCCCGTCGTGCAGGGCATGGCTCCGCGCGGAGTCGACACGGTCGTACGGACGGTGATCGACCAGGCGGCCGGAGCGGTGCTCTCCTTCGGGCTCGCCGGGGCCGCGTCGCAGCTGCTCGACGACACGGCACACCGGCTGATTCCGGTCACCGACCGGGACGCGGCCTCGCTGGTCCGGTCGATCCGGACGGCTCCGCTCCTCTTCGGCTGGAGGGGCTCCGCGCCGGCCGACGTCGACGCCCTGGAAGAGCTGCTCCTGCGGGTGTCCCGGCTGGTCGACGACCACCCGGAGGTCGTCGCGGTCTCCCTGGAACCGGTCGTCGTCGCCCCGCGCGGGCTGAGCGTCCTCGGTGCCACGGTGCGGCTCGCC
>NZ_VJZE01000397.1 GCF_009377205.1 Streptomyces phyllanthi
CCCCCCGGCTGCCCCGCTCACGGCCTCAGCCCCGGCGGGCTGAGCCGGCTGTACGGTCCCGACGCGGAGGACCTGGGAGCCGTGTACGAGAAACTCCGTGCCGAGCACGGCACCGTGGCTCCCGCGCTGCTCCACGAGGACGTGCCCGTCTGGGTGGTGCTCGGGCACAGCGAGAACATGCAGATGGTGCGCAGCCCCTCCCAGTTCTGCCGCGACAGCCGTGTCTGGAACAGGCTCCTGGACGGCACGGTCAAGCCCGACCACCCCTACATGCCGCACATCGCCTGGCAGCCGATCTGTGCCCATGCCGAGGGCGACGAGCACCTGCGGCTGCGCGGCGCGGTCACCGGCGCCATCTCGACGATCGACCACCGGGGCGTCCGCCGCCACATCAACCGCGCGACCCAGCGTCTCGTCAACGCGTTCTGCGAGGACGGCAGGGCCGAACTGGTCGGCCAGTTCGCCGATCACCTCCCGATGGCGGTGATGTGCGAGATCCTCGGCATGCCCGACGAGTACAACGACCGGATCGTGCAGGCCGCCCGCGACATGCTCAGGGGCACCGAGACCGCGATCGCCAGCAACGAGTACATCGTGGACGCCCTGATGAGGCTCACCGCCCTGCGCCGGGCCGAGCCCAAGGAGGACTTCACCAGCCATCTCATCAACCACCCGGCGCGGCTCACCGACGAGGAGGTCGGCCAGCACCTGCGCCTCGTGCTGATCGCCGCGTACGAGGCAACGGCCAACCTCATCGCCAACGTGCTGCGGATGGTGCTCACCGACCCGCGGTTCCGCGCGCGACTGAACGGCGGACAGATGACGGTGCCCGAGGCGGTCGAGCAGACCCTGTGGGACGAGCCGCCGTTCAGCACCGTCTTCGCGTACTTCGCCAAGCAGGAAACGGAGCTGGGCGGTCAGCGCATCCGCAAGGGCGACGCCCTGATCCACGGCATCGCTCCGGGCAACGTCGATCCGCGTGTCCGTCCCGACCTCAAGGCCAACATGCAGGGCAACCGCTCCCACCTCGCTTTCGGCGGCGGCCCTCACGAGTGCCCGGGGCAGGACATCGGCCGTGCCATCGCCGATGTCGGCGTCGACGCGCTGCTGATGCGGCTGCCGGACGTCAAGCTCGGTTGCGAGGAGCATGAGCTGCGCTGGCGGGAGACGCTCTCGAACCGGCATCTGGTGGAGCTTCCGATCACGTTCGCGCCGAAGCCCCAGCAGGACGTCATGCAGCTGCCCGCCGCCCACCCGGTGCGGCCGCCACGTCCCAGCCGGCAGGTCATCGGCATGACCCCATCCGCATCCGCATCCCCATCCGCATCCCCATCCCCGTCCCAGCCTCCGTCGCAGGCCGGGGCCTCCGACAGCGTCGTCTCCGCGTCGGTCTCCGCGCCCGCCGCCACGCCCGCGGACACGACGCCCATGCCGGTGGCGATGCCGACGGCGACGTCCGTCCCGGACCGCCGCCCCGGCGTGTTCCGCCGCTTCCTGCGCTGGTGGCGCGGCCGGTGAGCCGAGTGGGCGCCGGGACTACCGCGCCCACTCCTCGTACGAGGACCAGGCCTCCAGCACGCGCGGGCTGACGAACCGGTGTTCGCGCCCCGTGACCGGGTCGGTGAACTCCAGCGCCCGCGCCAGCAGTTGGAGCGGGCGCCGGAAGTCACCGGGCGCCACGGGGCCGGTCACCACCGGGTACAGGGGATCGCCGAGGATCGGCACGCCCAACCCGCTCATGTGCACCCTCAGTTGGTGCGTCTGCCCGGTACGGGGTGTCAGCCGGTACCGGGCAAGACCTTCCTGGACGGGCCGGTCCCGCACCGTCCCGTCCAGGTGCTCCAGCAGCTCGACCCGGCTGACGGCGTTGGGCTCGCCCTCGACCTCGCGGGCCGCCATGACTCCGCGCTCCTTGACGATCCGGCTGCGGACGGTGCGCGGAAGGGTCAGCGCCGGGTCGTACGGAGCCACGGCCTCGTACTCCTTAGCGACCCGCTTGTCGCGGAACAGCGACTGGTACGCGCCGCGCTCCTCCGGCCGTACGGTGAACAGCACCAGCCCCGCCGTCAGCCGGTCCAGCCGGTGGGCAGCGCTCAGCGTCGGGATGCCCGACTCCCGCCGCAGCCGGGCCAGGGCCGTCTCGGCGACATGGCTGCCCCGCGGGGTGGTGGCCAGGAAGTGCGGCTTGTCGGCCACCACGAGGTGCTCGTCGCGGTACACGACGTCGAGCGCGAACGGCACCCTCTCCTCGTCGGGCAGCTCCCGGTGGAACCACACGAACATCCCCGGGACGTACGCCCCGTCGCGCGGCACCGGGCGCCCGTCGGCGTCCACGATCAGCCCCGCCTCCAGCATCCCGTCGATCACGCCCGGCCCGGCCGCGAGCCGCGCCACGAGGTGATCGCGTACGGTCGGCCACGCCTCCCCGGCCGGCAACCGGACCCGCACCGGATCCACCCCGTCGCGCTGTGGCAGGGGGGAAGGCGGGGCCGGGCTTCTGCGTCTCATCACGATCAAGCGTACGAGGGAGCGGGGGCGGCCTGCGGCACCGGAAAACCGCTGTGCCTTCCCCACCCCCGTTGGCAGGATGCCGATCATGCCTTACCTCACCACCGCGGTCCTCCCCGCCGGCAGCCTCGCCCAGCACCCGCAGCCCACCATCCCCACGGGCGACGGCCTCCTTCTGCGCCCCTGGAGGGCCGAGGACGCACCCGCCGTCCACCGGGCCTTCCAGGACCCGGTCATGCATCAGTGGCACCTCCGCGGGGCCGACTCCGAGGACGAGGTGCGCGGCTGGATCGACGAGTGGCGGAACGCGTGGACGCAGGAGCGGGCCGTGCAGTGGGCCGTCGTCGACGCGGACACCGACGGGCTCAGGGGGCGCGTGGCACTGCGGACCATGGAGCTGCACATGGGCACGGCCGAGGTCGCGTACTGGACCGCCGCGGCGGCACGTGGGCAGGGGGTCGCCGCCCGCGCGACGACGGCGCTCACCCGCTGGGCCCTCGACGACATGGGCTTCCACCGGCTCGAACTTCTGCACGCCGTCCGCAACGTGGCGTCCTGCCGTGTCGCCGTCAGGGCCGGCTTCGCCCTGGAGGGCACCAAACGCAGCGCCCTGCTCCACCCGGACGGCTGGCACGACATGCATCTGCACGCGCGCGTGCGGGGCGACTGACCCCGGGCGCCGAACGCTTGGGAGGCGGCAGCCGCTTCGGGCGACGCGGGGTCACGCGGTCGCCGGCGTACCCTCCTGCTCGGCCTCCACCCGTGCGTTCCAGTCGCGCTTGGCCACCTGCCACTTGTCCTCGTTGTGCCCGAGCCGCCAGTAGCCGGAGATCGACAGGTCCTCGCGCGGGATTTGGTGCTCGACGCGCAGCAGCCGGCGAAGCTCCTTGACCAGGCCGGCCTCGCCGTGGACGAAGGCATGGAGGCGGCCCTCGGGGAACTCCAGTGCGCGGACGGCCTCGACGAGTGCCTCACCGACGGGACGGTCTCCGCGGTGCAGCCAGACGACCTCCACTTCGGAGGCGATCTTCTGCTCCTCGTCGGCGTCCGGGACCTCGATGAAGGCGCGGACCTCGGCGCCGTCGGGCATCGCCTCCAGTGCGGCGGCGATCGCGGGCAGAGCGCTCTCGTCACCGGCGAGCAGGTGCCAGTCGGCGCCCGGGTCCGGCGCGTAGGCCCCTCCGGGGCCCAGCAGCCGTACCAGCTCGCCCGGCTGGACCCGCGTGGCCCACGGACCGGCGAGGCCCTCGTCGCCGTGCACCACGAAGTCCAGGGTGAGCTCGCGCAGTTGGGGGTCCCAGGCGCGCACGGTGTACGTCCGGGTCACGGGCCACTGCTCGCGCGGGAACTCCGCACGGATCCGCTCCATGTCGAAGGGCTCCGGGTAGGTCACGCCGTCGGGGCCGAAGAGCAGCTTCACATAGTGGTCGGTGCTGCCCCTCGTGGCGAAATCGGCGAGACCTTCGCCACCGAGGACGACGCGCTGCATGTGCGGGGTCAGCCGCTCGGTGCGGATGACTCGTGCGGAGTGGGGCTTCGGGGCCCTGCGTGCCGGACGCTCTGCCATGGCGGCCTCCCAGATACATAGCTAAGGCTAACCTAAGTTAGCATCTCCCCCTGGGTGACACCCCACGTTGGTGTGTCGAGATATGTCAAAATCTTCGGCCCCGCGACGCGCTGGTTCGTGAGCAGTGCCGCTCACTCCGCAGGCGCGGAACGCCCGGCCGCGGTACGCGCGCACCGATCAGGTCCGCAGCGTCGTGAGCAGCCGCTGGAGCGAGCCGCCCAGGCCCCAGCGCGCGGCGAGCTCCTCCAGCCCCGCCGCATCCCGCGGTTCGCGCGGGAGCGCCGTGTCCACATCGGGCAAGGGTACGTCCCCTGCCACCCGGACGACCCTGGGGGCGACCGATACATAGGAACGCGACTCGTCGAGCCTCTTGCGCTGGGACGGGGTGAGCCTGGCCGACGGATCGTCGACCGCGGCCATGATCCCGGCCAGATCGCCGAACTCGGCCAGCAACTTCGCCGCCGTCTTCTCGCCGATGCCCGGCACTCCGGGCAGCCCGTCGCTGGGGTCGCCGCGCAGCAGCGCCAGGTCCGCGTAACCGCCGCCGTCCACCCCGTACTTCTCGCGCAGACACGCCTCGTCGGTGTGCTGCAGGGTGCCCACGCCCTTGAGCGGGTACAGCACGCGCACCCCGCGCGCGTCGTCGACCAGCTGGTACAGGTCGCGGTCGCCGGTGACGATGTCGACCGGGCCCTTCGCGCGCGCGGTGAACGTGCCGATGACGTCGTCCGCCTCGTACCCCTCGACCCCCACGCGCGCGATACCCAGCGCGTCCAGGACGTCCTCGATGACCGGCACCTGCGGTGAGAGCGTGTCCGGTACCTCCTCCTCGTCCGGGCCCGCCTCGTGCTCCTCGGCGACGCGGTGTGCCTTGTAGGAGGGGATCAGGTCGACCCGCCACTGGGGCCGCCAGTCCGCGTCCATACAGGCCACGAGGTCGTCGGGCCGGTGGTCCCGGACCAGGCGGTCGATGAAGTCGAGCAGTCCCCGCACGGCGTTCACCGGCGTGCCGTCCGGAGCCCTCACGGAGTCCGGCACCCCGAAGAAGGCGCGGAAGTAGAGCGAGGCGGTGTCGAGGAGCATCAGGCGTCGGGTCACCTTCCGCATCATGCCGTACCGCACTGACAGCGGGTGTCCGGCGGGGCACCGGTGCGGCCTCCCGGCCATGGGGTGGGCGCGCGGTGCGGCGCGCGGTGTGGCGCGGCCCACCCGCCGGAGTGTTCCGGGGGGCGGCGGGTGGTCCGCACGCCCGACGCTCGCTCCCCGCACCACCCCGCTGTCCCTGTGAGCCCCGTGCCCACAGGGCCCGCGCCGTCGCCCCATGCTCTTCCTCGTCGTGGCCGTGGCCGTGGCCGTGGCTGCGGCTGCGGCTACGGTGGCGCTCGTGCCCGCCGTACCGCCGCCGGTCCGGCTGTCCACCGCCAGGGCCGCACCCGGCCCCGCGTTCGCGGCCATCGCGCGTACGGGGCGGTTGCGTACTGGCGTACGAGAAAGATCCGGCCAACCACGCAGAGGTCCGCGGTTCTCCCGGCGCGGGGCCCTCCTGGCCGGCCGTGCCGACCGCTCGTACGACATTCCTCCGCACCCTTTCCCGCTGCTCCGAGGGCACCCCGACATCACTTCCGCGCATGGCGGTATCGTCGAACTGACCGGCCACTACCGGGCATCCTGCGATACGGACCGCCAACTGCGCGCTACTCTGCGCAACTTCACAACCTGGCAGGCCACGCCGGACAAGCGGCTCGACCGGGCCCTGGAGGCGTGGGGGACGGGCGGCAACATGGGCGACCGCGTACGCCTCCGGCCCGGCGGCGCGGGACCGGTGCTGATCGAGGGCCGGAGGAGGCGCCATGGCTTCGCGAGCTGGAGGGTGTACGCCTACGGCCCGGTGACCGGGGTGCGCGGACCGGCTGGGCTTACGGAGCCACGCGGGCGGCGCAGCCGTCGCCAACCCGTCGGTGACCCTCCTGGCCGATCCCGGGGGCACCCCCGCGCCTCTGGTCAGCCTCTTCGTCCCCCGGGAGGGTGCGGCGGCGGGGGAGTGGGGCCGGCCCCTCCACTGGCGAGAACTGTGACCCCGGCCGTTCCTCGGCGTGACAGCGATGTGACGGGCGCATGAAACGGTTTGCCGAATATGCGTAGGGTGCAGAGAACTCATCAGAAGACGTGAGAAGACGTGCGCGGGCAAGCGCCGGATGAGTACCTGATGAACAGCGGAACAGTGGTGTATCAGTAACGGCTGTACCGGCAGCGGTTGTACCGGTGGCAGCCGTGGCGGCACGGGCGGACCGACGAGCGAAGGAGGGAGCCGGAGCGATGGGCGACCACAAAGAACAGCCCCTTCGAGTGGGCGCGGCCGTCCGGCGGCGGCGCCGGGCACTGGAGCTCACGCTCGCCGTCGTGGCCGAGCGCAGCGGCCTGTCGGTCCCCTTCCTCAGCCAGGTCGAGAACGAGCGGGCCCGCCCCAGCAGGCCCTCCCTGGAGCGCATCGCCGACGCCCTGCGCACCACCGCCGTGGAGCTGCTCGCCGCGGCCGACCCGGCGTGCAGCGTCGATGTGGTGCGCGCTGACACGGACGCCGTCGCGCCCCCCGAGTCCCATACGCGCTCTCTGGTGCGCGGCCACCACCAACTGCACGCCATGGAGTTCACCGGTGACCACGACGAGGGCAGGGAAGTCCAGCACCGCAACGACGAGTTGATGTACGTGGCCGACGGCGCCGTCGAGGTGGAGGCGGAGGGCCGGGCCCACCGGCTCGGGCGGGGCGACACCCTGTACCTGAGCGGTGGCGTACGGCACCGGTGGCGGGCCACCGTCCCCGACACCCGGGTGATCGTGGTCGCCGTCGCGGACCACATCGAGGCGCTGGAGGACCGGCACCGGCGCGGTGCGTGACCGTTGTGCTCCGTGTGGTCTCCCTCGTCCCCTCCCTGACCGAGGCCGTGGCGCTCTCGGCTCCGGGCACGCTGGTCGGCGCCACCGACTGGTGCAGCCATCCGGGCGCACTGGACGTCGTCCGGGTCGGCGGCACCAAGAACCCGAAGACCGACCGCGTCCTGGGACTGTCCCCCGATCTGGTGATCGCGAACGAGGAGGAGAACCGGGAGCCCGACCTCAGGGCTCTGCGGGAGGCGGGCGTCGAGGTCCTCGTCACCGAGGTGCGCAACGTTCCGCAGGCCTTCCGTGAGCTGGAGAGGGTGCTGCGCGCCTGCGGGGCACCCGCGCGGCCGCGGTGGCTGGACGAGGCGGAGGAAGCCTGGTCCCGGCTGCGGCCCCCGGAGCGCCGTACGACCGCCGTGGTGCCCGTCTGGCGCCGCCCCTGGATGGTGCTCGGCCGGGACACCTTCGCGGGGGACGTCCTCGCCCGGCTGGGCGTGGACCACCTGTACGCGGCGCACGCGGACCGCTATCCCCGCGTGCCCGTCGAGGAACTGCGGGCGGCGGCCCCCGGTGTGGTGGTCCTGCCGGACGAGCCGTACCGGTTCACGGCCGACGACGGGCCCGAGGCGTTCGCGGGGCTCCCGTGCGCGCTGGTCAGCGGACGCCACCTCACCTGGTACGGCCCGTCCCTGAGCGAGGCGCCACAGGTGCTGGGCGAGGCGCTGCGCGCGGCCGCGCGGCGCTGAGCGGTCCCCGCCGGAGGGCCCCTGCGGATCCGGACATAAGCTGGGGTTATGAGCAGGGGTGAGGGCGGCCGGGGCGTGGACAGCGGTGACGTGCCGCGGAACGGGCTCGCGCACCGGGTGCCGGATCTCGGGGCACTGGAGCTGTTGCTGGCCGTGGCGCGGCTCGGGTCGCTGGGGCGGGCCGCGCGGGAGCTGGGCGTCACACAGCCTGCTGCGAGCAGCCGCATCCGCTCCATGGAGCGGCAGCTGGGCGTGGCCCTGGTCGACCGGTCGCCCCAGGGGTCGCGGCTCACGGACGCCGGCGCGCTGGTCACGGACTGGGCGCGGCGGGTGGTGGAGGCGGCCGAGGCGTTCGACGCGGGGGCGCAGGCGCTCCGGGACCGGCGGGACTCGAGACTGCGTGTCGCGGCGAGCATGACGATCGCGGAGTACCTGCTGCCGGGGTGGCTCATCGCGCTGCGCGCCCAGCGGCCGGACACGGCGGTGTCCCTGCTCGCGGGCAACTCCTCGGCCGTCGCCGAGCGGCTGCTGGCGGGGGAGGCGGATCTCGGGTTCGTGGAGGGGGTGAGCGTGCCGGCGGGCCTGGACTCGGTGATCGTCGCCCATGACCGGTTGATCGTGGTGACGGCGCCGGGGCATCCGTGGGCGCGGCGGCGGAAGCGGCTGCAGGCGGATGAGCTGGCGGCCACGTCGCTGATCCTGCGGGAGCAGGGGTCCGGGACGCGTCAGGTTCTGGACGAGGCGCTCGGGGGACTGGCCCGGCCGCTGATCGAACTCTCCTCGACGACCGCGGTCAAGGCCGCCGCCGTGAGTGGGGCGGGGCCCGCGGTGGTGAGTGAGCTGGCCCTCGGCGAGGAGCTGTCGGCCCGGCGGCTGGTGAGTGTTCCGCTGGACGGGGTCCACCTGCGGCGGGCGCTGCGGGCGGTG
>NZ_VJZE01000398.1 GCF_009377205.1 Streptomyces phyllanthi
GCGGGTAGGGGCCTGCTGAGACCGGTGCTTCCCACCGCCGTGCCACTACCGCAGGCGGCCGCCCGAATTCCGGTTGCGTAACCCCACCCCTGGCGTGAGCGTTGACGGAGTGGATGGTTAATCTGCTGATCAGTCAGTTGCGGTCGCTCTTGGGGTTGGGAGGTCGGCATGGCGGCGCTCACCTGGTTGCTGATTCCGCTTTTTGCCGCGATCGGTGCGGGGGTCTGGGGGAGCTGGGCCGGCCGGAACCGCAGCAGCATCGAGGACGGTACGGAGCTCGCGGGGTACACCCGCTTCCGCGAGGCCATGGAGAGGTCCCACTCACGCGGCTGAGCTCGCTGAACCGGCGTGTTCCTGCGGGTCGGCGTGGTACTTGCGAACCGGCCTGGACGGGCGTCCCCGGCAGTGCACTGACAGGACCGTCCCGTACTGTCGTTCCATGCCACGCCGCACCGCGACGATGCTCGCCTCCACCCTGATGCTGATCGCGCTCCTGTGCGCGGGAGTGTTCATTCCCGTGCCGTACTCGGAGATGTCGCCGGGGCCGACGGTGAACACGCTCGGGGAGCACGACGGCGAGCCGGTGCTGCAGATCTCCGGGCGCAAGACCTACACGGCGACCGGGCACCTCAACATGACCACGGTCCGGGTCACCAGCGCCGACTACAGGATGAACCTGGTCGAGGCCGTGTACGGGTGGCTGGCCCACGACAACAAGGTCGTCCCTCACGACACGCTCTACCCGGACGGCAAGACCGAGGAGGAATCGACCCAGGAGAACGCCGAGGAGTTCAGCCAGTCCCAGGAGAGCGCCAAGGTCGCCGCGCTGAAGGAGCTGGACATCCCGGTGAAGTCCTGGGTGATCGTCTCCACCGTCCTCAAGGGCTCCCCGGCGGAGGGCAAGCTGCACGCCGGTGACGTCATCAAGTCCGTCGACGGTACGACGGTCAAGGCGCCCGAGGACGTCGCCAAGCTGGTCACCAAGCACAAGCCGGGCGAGGAGGTCCTCTTCGGGATCGTGCCGGCCAAGGCCCAGGCCGAGGCGGAGAAGAAGAACAAGCCGGCGAACGAGCAGGTGACCGTCCGCATCAAGACGGCCAAGTCCGACGACCAGGGTGAGGACCGGGCGATCGTCGGGATCTCCGCCGGGACCGACCACACCTTCCCGTTCACCATCGACATCAAGCTCGCCGACGTCGGCGGGCCGAGCGCCGGCCTCATGTTCGCGCTCGGCATCTACGACAAGCTCACCCCGGGCAACCTCACCGGCGGCACGTTCGTGGCGGGCACCGGCACCATCGACGACGGCGGCAAGGTCGGCCCCATCGGTGGTATCGAGATGAAGACCGTCGGCGCGCGCGACAAGGGCGCCAAGTACTTCCTGACGCCCAAGGACAACTGCGCGACGGCCGCCAAGGACATCCCCGACGGGCTCACCCTCGTCAAGGTCGACACCATCGACGACGCACTCGGCGCCCTCAAGGACATCCGCTCCGGCGACACCGCCGACCTGCCGAAGTGCACCGCCAAGGGCTGACGGGCACCGTCCGCAACGGAACCCGGAGACCGGTTCGTACGACACCGGAGGGCGCCCTTGAAGCCCTGGGCGCCCCCGGCGTCGTACGTGAAGAAGGCCGGTCCGGGAAGACCGGTCGGCCAGGATCAGTCCGCGAAGGTCGCCACCAGCGCCTCCGCCAGGCCCGGTACCAGGTCGGATCCGGTCAGCACCTCCGTGGGCGAGTCCTTCTCCCGCAGCCGCAGCGCCGACTCCCGCGCCCCGTCCCGCAGGACCGCGACCGTCATACGGACCTCCTGCCGGTCCGGGTGCTCGGCGACCCAGGCCGCCAGCTTCTTCTCGCTCAGCCCCTGCGGAACGGACTCCTCGGCGGACGGCGGCAGCATCAGCCGCTCCACGGTGAGGGCGCAGCCGACCACCGCGTCGGGCCACGCGATCGTGCCGAGGAACTCGTCGAGCGGCTTGCCGGTGGGGATCTCGTCCTGCTCGATCGGGGTGAGCCCCGCGGTCCCGGACTCGTCCTCCAGACCGAGCTGGGCCGCCAGTGAGGGTTCCTGGGCCCGCAGTCGTGCGGTGTCGACCAGGGCGAAGAGGCGAGCGGGCTGGTCCCAGCCGAGCCCGGAGGCGTACTCGTCGATCTCGAGGACGGCCCGGGTGAGGGGACTCGCTGCCATGGGAGTGTTGGACATGGTCACAATCCTGCCTCGTTAATTACCCGAACCGGGAACCGAGTAAAGCGTGAGTAAGTTGCATAGGTGAGGCCCCTACGATCACAGCGATCACGGGCCTGGAAGATGGTCCGCGAACACGGGGGCCTGACGGATCAACAGCGAACTTCGAGGTGCGCACCTTGGCTTTCCAGATGCCGGACCGCGGCGGAGGCCCGACGGGGCCACGGATCAGAGTGGGCCGACCGTCCCGGCGTGTCCGGACCCTGCTCATGACACTGGGCGTTCTGGCCGTTCTCCTCATGGCGTTCGTCATGTTCGCGGGGTTCTGGACGGACTGGCTCTGGTACCGGTCCGTGAAGTACTCCTCGGTCTTCACGACCACCCTGTGGACCAAGATCGGACTCTTCTTCGTCTTCGGTCTGCTGATGGCGGCGGCGGTCGGCTTCAACATCTGGCTGGCGCACCGGCTGCGCCCGCCGCTGAGCGCCATGTCGATGGAGCAGCAGAGCCTCGACCGGTACCGCATGGGCATCGCGCCCTACAAGAAGTGGCTGCTCCTCGGGATCACGGCCCTGGTGGGCCTCATCGCGGGAGCCTCCGCCTCCGGCCAGTGGCGCACATGGCTGATGTGGGTGAACGGCGTCTCGTTCGGCGAACAGGACCCCCAGTTCCATCTGGACGTCTCCTTCTACGCCTTCGACCTGCCCTGGTACCGCTTCCTGCTCGGCTTCGGCTTCGCCGCCGCGATTCTCGCGCTGATCGCCGCCGCGCTCACGCACTACCTGTACGGCGGTCTGCGGATCACTTCCCCGGGGGCGCGCGCCACGGCCGCGGCCACCGGGCATCTGTCGGTGCTGCTCGGCATCTTCGTGACGCTGAAGGCGGTCGCGTACTGGCTCGACCGGTACGGGCTCGCGGTGAAGTCCAGTGACTTCAAGGCAACGGGCAACTGGACGGGCCTCAGGTACGTCGACGCGAACGCCTACCTGCCGGCGAAGACGATCCTCTTCTGCATCGCGGTGATCTGTGCCCTGCTGTTCTTCGCCACCCTGTGGCGGCGCACGTGGCAGCTGCCGCTGATCGGTTTCGGTCTGATGGTGCTCTCGGCGGTGCTGATCGGCGGGCTGTACCCGGCGATCGTGCAGCAGTTCCAGGTCAAGCCGAACGAGCAGGCCAAGGAGACCCCGTACATCGAGAAGAACATCGAGGCGACGCGCAAGGCGTACGGTATCGACGGCGTCAAGATCGACGAGATCTCGGGCACGGGCGACAACGGCGACGCCAAGCAGCAGCGGGATCAGGCCGCAGCAGCGGCGAGTTACCGGCTGAACGACCCGAACGTCGTCTCGCCGACGTTCCAGCAGCTGGAGCAGGAGCGGAAGTACTACCAGTTCCCGACCACGCTGGACATCGACCGGTACAACGGCCAGGACACGATCATCGGTCTGCGTGAGCTGAACCTCGACCGCGTCGACAAGAAGAACTGGATCAACCAGCACTTCATCTACACGCACGGGTACGGCGCGATCGCGGCCAAGGGCACGGAGATCCAGCAGGGTTCCGACGGCTCCCCGGCCTTCACCGAGCAGGGCCTGCCGACCACCGGCACCTTCAACGAGGGCTACGAGCAGCGCATCTACTTCGGTGAGAAGACCTCCCAGTACTCGATCGTGGGCGGCCCCCAGAAGGAGCTCGACTACGAGGAGGCGGGTGGCCAGAAGACGTACCAGTACCAGGGCAAGGGCGGCATCGACCTCTCGAACCCGATCAACCGCGCCGCGTACGCGACCGTTTTCAGCGAGCCGCAGATGTTGTACTCCGGCGCCATCGGCGAGGGATCGGAGATCCTCTACAACCGCACGCCCAAGGATCGCGTCGAGGCGGTCGCACCCTGGCTGACCATCGACGGGGACGCCTACCCGACCGTGATCGGCAAGCGGGTCGTGTGGGTCGTCGACGCGTACACCACCACCAACGGCTATCCGTACGCATCGCGCACGACGCTTGGCGACACCACCACGGACGCGCTCACGGACGACGACAGCCAGCGCACGGTGGTCGCCCAGCAGAACCAGGTCAACTACATCCGCAACTCGGTGAAGGCGACCGTCGACGCGTACGACGGCACGGTCACCCTGTACACGTGGGACGAGAAGGACCCGGTCCTCAAGACGTGGAAGAAGGCGTTCCCGGGCACGGTGAAGGCGAAGGCCGACATCCCGGCCGAGCTGAAGGAGCATCTGCGGTACCCGCAGGACCTGTTCAAGGTGCAGCGCGAGCAACTGGGCGTCTACCACGTCACCAACGCCGACCAGTTCTACAACGCGAGTGACGTGTGGCAGGTGCCGAACGACCCGACGAGCCGGGACGGTGTCGCCGTACCGCCGTACTACCTGTCGCTGAGGATGCCCGGCGACGACCAGCAGCGGTTCTCGCTGACGACCACCTTCACCCCGAGCGGACGGCCCAACCTGTCCGCGTACATGGCAGTGGACGCCGACGCGACCAGCGCCGAGTACGGCACGATGCGGCTGCTCAGAGTCACGGGCGAGTCCGAGGTCGACGGACCGGTGCAGTGGCAGAGCAAGTTGAGCTCGATCCCCGCGGTCCAGGAGTTCACGCGGAACGCGGAGACGTCGAAGTCGAACATGATCTTCGGCAACCTGCTCGCGGTGCCCATGGGCAACGGATTCCTGTACGTGGAACCGATCTACGTGCAGGGCAGCAACGCCGAGTATCCGCTGCTGAAGAAGGTCGCGGTGTCGTACGGAGGCACGACCGCCTTCGAGGACACCCTCGACGAGGCCCTCAACAAGGTGTTCGGGGTGGAGGGTTCGACGACTCCGCCACCGGACGAGGAGGAGGGCGACGGCACCGCTGAGCCGCCGACGAGCGACCCGACGGTCCAAGACGCCCTGGACGACGCCCAGAAGGCCTTCGAGGCGGGTCAGGAAGCCCTCAAGGAGAGCGACTGGGACGCGTACGGACGGGCCCAGGACGATCTGGAGGACGCGCTGAAGCGGGCCGAGGAGGCGCAGGCCAAGGTCAATGAGTCGCAGAAGCAGTCCAGCGAGGGGTCGGAGAAGGGGAGCGGCTGATCGCGGACCTCACCCCGCGCCGTGATACGGTTGCCGAGCAACGGCGCGGGGTGGAGCAGCTCGGTAGCTCGCTGGGCTCATAACCCAGAGGTCGCAGGTTCAAATCCTGTCCCCGCTACTGAAGTCGAAGGCCCGGATCCTCTAGGGGATCCGGGCCTTCGACGTGTGCGCCGGCCTCAGCCGCGGGCGCGCGATGAGCATGAACGCACCATCCGTCAACATCCGGTAGCCGGAACGGGATCCACGACGTGACTCCTGGCGTCTTCAGCAGTGAGCCGACAACTCGCGCGAAGTGCTGCGTCGTACGAGGTGAGTTGGTCAGAACTGTGTTTGACTTATCTCTCTGTGGGCATGTCGACAAAACGCTGAAGTGACCTCACTGGCTGCGGTATACCAGGTGTACCCAGGTTGCAGGTGGTGCGACGATGGACGTTATGGGGGACAAGGGAACTCTGTTGGAGACCGGGCGGTTTGCGCAGCCTGCCGATATTTCGCAGTCGACGGACCGGGACGAAACCGGCGAGGCTGCCGAAGAGGCACGTCAGCGACTGGCCGCCGAGGCGGGCGACGCCGAGGCGATGAGCGTCCTCGGGGCCATGCTGCTGCGCCGCGGTGATCTCGACGGAGCCGAGCCCTGGCTGCGCGCTGCCACCGCGGCGGGCGACCGTGCCGCCGCCAACAACCTGGGTGTTCTTCTGCATCAGCGCGGATACGCCGACGAGGCTGCCGGATGGTGGCGGATCGCCGCCGTCGCCGGTTCCGCGGCGGCCGCGCACGCGCTCGGGCGGCACCACCGCGAGCGCGGCGACGAGCCGGCTGCCGAGTACTGGCTGCGCCAGTCCGCGGAGCAGGGGCACGCGCTGGGCGCGTACGCGCTCGCCGATCTGCTGGAGCACCGCAGCGACGCCGGGGCCGAGCGGTGGATGCGGGCCGCCGCCGAGCGGGGGCACCGGGAGGCCGCGTACCGGCTGGCCCGGACGCTCGACCGCCGGGCGGAGGCCGAGGAGTGCCGGACGGCACGCGAGGACCGCCCGACGGGTCGGGAGGATCGTTCAGGCGCGCGCGACCAGCACAAGGACGGCCACGACAAGGACGGCCGCGACAAGGACGGCCACGACAAGGACGGCCGCGACCAGGGGAAGGGCGACAAGACCGTACCCCCCGGGGAGGCCGGCACCGACGGTGGTTCCCGGGTGCCCGTGGCCGAGGAGGCGGAGCAGTGGTACCGCCAGGCCGCCGCGCGGGGGCACCGGCGGGCCGCACTGCACCTCGGGGCGATCCTGGAGCGGCGCGGCGACCTCAAGGAGGCCGGGCGCTGGTACCTGACCTCCGCCAAGGACGGTGAGCCGCGGGCGGCGTGCGCGCTCGGGTTCCTGCTGCGCGACGCCGGGGACACCGAGAGCGCGGCCGTGTGGTGGCTGCGGGCGGCCCAGGACGGTGACGGCAACGCGGCGAACGCGCTGGGCGCGCTGCACGCCGAGCGTGGCGAGACCCAGACCGCCGAGCGGTGGTACCGGGCCGCGATGGACGCGGGCGATGTGAACGGCGCCTACAACCTCGGGCTGCTCTGCGCCGAGCAGGACAGGACCGCACAGGCCGAGCAGTGGTACCGGCGGGCCGCGTACGCGGGGCACCGCGAGGCCGCGAACGCGCTCGCGATCCTGTTGCTGCAGGTCGGGGACGCTGCCGGGGCCGAACCGTGGTTCTCCAAGGCGGCGGAGGCGGGCAGCGTCGACGCCGCCTTCAACCTCGGGATCCTGTACGCGGGGCGAGGCACCGGAAAGGACGCCGCGGACGCGCTGGTCTGGTACGAGCGGGCGGCCGCGGCCGGCCACACCGAAGCGGCGCTCCAGGTGGCCATCGCGCGGCTCCGTGAGGGCGACGAGCGGGCGGCCGAGCGGCATCTGCGGCAGGCCGCGGGCGGTGGGAGTGCCGAGGCCGCGTACCGGCTCGCCGCCGTGCTGGACGCCCGGCGGCCCCCGGCGCCCGCGCATGAGTTGGGTGAGCCCGCCCGCGAGAAGAGCGAGTGTGAGGAGTGGTACGAGAGAGCCGCGTCGCAGGGGCACCGGCGGGCCCAGGTGCGGGTCGGCATGCTCGCGGCGGCACGGGGGGACGTCGTCGAGGCGGCGCGCTGGTACCGGGAGGCAGCGGAGGCCGGCTCCCGGAACGGGGCGTTCAACCTCGGGCTGCTGCTGGCCCGGGAGGGCAGCGAGCCGGAGGCCGCCCTGTGGTGGACCCGCGCGGCGGACGCCGGTCACGGGCGGGCCGCGCTGCGACTGGCCCTGGTCTACGCGCGTCGGGGTGAGCTGGCCGAGGGGCAGCGGTGGGCTGACCGGGCCGTGTCGCTGGGTCCGGCCGAGGTCGCGGAGCGGGCGGCGCGGCTGAGAGACGCGCTGCGGGAGGAACTGTCGGCGTAGGGGCGGCCGGGCGAGAGGGGGCTCGGCCGCCCCTCCACGTAAAGCGATTTGCTCCGGCCCCTGACGCTGACGTAGTGTTGCGTTCACCGACGCGGGGTGGAGCAGCTCGGTAGCTCGCTGGGCTCATAACCCAGAGGTCGCAGGTTCAAATCCTGTCCCCGCTACTGAACCCGAGGGGTCGGAGCTCGTAAGGGCTCCGGCCCCTCGGCGTGTTTGTGGATGGTGCCTCTGAGTGGCGCGTTCGTGAGTGACTGTAAGTCGACATATTGATTTGTAGTCAGTAGGCGCCGAAGGGGCGGCGGAAAGCCCCGGCACGGGATGCCGGGGCTCAGGGAAGGTGCCGAGTGGCGTAACGCTTGGCGTTCTTACGCTGCCGCGCAGTTCGGGCACACGCCCCGGTATGTCACTTCGACGTCCGACACGGTGAAGCCGAAGCGCTCCGAGTCGGGGAGGTCGGCGAGCGGGTTGCCCGTCGGGTGCACGTCGCGGATCGCGCCGCACTGGGCGCACACCAGGTGGTGGTGCGGGCGGTGCGCGTTCGGGTCGTACCGCTTGGCGCGCTTGTCCGTGGCGACCTCGAGAACCTCGCCGAGCAAGACCAGTTCGCCCAGCGTGTTGTAGACGGTCGCCCGGGAGATCTCGGGCAGCTTGGCCACCGCTCGGGCGTGCACCTCGTCGGCCGTCAGATGGACGTGATCGCCGTCGAGGACCTCGGCCACGACGCGGCGCTGCGCGGTCATCCGCCATCCGCGTCCGCGCAGCCGTTCCAGAAGGTCGCTCATAAGTCCAGCTTAACAGCGGGGGGACCAGATTCCGAACGGGTGTGACTTTGGATCTCTACGCGACTTGGACTTTGTCCAGTGTAGGGACGATCGGGTTCAGGTTCAGGTTCAGGTTCGGGGTCGGGGTCGGGGC
>NZ_VJZE01000399.1 GCF_009377205.1 Streptomyces phyllanthi
GGTAGGGGCGGCGGGGGCGAAGAAACAGGCGCGCACCCCCGGGAGGGAATGCGCCCCCCGAAGCCGAAGGTTGCCCACCTCGGGGACCGGGAAGCGCACGGGCGTACCCTGGTGTACGCCGAAGAATCGAAGCTACAGGGAGCCGATGTGTCCGCAGTCTCACCCGACGGACGCAAGATGCTGCGCCTGGAGGTCCGGAACAGCCAGACCCCCATCGAGCGCAAGCCCGAGTGGATCAAGACCCGGGCGAAAATGGGCCCCGAGTACACGAAGATGCAGAACCTCGTGAAGAGCGAGGGCCTCCACACGGTCTGCCAGGAAGCCGGCTGCCCCAACATCTACGAGTGCTGGGAAGACCGCGAGGCCACGTTCCTCATCGGCGGCGACCAGTGCACCCGCCGCTGCGACTTCTGCCAGATCGACACCGGCAAGCCCGAGGCCCTCGACCGCGACGAACCCCGCCGTGTCGGCGAGTCCGTGGTCACCATGGATCTCAACTACGCCACCGTCACCGGCGTCGCCCGTGACGACCTGCCCGACGGCGGCGCCTGGCTGTACGCCGAGACCGTACGGCAGATCCACCAGCAGACCGCGGACCGCGCGGGCGGCCACACCAAGGTCGAGCTCCTCGCCCCGGACTTCAACGCCGTACCGGAGCTCCTGGAGGAGGTCTTCGCCTCCCGCCCCGAGGTCTTCGCGCACAACGTCGAGACGGTCCCCCGGATCTTCAAGCGCATCCGCCCCGGCTTCCGCTACGAGCGTTCGCTGAAGGTGATCACCGAGGCCCGCGACTACGGCCTGGTCACCAAGTCCAACCTGATCCTCGGCATGGGCGAGACCCGCGAGGAGGTCAGCGAGGCGCTGCGCCAGCTGCACGACGCCGGATGCGAGCTGGTCACCATCACGCAGTACCTGCGGCCGTCCGTCCGCCACCACCCCGTGGAGCGCTGGGTCAAGCCGCACGAGTTCGTCGAGCTGAAGGAGGAGGCCGAGCAGATCGGCTTCTCCGGCGTGATGTCGGGCCCGCTGGTGCGTTCCTCGTACCGGGCCGGCCGCCTGTACCAGATGGCCGTGGAGAAGCGGGGCGCGTACATCGCCTCGCAGGCCGTCTGAGCGCCGTACGGCTCCACGCGATGGCACTGCGTGCCACTTTCCGCGTGTGAATCTGCGCACAAGCGGCTACCGGCGAGTAGTGGCCAATAAGACGCGGCCCTGAGCATCCCCGCAGATAGGGGGCGTTTCAGGGCCGCGTCCGGGTTTGAGGGCGCTAAAACAAGGCTTCACTGGCGTTTGACCAGCCAGTCACGCCCTGGTAACACCATGGAGTAACCCTGGTTTCACACCACGTACAGCCCTGACCAGTGCCGCCACTCCCGAGGGGGGAGCTCCGTCATGCAGGCTGCGCCCGTCCGCGCCACCGCAATCCCGTCGTTCACCGATGCACTCCGTGCCGTCGAGTCACTGCTCATGAGCAGTGGCCAGCGCACCGCCCGCCGCAACGCCTGGAACTCCGTCCTGGAGGACCGCCGTCGCGCCAAGGACCGGGTCGAGACCCAGCGCGTCCTCGAAGGCACCCTCGACGAGGCCGTCACCTCGCGCCTGCCCTGACGGACGCCTCCGCCACCGGCACCGCCGTCGTCTCCGCTTGCCGGGCCACGTAGACTTCGGGGCATGGCGAGGAAGGAAACCGCAGCGGACGCTGCGAACCCCGGGCGACTCAAGCAGATCGCCCTCACTTACAAGATGACCCGCAGGGCCGACAAAAAGATCGGCCTTGTACTCGCGGCTGTCGGAATCGTCACCTTCGGTGTCTTCCTTGCGATCGGTTTCTTGATCGGTCACCCCATCTATCTCGGCATTCTCGGCTTCCTGCTGGCCTTCCTCGCGACGGCGATCGTGTTCGGGCGCCGGGCCGAGCGGGCCGCGTTCGGACAGATGGAAGGCCAGCCGGGCGCCGCGGCGGCGGTGCTCGACAATGTCGGCCGCGGGTGGACCACCACCCCGGCGGTGGCGATGAACCGCAGCCAGGACGTGGTGCACCGGGCCGTGGGCAAGGCGGGCATCGTGCTGGTCGCCGAGGGCAACCCGAACCGGGTGAAGGGCCTGCTGGCCGCCGAGAAGAAGAAGATGGCCCGGATCGTGGCGGACGTGCCGGTGCACGACCTGATCGTGGGCACGGGCGACGAGCAGGTCCCGCTGAAGAGGCTCCGCACGACGATGCTGAAGCTGCCGCGTGTGCTGACCGGACCCCAGGTGACCGCCACGAACGACCGGCTCCGTGCGATGGGCGACCTGATGAGCAACATGCCGCTGCCGAAGGGGCCCATGCCCAAGGGGATGCGGATGCCGCGCGGCGGTCCGAAGCTGCGGTGACGTTACGCCCGCCGCTGGGCCTGGCCGTTCCGGGGCCCGGGGAAGCTTCGCGCTTCCCCGGGCCCCCATGCGTATGTTCGCCCCATGCGTATGTCCGGGGGGCGGATGGCTGTCAGGCGTCCGCGGGTCGGTTCGTGGCTGGTCGCGCGGTTCCCCGCGCCCCTTGAAAGGGAAAGCCGGGGCGCACCCGGCTGGAACGCGTGACCGGAAACCGGGAAAGGGGCGTGGGCGCCCTCAGATCCGCAGCTCCACCGTGCGCGCCAGGCGGTCGTGCAGACCCCGGCTGTCGCGGTCCCAGACGAGGGGCGGGATGGCGAGGCAGAGGAGAAGTGAGCGGAGCAGGGCCCGGAGGGGGTTCACCGTGCCGGTGTCCTCGGTCACCACGCGGATGCCGAAGAGGCGCTTGCCCGGGGTGAAGCCGACCATGCCGACCGTCAGGACGTGCAGCGCGAAGAAGACGAGCAGCGCCCAGTTGCTGGTCGTCCGGTCGTAGCCGTCGGTGATCAAGCTGTATGCGATCAAGACGCTCAGCGCCCAGTCGACGGCGAGGGCTCCGAGGCGCCGGCCGGGACGGGCGATCGAGCCGGGGCCGGACTCCGGCAGACCCAGTTGCTCACCGCGGTAACCGAAGTCGACGCCCGCTTGCTCAGCGGCCTCGCGGGGGCCGGAGAGCCACGATCCGAGTGCTTGCCTCTTGTCCACGCGACCACCGTACTTCCCCCGTGCGATGGTCCCCACAGGTGGGGTGAGCCGGGGCCAGGTCGGTTAACTTGTACGAAACAAATGGGTCACGTACGAGAAATCACCCCTCCCTAGGGTCGAAGGCAGCGTGTGCCACCGCACTGGCCGCACGAACGAACTACCACCCCGGCACGGACAGGTCGGGAGTAGGAGGAGCTGGATGTTCCAGAACGCCGACGAGGCCAAGAAGTTCATCGCGGACGAGGACGTCAAGTTCGTCGACGTCCGCTTCTGCGACCTGCCGGGCGTGATGCAGCACTTCACGGTCCCGGTCGAGGCCTTCGACCCGGACGAGCAGCTTGCGTTCGACGGTTCGTCGATCCGGGGCTTCCAGGCCATCCACGAGTCCGACATGGCGCTCCGTGCCGACCTGTCCACGGCGCGTGTGGACCCCTTCCGCCGCGACAAGACGCTCAACATCAACTTCTTCATCCACGACCCGATCACCGGCGAGCAGTACAGCCGTGACCCGCGCAACGTGGCGAAGAAGGCCGAGGCGTACCTCGCCTCCACCGGTATCGCCGACACCGCGTACTTCGGCCCCGAGGCCGAGTTCTACGTCTTCGACTCCGTCCGCTTCACGACCAGCGCGAACGAGTCCTTCTACCACATCGACTCCGAGGCCGGCGCCTGGAACACCGGTGCCATCGAGGACAACCGCGGTTACAAGGTCCGCTACAAGGGCGGTTACTTCCCGGTCCCGCCGGTCGACCACTTCGCCGACCTGCGCGCCGAGATCTCCCTGGAGCTGAACCGGGCCGGCCTGCAGGTCGAGCGCCAGCACCACGAGGTGGGCACCGCCGGCCAGGCCGAGATCAACTACAAGTTCAACACGCTGCTCGCGGCCGCCGACGACCTCCAGCTCTTCAAGTACATCGTGAAGAACGTGGCGTGGAAGAACGGCAAGACGGCGACCTTCATGCCGAAGCCGATCTTCGGTGACAACGGCTCGGGCATGCACGTGCACCAGTCCCTGTGGTCGGGCGGCTCCCCGCTCTTCTACGACGAGGCCGGTTACGCGGGTCTGTCGGACACCGCCCGCTACTACATCGGCGGCATCCTCAAGCACGCCCCGTCGCTGCTGGCCTTCACCAACCCGACGGTGAACTCGTACCACCGTCTGGTTCCCGGCTTCGAGGCCCCGGTCAACCTCGTCTACTCGCAGCGCAACCGCTCCGCGGCCATGCGTATCCCGATCACGGGCTCGAACCCGAAGGCCAAGCGCGTCGAGTTCCGCGCGCCCGACTCCTCCGGCAACCCGTACCTGGCCTTCTCGGCCCTGCTGCTCGCCGGTCTGGACGGCATCAAGAACAAGATCGAGCCGGCCGAGCCGATCGACAAGGACCTCTACGAGCTCGCCCCCGAGGAGCACGCGGGCGT
The DNA here is from genome assembly GCF_009377205.1 of Streptomyces phyllanthi. Lineage (GTDB taxonomy): Bacteria > Actinomycetota > Actinomycetes > Streptomycetales > Streptomycetaceae > Streptomyces > Streptomyces phyllanthi. The sequence goes on from NZ_VJZE01000399.1 coordinate 4,495, forward strand.
CCCGCAGGTCCCGACCTCGCTCCCGGCCGTCCTCGACTCCCTCGAGGCCGACCACGAGTTCCTCCTCCAGGGCGACGTCTTCACCGCCGACCTGATCGAGACCTGGATCGACTACAAGCGCACCAACGAGATCGCGCCGCTGCAGCTGCGTCCGCACCCGCACGAGTTCGAGCTCTACTTCGACGTGTGATCGGACTGTAGGGTCCCGGAGCCCCGTCACCGCCCTCGGGTGGTGACGGGGCTCCGTCGTTCCCGCCGTCCTGCGAGAGACCTCGTCGTCTTCTCTCACCGTCCCCACACCGTCCCTTTGCCCGTATGTGGGCTGATCAGGGGCGGTTCATGGGCATCCGCGGGCGCACAATGGACAGCGAGGCGGGTACCTGAGTGCGGGGTGGTGCAGATGCGCAGTCGGTTTCGGAGTGACCGGGGGCTGACCACCCGTATGGGGGTCACGGTGTTTCTGCTCGGGCTGTTGTACGTGGGCTTCGTCGCCGCCTTGATCGTGCTGCTGAAGAGCTGGGTGCTGGTCGTGGTGATCGCCGCGGGGCTGCTGGCGGCGCAGTACTGGTTCTCGGACCGGATCGCGCTGTACGCGATGCGTGGGCGCGTCGTGGAGCGGGAGGAGTATCCGCGGTTGCACGGGGTCGTCGACCGGCTGTGCGCGGTGGCGGACATGCCGAAGCCGCTGGTCGCCGTTGCGGACATGGACCTGCCCAACGCGTTCGCGACCGGGCGGAACCCCGATCACGCCGTGGTGTGCGTGACCACCGGGCTGCTGCGGCGGCTGGAGCCCGAGGAACTGGAGGGCGTGCTCGCGCACGAGCTGTCGCACGTGGCGCACAAGGACGTCGCCGTGATCACCGTGGCGTCCTTCCTGGGCGTCGTCGCCGGGCTGATCGTGCGGTTCGCCTTCTACTCGGAGCTGTTCGGCGCGCGCGGACGCAAGGACCAGAACACCCTCATCGTGTTCGCGGCCGTCATCGGTGTCTCGGCCGCCGTGTACGCGATCAGTTTCCTGCTCATCCGGGCGCTGTCGCGGTACCGGGAGCTGGCCGCCGACCGGGCGGGTGCGCTGCTCACCGGGCGGCCCTCGGCGCTGGCGTCCGCGCTGACGAAGCTGGACGGGGAGATCGCCCGGATCCCGACCCGCGATCTGCGGACCGCCCGGGCCTTCAACGCCTTCTACTTCACCCCGACCCCCGGTCTCGCGCCCGGCGTACGGCCTCTCTTCGCCACCCACCCGACGCTGGAGCAGCGGCTCGACCAACTGGGCCGGATCTCCGCCGAGTTGGGTGAGGCGGCGGCACCGGGAAAGACGGGGTGAGCGCCATGGGACTGCTGGACGTCCTCCTCGGCCGTACGAAGCCGGTCGCACCCGATCTCGACCAGCTGTTCGCGCTACCGTCGGCCGCGGTGACGCTCCAGGCGGCGGTCTCCTTCGCGCCCACGGGAACGGGGGCCGTGTGCTTCGCCACCGTCGAGGGCGCGGCCTTCGCCGAGGCGCGCGAGGAGGTGCAGGCCCTCCTGGACGCGGACAGGGAGCGCGAGGGGCCACCCGTCGAGGCCGTACGGGACGCGTACGGGTACTCGTGGCTGGTCTCCCGGCGCGGACCGGACGACCTGCCCGCGCTCGTGAGTGATCTGCACGCGGTCAACAGCGCGCTGGAGAGCGGCGGCTTCGGGCCTCAGCTGCTGTGCTCGGTGGTCACCTTCCACGAGATGGGGGCCGCGCGGAACGAGCGGCGGCTCGGGCTCGTGTACCTGTACAAGCGCGGGACCTTCTATCCCTTCGCGCCGCTGGCCGGTCCCGGCCAGCGGCGCGATCACGCACTGGAACTGCAGGTGAGGGCGGTACTCACGGACGACCTGCGCATCGAACGGGACCTGAGCCGCTGGTTCCCGATCTGGGGCGCGCCGGGGTGGTGACCCCTTGGTGGCTGCCTAGGAGCCGCGCTCCTGCCGGCGCGCCTCGAACGGCCGCTCGCGGCGGTAGCGGCGCTCCCACTTGGCCTGCTGGTCACGGCGTTCGCGGTACGCACGGTAGGTGGACGGTGCGCTCGCCGGGCCGGCCGGCGATCCGGACGAGGACGTCGCCGACCCTCCTCCGGTACGGCCGTACCGGACGTACACGTAGAGCAGGGCGACCGCGGCGAGCCAGTAGACGCTGTCGGAGAAACCCAGGGCGACCAGAACGGCGGTCGCCGAGAGGATCAAGGTGTTCATGGCGGACCTCCTTCGGGCGTGGGTGACGACTGAGCTCGGATGTGTGTGCCGACGGTGCTCCAGGGCCCGCGGGCAGGTGCCTGTCCCGCGGAAACCGGTGCCGGACCGCTCCCGTCCGCGTGTCCAGGATGCTCGCCCGGCCGTCACATCCGCATCCCAATAACCGGGCGTGCCATGAGTGCACCGTGAATGAATACGGGCATGAGCCGACTCTCCTCTTTCACGTACGCGTACGACGGTGAACGACTCAGCGGGGTGCACGGCGGTGCCGACGACGCCCCCGACGCCTCATCGCCCACGGCTGTCCTCCTGCACGGCGCGGGCAACGGCAGCAAGGAACATCTGCTCCCGCTGCTCGACGAGTTCGTCGCGCGCGGCTGCCGGGGGCTCGCCCTGGACTTCTCCGGGCACGGTGACAGTACGGGCGCGCTGCGGGAGCTGAGCCTGCGCAGACGCTTCGAGCAGGCCTCGGCGGTCATCGACGCACGGGTGCCCGGGGACGGGCCGCTGGTCCTCGTCGGCTTCAGCATGAGCGGGCAGACGGTGGCCGATCTCATCCGGTACTACGGCGAGCGGGTGGCGGCGATCGGGCTGTGCGCGCCCGCGGTGTACGCGGCCGGGGCCTGGGCGGAGCCGTTCGGGGACGGCGACCGGGCGTTCAGCACCGTCATCCGTACACCGGACAGCTGGCATGACTCCCCGGCGCTGGAGGTGTTCCGGGCGTACGAGGGCCGGGCGGTGCTCGCCGTGCCCGGGACGGACCACGTCATCCCGCCCGCCGTGACGGAGGCGGTGACCGACGCGCTGGCCGCCCGCGCCCAGTTCACCCGGCTCGAACTCCCGGACGCGGAGCACCGGTTGGGCCAGTGGTTCCGTGACCACGCCGACGACCGGCGGCAGTTCGTGGACGCCGTACTGACCGGCCTGGGCGACCGGGGGTGGACCGCGACGCGGACCTGGGTGGCCAAGCAGCTCCCGGAGGGACGCGCTGTCCGTGACACCGAGCAGCTGCGCGGGGGCTTCAGCGCCCAGATGCGCCGGCTCACCCTCGACGACGGTTCCGCTCTCGTGCTGCGCTCCTTCGTACGGCCCTTCTTCCGGCACCACGCACCCGGGCTGCTGGCCCGCGAGGCGTCCGTGCTCGCGCTGCTCGCGCCGTTGGAGGACATCCCGGCGCCGGAGTTGCGCGCCGTGGACGCCACCGCCGAACACGCCGACCATCCCTCCCTCCTGATGTCCTCCTTGCCGGGCACGGTGCGGGTGGACGACGGGGACGAGGAGGACCTTGAGCGGCGCCTCGATCTGCTGGCCGGACAGCTCGCCAGGATCCACGCGGTCGTACCCGATGACCGGCCCCGTACGTACCAGGCGTGGACGTCCCCCGAGCGGGTGCGCACACCCGGCGGTGGGCTGTGGGAGCGGGCCGTGGAGGTGATCCGGCGCGCGGCGCCCGCGTACGGGGGATGCTTCCTGCACCGGGACTTCCATCCGGGGAACGTGCTGTTCACGGGCGCGGGCGAGACCCTGCGGATCAGCGGGGTCGTCGACTGGGTGGAGACGTCATGGGGGCCCGCGGACCTCGATGTGGCCCACTGCTCCACGGCGCTCGCACTGCTCCACGGGGCGGAGTACGGGCTCGGGTTCCGCGCGCGGTACGAGGCCCGGGGCGGCCGTCGGCTGGCCGAGGGCCCCGACCACCTGTACTGGACGCTGCTGGACGCCCTGGCCTACGTGCCGGACGCAGCGAAGCTCGCGGGGCCCTGGCGGGAGCTCGGGCGGGCCGACCTGACCCCGGCGACGGTGAGCGCCCGGCTGGAGGCGTATGTTGCGGGGCTGCTGGAGCGGTACGCGTAACGTGCCTGTCCGGCTCGTATACGGC
>NZ_VJZE01000039.1 GCF_009377205.1 Streptomyces phyllanthi
CTTCGAGCCCTGCCCGCTCACGCTCCTCGAGGGAGCTCCGGCGCCGCCGAGGGTCCCGGGGCGTCGGCGGACCCGCTCGCAGAACCAGGCCCTGTCGTTCGGGTCATCCCGGCGTCGCGGGCCCTGGCGGCCCTACGGCGCGGGATCAGGGAAGTCGCTCTCCGGCCCGGTCGCGGCCCGGGTCCGGGCCGCCGCCACGACGGATGACCGGCGCAGGGCGAGGGACAGGCGCACCAGGTCGCGCGGACCGTCCGTCGACGGGGTCGGGGTGGTGCCGGCCTCCACCGAGCCGATGGCCCTGCCCTCCGGGTCGGCGACCCGGGCCCGTACCGCCGCCGTCACCATCACCGCGTCCGCCTCGGCCTGTGCCTGGGCGGGCGCGGAACCCGCCGCCACGGCCGCGTCGAAGGCCCTCGCCCGCACCCGGGAGTCGAAGTACGGATGCAGGTTGAGCATGCCGTCGTGGATGTCGGACTCCCGCTGCGTGACCTGGAGCTGGGCCGGAGACCACCAGGAGATCCGCACCGCGCGCTCACCCTGGTCCGCCACGGGCCTGAGCTCCCGCCACAGCGGACCCAGCCTGCGGTACGTCGACCAGGTCGCCCAGGAGTCCCCGATGCGCTGGCAGGCCAGTGGCAGACAGAAGCCGATCGCGCTGACCTGCGCCCCGGCGGAGGCCAGCAGGGGCGCCACATAGGTGCTCAGGTCGTCCAGGTTCCCGCCGTTCCAGCGGGCCACCACGGCGGTGAACTTGGCCGCCGCGTAGGGGACGTTCGACAGGAAGCCGAACCCGATGATCAGCAGTCCGGTGCGCAGCCAGCCCCGCACCTGGAGCGCCCAGCTCCAGCACATGACGACCATGGCGATCCCCGCGACGGTGAACGCGAGGAGGTACAGCACGATCATCTCGCGGATGAACGGCGTGTTGGCGTAGTACGTGTCCAGGTCCCGCAGCCGCTCCACCGGGGCGTCCCCGAGCACGAACAGCACGATGATCGCCACGCTCACCGCGCCGTACCCGGCGATCCAGCGCCGCGTCAGCCGGCGCGTCACCCCGGGCGGACCGCCGCGCCAGTTGACGATCAGCACCAGACACGAGCCGCTGAAGGCGCTCAGCAGGACATAGACGAGGGGCGCGGAGAAATTGGCGACACCGGTGACGCGGTTGACCTCGGCGATCGTCGGCGGGGCGGCGAAGCAGAACACCAGGCCCGCCAGGGCGAGCAGCGCGCACACCGACCGCAGCAGCGGATCGCGCCAGTCCCGCAGCAGCGCGGGCGTCTTGAGGGCGAGGACGACCGCCATGGCCACCGCGGGGAAGTAGTAGCTGGACCCGTTCATGTCCGGCGGCTCAGCCCTGTGGCCCGCGATAGCCCAGGGACGCCTCGATCCGGCCCGCGACATGGTCGCGCTGCACGGGCCCGCGCAGCGAGGAACCGGCCAGCCAGGTACGGCACTTGCTCGCCAGCAGCAGTCCGAAGCTCTCGGCGTCCTGCTCGTCCCGCATGTCGAACTGGGTGCGCGCGGCGACCCTCAGAACGGTGGCCCGCAGCTCCTCGTCGGTGCGGGCGCGCTCGCGCCCGGGGCCGGGGTTCCATAAGCGCGCCGCGACGGCGGCACCCTCGATCTGGTGGCCGCCGTGCCCGGCGTGCATGTGCCACAGCTCATGGCCGAGGATCACCAACTGGTGGTCCGGGGCGGTGCGTTCCTCGATGACGACGAGATCCTGCTCGGCCATGTCGAGCCACAGCCCGCTGGCCGTGCCGGGCGGGAAGGCGGCCGTACGGTACTGGACGGGGCGGCCACGGCGTCTGCTCATGGCGGCGCACAGCGCGGAGTACAGGCCGGCGGGCTCCGCCGGTGCCGGGAGCGTGAGCTCGCCGACCAGCTCGCCGCACAGGCGGCGCATTTCCCTTCCGATGCCCACAGTTCTCCCCCGGGTCAGGACTCGGGCCGCTTGACGCTCTCCAGGAGCATGTCCAGCCACTCCGCCACCTTGTCGCGGTGCTGGTCGGTGGGCAGCTGGGCCGCCCGCCAGGCGATTCCGCGGACCCCGTGGTCCTGGAGCAGGCGCTCCAGCGGGTCTCCGGCGGCCCGGTCGGACCGGGCGGCGGCGCGCTCGCGGTCGGCGAGCTGCTGGAGGAGCTCCTGCTCGGTACGCATGAGGGCGCTCGCGAGCGCCTCCGGGTCCTCGGCGGTGAGGAAACCGGCGTGCACTCTGAAGAAGCGCTGGATGGCGTCGCAGTGCTCCATCGTGGGGCGCCGGTCGCCGTTGATGAGGGCTCCCGCCTGCTGGCGCGACATACCCGCGCCGTCGGCGATCTCCTGCTGGGTGTACTTGCGTCCGTTGGGCTTGAGGCGGGTGCGCCGCAGCAGGCCGAGGCGCTGCAGGAAACGGGCCTGCAGATCCGGCTCCCCGGCGGGCCGGCCGCTCAGCAGAGCCTTCACGACGGGCTCCGGCACACCGGACGCGACCGACAGGCGCTTCACCGCGAAGACCTCGCCGTGCGGCACGCCCAGCCGGTCGGCGAGCACGGTGACACGGGCCACGACGGCCGGCAGCAGAACCGTCGCCGTGGCGTCCGGAGCCTCGAAGCCATCCGTCACCGACAGATCTCCTACGTCTCTCTCAAGCCAATCTCATGGTGGTGCGGAACCCTCCTGGCCGCGACACCGTCGATAAGGGCAACCACCGTGAACTGCACGGAGACTAGCCCCTGACTCGAACTCACATCCAGGTCTCGCCACAACTGTGGCGAGATTCAGCCGTCAACGACCCCGAAATGCCACGATAGTTGACACGGCTCAGTCGAGGGCATCAGGATCAAGGAGCCGCGTGAAGGCCGCATAGGCAAGAGGGGTGACCTCCCGATGGCATATCAGGCAGGAGGGCAGCGGCCGGAACCGCGACCCGTCCCCGAGAGCCTCGAGGCTCAGGCGTACTTGCAGGACTACGCCACGTTTCTGGAGGCCGTCCCCTTTCCGTCCGTCGTCTTCGACCACCGCTGGGATGTCGTCCTGTCCAACAGCGCCTACGAGAAGCTCTTCCGAGGGATCGGCCCGCACCCGACCGCGATGCCCGGCGACAACTTCCTGCGGTTCGTGCTCTTCCACCCCGACGCGGCCACGGTCCTCGGCGAACACGAGTCCAGCTGGTGCCTGCCGATGCTGGCCGGCTTCGCCGCCGCCGTGGAGCGGCACGGCCAGGACCGGGGCCTGCAGTCCATCCGCCGGGACATCGCCCAGGACCCGATCATGGACGCCGCCTACCGGCACGGCCTGCCCCACTGGATCCGTACCGTCGGACCCGGAGCCGCCGAGCACGACGGCGCCGTACGCCCCGTGGTCCACCCCGACCCCCGATGGGGCCGCACCGACTGCCGAGTCGTCGGCGAGACCCCCAAGACCCTGCAGGACATGGGATACACCAGAATGACGCTGGTGCTGCGCGAGACGCGGCGACCGGCGGCCACGTCGCGCAGGCCGCGCCGCGCACGGCGCACGGCGAGCCATCTCAGCGTGGTGCCCGCGCCGGAGGCGTAGGCCCGTCCCGAAACCCCGACACCGCCGGCGTTCAGGTCGCCGGCGGCGTCGGGGTTTGTTCGTGTCCGCCGGTCCGCGGAGAGCTGTTCCGGTGCCTTCGGCACCATTCCCAGCAGTAGGACCATGTGACATAGTACTGACGTGAGCACACGGCTGACCTGCGACGTCGTAGTGATCGGGGCCGGGATGACGGGCGCGGCCTGCGCCCTGTACGCCGCCCGGGCCGGGCTCGACGTGACCGTGGTGGACCGTGGGCCCGTGGCCGGTGGCACCACGGGCGCGGGGGAGGGCAACCTGCTCGTCTCCGACAAGGAACCCGGACCCGAGCTCGAACTCGCCCTCCTCTCCCTGCGGCTGTGGGCCGGCCTCGCCGGGGAACTGGGAGCGCCGATCGAGTACGAGGCGAAGGGCGGCGTGGTCGTCGCGTCCTCCGCCGAGGGGCTCGCCGCGCTCACGGACCTCGCGGCCGCGCAGCGTACCGCCGGTGTCGTGGCCGAAACGGTCACCGCGGACCGGCTGCACGACCTGGAACCGCACCTCGCGCCCGGTCTCGCCGGAGGTGTGCGCTATCCGCAGGACAGCCAGGTGATGCCGACGCTCGCCGCCGCCCATCTGCTCCGCGCCTCGGGCGCCCGTCTGCTCACCGGCCGGAACGTGACCGGGGTACTGCGCACGGCGGACGGCTCCGTACGGGGGGTACGCACCGGTCACGGTGACGTCCACGCCCCGGCCGTCGTCAACGCGGCGGGCACCTGGGGCGGCGAGATCGCGGCCCTCGCCGGGGCCCGTCTGCCCGTGCTGCCCCGGCGCGGCTTCGTCCTCGTCACCGAACCGCTGCCGAGGAGGGTGCGGCACAAGGTGTACGCCGCCGACTACGTGACCGACGTGGCCAGCGACTCGGCGGGTCTGAAGACCTCGCCCGTCGTCGAGGGAACGGCGGCCGGGCCCGTCCTCATCGGAGCCAGCCGTGAACGGGTCGGCTTCGACCGGTCGTTCTCGCTGCCGGTCGTCCGGGCGCTGGCGGCGGGCGCGATCCGGCTGTTCCCGTTCCTGACCGACGTACGGGCCATGCGGACGTACGTCGGTTTCCGGCCGTACATGCCCGACCATCTGCCGGCCATCGGGCCCGACCCCAGGGTCCCCGGGCTGTTCCACGCCTGCGGGCACGAGGGCGCGGGCATCGGGCTCGCCACCGGCACCGGACACCTGCTCGCGCAGGTACTGGGCGGCGAGGCGCCCGAGCAGGACCTCGCGCCGTTCCGGCCCGATCGCTTCGAGGAGGAGGCCGCGTGAGCCCGTTGGAGCCGGTGCGGGCCGAGCCGGATCCCGCCTTCACCGTCACCCTGGACGGCCGGGAGATCGAGGCCCTGCCCGGCCAGACGGTCGCCGCCGCGCTCTGGACGGCCGGTGTCGTCTCGTGGCGCACCACCCGGGGCGAGGGCCGCCCGCGCGGGATCTTCTGCGGGATCGGCGTCTGCTTCGACTGCCTCGTGACCGTGAACGGCCGCCCCAACCAGCGCGCCTGCCTGCTCCCGGTACGGCCGGGCGACGCGATCCGCACCCAGGAGGGCACCGGCCATGAGGACTGACCTCGCGGTGATCGGCGCGGGCCCCGCCGGGCTCGCCGCGTCCCTGGCTGCCTCGGCCCGCGGTGTCCGTGTCACGCTCGTCGACGCGGCCGAGACGGCGGGCGGGCAGTTCTACCGGCAGCCCGCGGTCGCCCTCGGGGCCCGCCGTCCGCGGGCGCCGCACCACCAGCGGCGGACCTGGGAGCGGCTGCGGGACGGGCTCGCCGCCAGTTCCGTACGGCATCTGGCGGACCACCACGTCTGGTGCGTGGAGCGGGACCGGACGGGGTTCACCGTGCACGCCCTGCGCGGGCCCCTCCAGGAGGAACCCGTCACGGTGCACGCCGACGCAGTCCTCCTCGCCACCGGTGGCTACGAGAAGGTGCTGCCGTTCCCCGGCTGGACCCTCCCCGGTGTGGTGACCGCGGGCGGGGCGCAGGCCCTGCTCAAGGGCGGGCTCGCCGTGCCGGGCCGGACGGCGGTCGTGGCCGGGACCGGCCCACTGCTCCTGCCGGTCGCGACCGGGCTCGCCGCGGCCGGGGTTGAGGTGGCCGCGCTCGTCGAGTCCGCCGACCCCAGGGGCTTCGTACGGTATCTGCCCTCGCTCGCCGCCAAGCTCCCCGAAGCCGCCGGGTACGCGGCCCGGCTCCTTCGCCACCGCGTGCCGTTCATGACCGGGCACACCGTCGTAGCGGCACATGGCGACGGCCGCCTCGAAGCCGTCACCGTGGCCGCCCTGGACTCCGGCGGTCGCGTCAGGCCCGGCACCGCGCGGCGCATCCCCTGCGACACGCTCGCCGTCGGCCACGGCATGCTGCCGCACACCGATCTCGCGGAGGCGCTCGGCTGCCGTATCGACGGAGCGGACGTGCACGTCGACGACGAGCAGCGCACCGACGTCCCCGGCGTGTGGGCGGCCGGTGAGACCACGGGCATCGGCGGCGCGGCGCTCGCGCTCGCCGAGGGGCACATCGCCGGACGGTCGGTCGCCGCCCGCCTCCGGGGCACCGCACCCGACCCGCGCGCGTGGGCCGCGGCCGACAGGTCCCGTGCACGACTGCGGGAGCTCTTCGCCGCCGTCGACTCCGTCTGCGCACCGCCCGCGCACTGGACCGAGCAGGTCACCGACGACACCGTCGTCTGCCGCTGCGAGGAGGTGCGGGCGGGTGCCGTGCGCGAGGCGGTCCAGGAGCTGGGCGCCGGTGACCTCCGCACGGTGAAGCTGCTGACCCGGGCCGGGATGGGCTGGTGCCAGGGCCGGGTGTGCGGGCCCGCGGTCGCCGGACTCGCCGGATGCGACCCGGCCCCGGCCAGACGGCCGTTCGCCCGCCCGGTGCCGCTCGGCGTACTCGCCCGGGCCGGCCACCCCACCGACGCCGACCAACCCACCGAGGAAGGACCTTCATGACCGCCCCCGACCGCCACCCCTGGCGCGGTGTCCTCGTCGCCACCGCCCTCCCGCTGAACGACGACCTGACCGTCGACCACGGCAGGTACGCCGAGCACTGTGCCTGGCTCCTCGAGAACGGCTGCGACGGCGTCGTCCCCAATGGCTCGCTCGGCGAGTACCAGGTGCTGACACCCGAGGAGCGCGCGAAGGTCGTCGAGACGGCCGTGGCCGCGATCGGCGGTTCCCGGGTGATGCCGGGAGTGGCCGCTTACGGCAGCGCCGAGTCCCGCCGCTGGGCCGAGCAGGCCCGCGACGCGGGATGTGCGTCCGTGATGCTGCTCCCGCCGAACGCGTACCGCGCCGACGAGCGCTCCGTCCTCGCCCACTACGAGGAGGTGGCCGAGGCGGGCCTGCCGGTCGTGGCGTACAACAACCCCATCGACACCAAGGTCGACCTCGTCCCCGAACTGCTCGCGAAACTGCACGGCGAGGGGTACATCAAGGCGGTCAAGGAGTTCTCCGGCGATGTCCGCCGTGCCTACCAGCTCGCCGAACTCGCCCCAGAACTGGACCTGTTGATCGGCGCCGACGACGTCCTGCTGGAACTTACGCTCGCGGGCGCCAAGGGCTGGGTGGCCGGCTACCCGAACGCGCTGCCCGCCGCCACCGTGGAGCTCTACCACGCGGCGGTGGACGGCGACCTCACGACGGCCAAGCGGCTCTACGGGCAGCTGCACCCGCTGCTGCGCTGGGACTCCAAGGTCGAGTTCGTGCAGGCCATCAAGCTCTCCATGGACATCGTCGGCCGCCACGGGGGACGCTGCCGGCCGCCGCGGGTGCCGCTGCTCCCGGAGCAGGAGGCCACGATCCGCTCCGCCACCGAGAAGGCCGTCGCCGCGGGGCTCGCGTAGACGCGTAAGGAGGCCAAGGCCATGCGCAGCAAACTCGTCCTGCACGCCGTCGACTCGCACACCGAGGGCATGCCCACCCGGGTGATCACCGGCGGTGTCGGCACCATCCCCGGCGCCACCATGAACGAGCGGCGGCTGTACTTCCGCGAGCACCGCGACGACATCAAGCAGCTGCTCATGAACGAGCCGCGCGGCCACGCGGCGATGAGCGGTGCCATCCTCCAGCCGCCCACCCGCCCCGACTGCGACTGGGGCGTCGTCTACATCGAGGTCTCCGGCTATCTGCCGATGTGCGGACACGGCACCATCGGTGTCGCGACCGTGCTCGTGGAGACCGGCATGGTCGAGGTCACCGAACCGGTCACCACGATCCGCCTCGACACCCCGGCGGGCCTCGTCGTCGCCGAGGTCGCGGTCACGGACGGCCACGCCACGGCCGTCACCCTGCAGAACGTGCCGTCGTTCGCCGCAGGCCTCGACCGCAAGGCCACGCTCGCCGACGGCCGTACGGTGACGTACGACCTCGCGTACGGCGGCAACTTCTACGCGATCCTGCCGCTGGACGCGTTCGGGCTGCCCTTCGACCGGGCCCGCAAGGACGACATCCTGAAGGCCGGACTGGCCCTGATGGAGGCCGTCAACGCCGACGACGAGCCGGTGCACCCCGAGGACCCGTCCATCCGGGGCTGCCACCACGTCCACCTGGTCGCCCCCGGCTCGACGGCCCGCCACTCACGGCACGCCATGGCGATCCACCCCGGCTGGTTCGACCGCTCACCCTGCGGCACCGGCACCAGCGCGCGCATGGCCCAGCTCCACGCGCGCGGCGAACTCCCGCTGCACACCGAGTTCGTGAACGAGTCCTTCATCGGCACCCACTTCACCGGACGGCTCCTCAACACCACCGAGGTCGCCGGGAACCCCGCCGTCCTGCCCAGCTTCACCGGCCGCGCCTGGATCACGGGCACGGCCCAGTACCTGCTCGACCCGTCCGACCCGTTCCCGGCCGGATTCGTCCTCTGAGGAGTCACCCATGCCCGCCCCGAGAACCGGCGCGCCGGCCCTCCCCGCCCTCGGCGGCCTGAAGCGCAGTCACCGCGAGCGGGTCGCCGACGCGCTGCGGGCCGCGCTGATCGCGGGTGAACTGCGTCCGGGCGAGGTCTACTCGGCGCCCACGCTGGCCGTCCGCTTCGGTGTCTCCGCCACCCCGGTGCGCGAGGCCATGCTCGACCTCGCCAAGGAGGGCCTGGTCGACACCGTCCCGAACAAGGGCTTCCGGGTCACCGCCGTCTCGGAGGAACAGCTCGACGAGTACACCCACATCCGGTCCCTGATCGAGATCCCGACGACAGCCGCCCTGGCGACCACCGCCGACCCCGCCGACCTGGAGGCACTGCGCCCGGTCGCCCAGGAGATCGTCACCTCCGCCGCGACCGGCGACCTCATCGCCTACGTCGAGGCCGACCTCCGCTTCCACCTGGGCCTGCTGTCCCTGGCCGGCAACACCCATCTGGTGGAGGTGGTACGGGACCTACGGCGCCGCTCCCGCCTGTACGGCCTGACGGCACTGGCCAAGGCGGGCCGCCTGGAGAAGTCGGCCGAGGAGCACCTGGAACTCCTGGACGCCCTCCTGGCCGAAGACACCGAGACAGCCCGCAAGGTGATCACCCAACACCTGGGTCACGTAAGAGGCCTGTGGGCAACCGACATGGCCGAGTGAGCTCTCAGGCCCCCGGAACAACCCCCCGCTTCGCAGCCTGAATCTGCTCGTACACACGCGTACGCAACTCGGCGAACCGAGGATCGACCCGCGTATGCAACTGATCCCGCTCCGAAGGCAGATCCACCTTCAACTGCTCCTGAACCACCGTCGGCGACGCGGACAGAATCAACACCCGTTCACCCAGATACACGGCCTCATCGATGTCATGGGTCACGAACAGAATCGTGATGCCCCGATCCCGCCACAACCCCCGCACCAGATCCTCGAGATCCGCCCGAGTCTGCGCGTCCACCGCCGCGAACGGCTCATCCATCAACAGCACATCGGGCTCGTACGCGAGCGCCCGAGCGATGGCCACACGCTGCTGCATACCACCGGACAACTGCCACGGGTACGCCCCGGCGGCATCGCCCAGACCGACGGACTCAAGCGCGTCCGCGACCAGCGCGCGCCGTCGCTGTCTGCTCAACTGCTTCTGCTTGAGCGGTAGTTCCACGTTCTCACCGACCCGCATCCAGGGGAACAGGCTGCGCCCGTACTCCTGGAAGACCACCGCCATACCGGGCGGCGGACCACTCACCGGCCGCCCCTCCAGCAGGACCTCACCCGACGTGGGCGTCAGCAGCCCGGCCATGCACTTCAGCAGAGTCGTCTTGCCGCAGCCCGACGGACCCACCAGACAGACGAGCTCACCGGCGTCGACGGTGAACGTGAGGTCCCGGACCGCCTCCACCCGGCGACCGGAGCCCTCGTAGACCTTCTTGAGGCCCGATACGGAAAGAAGCCCGTGCATGGACCGCCCCTTTTCGAGTTTCACTACGACCGCCGGGAGGACGCGCGCAGACCGTGGTACCAGCCGAGCACCCGCCGCTCGACCAGCTGGAAGACGACCGACAGCAGGAACCCGAGCAGACCGAGGACCAGGATGCCGGTCCACATGTCGGGGATCGCGAACGTGCGCTGGAACTGGACGATGGTGAAGCCGAGCCCGTTGCTGGACGCGGACATCTCGCTGATCACCATCAGGATGATGCCGATGGACAGGGCCTGGCGCAGCCCCGCGAAGATCTGCGGGCTCGCCGACCGCAGGACCACATGACGCAGTCGCGCGGCGCCCGTGATGCCGTACGAGCGGGCCGTCTCCGACATGACCGAGTCCACCGCCCGCACGCCCTCGACCGTGTTGAGCAGGATCGGCCACACACATCCGCTCGCGATCACGGCGATCTTCATCGTGTCGCCGATGCCCGCGAACAGCATGATGACCGGTACGAGGACGGGCGGAGGCACCGCGCGCAGGAACTCCAGCACCGGTTCGCACACCGCGCGCACGCGCCGGTAGGAGCCGATGACCGTGCCGAGGGCGACACCGACGACGGCCGCCGACGTGTACCCCGCGAGCAGGCGGAGGAGGCTGGGCAGGACGTCGTCGCGCAGCCGCTCGCCCGTCCACACGTCCGGGAAGGTCGTGAGGATCGTGCGCAGCGGCGGCCAGTACACGTCGGTGCTGCCGGCGGAGGCGAACCACCAGGCGGCCACCAGCAGCAAGGGCAGCGCGACGACGAAGAACAGCCGCAGGGCCAGGCGTTTCACACCGCCACCTCTCCGCGCACCGACTGGTGCCAGGCCAGCGCCCGGCGCTCCACCGTCCGCGCGCCCACGTTGATCACCAGCCCGAGCGCACCGGTGACCACCACCAGGGCGTACATCTCCGGTACGGCCTGAGAGGTCTGGGCGACCATGATGCGCGCCCCCAGCCCCGGTGCGCCGATGACGAGTTCGGCGGTCACCGCCAGGATCAGGGCGACCGCTGCGGCCAGCCGGACGCCCGTCATGACATACGGCAGGGCCGTGGGCCACAGGACATGGCGGACCCGGGCCCAGGTGCCCAGGCCGTAGGAGCGGGCGGTCTCCTCGGCGACCGGGTCGACGTCCTGGACGCCGTACAGCACCTGGATCAGCACCTGCCAGAACGACGCGTACACCACCAGCAGGAGCACCGAACGCAGTTCCGTGCCGTACAGCAGGACCGCGAGCGGGATCAGGGCGACCGAGGGGATCGGGCGCAGGAACTCGATCGTGGACGCGGTCGCCTCGCGCAGGAAGGGTACGACCGCGATCCCGACTCCGGCGAGGATGCCCGCCGTCACCGCGATCGCCAGCCCCACCGCCCAGCCGGTCAGCGTGTCCCCGAGCGCCGTCCAGAACGTCCGGTCGCCGAGCTCGGTGACGAGCGCGTCCGCGATACGGCTGAGCGGCGGGAAGTAGTCCTCGGAGACGATGCCGAGGCGCGGGACCGCCTCGCACAGCGCGAGGAAGCCGGCCAGGCCGGCCGCGCCCAGGGCCGCGTTCGCCGGCCCCGGGCGCCCGGCCTGCCGGGGCCGCGTGCTCTTGGGACGTGCGTCGTCGGGTCGCGTGTGCTTCACGGCAGCAGCTTGTCCAGGTCCGGGGTCTCCTTGAACAGACCGTCCTGCACGCCCAGTTCGGCGAGCTTCTCGATGGAGGCGCGGTTCGGCTCCGCGGGCCAGTGGGGGAAGGTGAGCTTGCCCAGCAGCGTGTCCGGGATCTTCGTGTACGTGGTGAGGATCTCGCGGACCTCGTCCGGGTGGCTGTCGGCGTACTCGAGCGATTCGGCCGTCGCCTCCTGGAACTTCTTCACCAGCTCCGGGTTCTTCTGGGCGTACTGCTGGGAGGTGAAGTACATGGCCACGGTGAGGTTCGGGTCCACGTCGTAGAAGCTCGACGCGATGGACGTGCCGCCCGCGGCCTTGACGGTGGCGAGCGCGGGTTCCGGGGTGCAGGCCGCGTCGACCTGTCCGGCCTCCAGCGCGGCGGGCATCTGTTCGAAGGGCATCTCGACGAACTCGACCTTGGACGGGTCTCCACCGTCCTTGCGGACCGATTCGCTGATCGAGGTGTCACAGATGTTGTTGACCGTGTTGACCGCGACCTTCTTGCCCTCGAGCTGCTTGGGGGACTTGATCGGGCTGCCCTTCTTCACGGTGGTGCCCATGAAGTCGGCACCCTCCTCGGCCGTGGAGGCGACACCGTTCGCCACGGCCTTGACGGGCATGTTCTTGGACTGCGCGATCAGCAGGGACGTCGTGTTGCTGAAGCCGAACTGGAACTGGCCGGAGACGACCGCGGGCAGGATCGCCGCCCCGCCCTGGGCGAGGGTCAGCTCCAGCTTGATACCGCGCTCGGAGTAGAAGCCCTTCTTCTGGCCCAGGTAGATGGGGGCGACGTCCAGGATGGGAATGACTCCGACCTTCAGCGTCGTGGTACCGCCGGAGGAGCTTGCCGACGACCCGGAGGAGTCGGACGAACCACAGGCCGAGAGGCCGACCAGGACGACTCCGGCACCGAGGCCGGCGAGCAGACGACGCATGACTCCTCCTGAGGGGAACGCCGGTGTTCCGAGATCCTGTGCGCACGCGTGTGCGCAGGCCGAACAGAAGTGCTGAGCGGAAACGTAAAGCCAGGAATCCTGATGGTCAATGCCCAGGACTGCAAGGCCGTTGACAGTTCCCAAAGCGTGCTCTTAGCGTGCGCAGAACGCACACTCGTGCGTACGGAACGCACATCCCGTGCGTCGTCCTCGTGGAGGCGGCGATGCCTGCTGGACCCCGCGAACCGCACTTCGTCCGGTCCTTCGAGCGCGGTCTCGCGGTCATCCGCGCCTTCGACGCCGAGCACCCCTCACTGACGCTCAGCGAGGTCGCCCGAACCTGTGAGATGACCCGGGCCGCGGCCCGCCGCTTCCTGCTCACGCTCGTCGATCTCGGGTACGTCCGCTCCGACGGCCGGCTGTTCCGGCTCACCCCCCGCGTGCTCGAACTCGGCTACTCGTTCCTCGCCGGCTTCTCGCTGTCCGATCTCGCCCAGCCCCACCTGGAGCAACTCGTCGCGCAGGTGGGGGAGTCGTCGTCGCTGTGCGTCCTGGACGGGGACGACATCGTGTACGTCGCGCGGGTGCCCACACGGCGCATCATGACCGCGGCGATCACCGTCGGCACCCGTTTCCCGGCCCATGTCACATCGGTGGGCCGGGTGGTCCTCGCGCATCTGCCGGACGAGGAGATCGACGCCCGTCTCGCCCGCGCCGACCTGCGGGCCCTGACCGCCCGCACCATCGTCGCAGCGGAGCCGCTCAAGGCGGAGCTCCGGCGGGTACGGCGGCAGGGGTACGCCATCGTCGACCAGGAGCTGGAGGAGGGGCTCAGGTCGGTCGCGGTCCCGGTGCGGGACCGCGACGGCGAGGTGGTGGCGGCCGTGAACATCCCCGTGGCCGCCGGCCGCAACTCGGTGGAGTCCGTACGCCGTGACCTGCTGCCCCATCTGCTGGCCACGGTCGCCCGGATCGAGGCCGACCTGGGGGTGGCGACCACGGCTACAGGTCGAGCACCAGCCGCTGCCCCCGGCACCGGGACACACAGATGAGCATGGTCTCCCCGGCCTCGCGCTCCTCGTCGGTGAGGACCGAGTCCCGGTGGTCCGGGGTGCCTTCGAGTACGTCGGTCTCACAGGTCCCGCACGTGCCCTCGGCGCAGGAGTAGAGCACCTCGACGCCCGCGGCCCGCACCGTGTCGAGGACGGACACGCCCACGGGCACGGTCACGGTCTTCCCCGTGCGCTCCAGCACGACCTCGAACTCGCTGTCCGGGCCGGTCTCCTGCTCCTTCGGCTGGAACCGCTCGACCCGCAGCACCCCGCGCGGGCACCGCTCCTCCACCGCGTCCAGGAGCGGCCCCGGACCACAGCAGTAGACGAGGGTGCCCTCGGGCACGTCGCCGAGGACGGAGCCGAGGTCCAGCAGCCCGAACTCGTCCTGCGGGGCGACGGTCACCCGGTCCCCGTACGCG
The DNA here is from genome assembly GCF_009377205.1 of Streptomyces phyllanthi. Classification (GTDB taxonomy): domain Bacteria; phylum Actinomycetota; class Actinomycetes; order Streptomycetales; family Streptomycetaceae; genus Streptomyces; species Streptomyces phyllanthi. Next base: position 13,998 of record NZ_VJZE01000039.1, read on the forward strand.
CCCAGCTCCTCGGTGAAGGCCATGGACTCACGCGTCCGCCCGCCGTACAGCAGCGTCCAGTCCGCGCCCGCCGCCTCCGCCGCCCGCAGCATCGGCAGGATCGGGGTGATGCCGATGCCGCCCGCGACGAAGCGGTAGCGCGGGGCGGGTTCGAGCGCGAAGTTGTTGCGCGGCCCGCGCACGCGAACCTTGCCGCCCTCCCGCAACTCCCCGTGGACGTACGCGGATCCGCCCCGTCCCTCGGGCTCGCGCAGGACACCGATCCGCCAGGAGTGGCGGTCCGCCGGGTCCCCGCACAGCGAGTACTGCCGCTCCAGGTCGGGGCCGAGCAGCACGTCGATGTGCGCGCCCGGCTCCCAGGCGGGGAGTTCCTCGCCCAGCGGGTGGCGGAGGGTGAGGGTGAGCACGCCGTCGGCTGCGAACTCCCGGCGGCCGACGACGAGTTCGGCTTCGTACGAGGTCATGAGCTGGTTCCTTGCGGCTCGTGTCCCTGCGGGTGGGCGAGCATCCACTCCCACATCTCGATGGGGTCCTGCGCGGTGTGCTCGCGGCCGCAGTGACAGGTGCCGTGCAGGAGGTCGGTGCCCGGCAGCCAGTCGATGCGGTAGATCTCTCCGGTGGGTGAACTCACTGGACCTTCTCCACGGGCTTCGCGCCCTCCTCGACCAGCCGGGCGAGGATACGGCGGGCGGCGAGACCACCGGTGTCGATGTTGATGCTCAGCTCCTGGTAGCCGGTGCGCTCGGTGCCGAGCGTCTTCTGCAGCAGGTTGAGCGCGGTCACGTCCTGCATGACGACCGTGCGGTTGTTCTTCGCCAGGAACTCCGTGACCTCGTCGTCGTCCGTCGCCCAGTCGCGCGAGACCGCCCAGAAGTCGTACACCTTGCCGTCGGCGGACGGTGTGATGCAGTACGTGACCTCGGTGTGGAAACCGTTCGGGTCGCTGCCGTCCGCCTCGGGCAGGACACCGACCGGGGCGACGCGGCTGTGCAGCAGGTACAGGCAGGGCGCGTGGTACTCGATGTCCTGCCAGCGGGTGATCCGGCCCTCGATGCCGGTCGACTTCGCGTAGAACGGCGGGCACTCGGCGTCGTCCATGTGCCGGCTCACCCGCACGATTCCCGCACCCTCGTCGACCTCGGTGGTGATGGGCGTCTCGGCGACCTCCGGGGTGCCGATGTAACCGCCGTGCAGATACGTCTCGTGGGAGAGGTCGAGGAGGTTGTCGACCAGAAGCCCGTAGTCGCAGTCGATGGGCTCCATACCGCGCGAGGTGACCCAGCCGGGGGAGTCGAGGTGCTTGGCCCGCGGGATGGTCTGCGGGTCGGCGAGGGCCGGGTCCCCGATCCACACCCAGATCAGGGAGTCCTGCTCGACCACGGGGTACGAGGTCACGCGCGCGGTCCGCGGAACGCGCTTCTGCCCGGGCACGTACACACAGGCGCCCGTCGTGTCGTACGTGAAGCCGTGGTACCCGCACACGATCCGGTCACCGTCGAGGCGGGTCGGAGCCTCCGACAGCGGGTAGCGGCGGTGCACACACCGGTCGTGCAGCACGACGGGCGTCCCGTCCGCCTCGCTGCGGTAGAAGACGAGCGGTTCCCCCAGGATCGTACGTCCCAGCAACTCGCGTCCCACCTCGTGCGAGTAGGCGGCGACGTACCACTGGTTCCTGGCGAAGGCGGTCGTGTGAGGCATGGGGTTCCCGTCCCTGTCTGCGGGGCGTCGCCGCCCCGCGTGCCGTGGTTGGAATCAGGGTCGTGACGGCGGCGGCCAACGCGCAAGGCGGCTTCTGTCAGGCGGAAGTGTCTCTGTGAAGACGCTGGTCAGGACCTTGCCTTACAGCTTGCTGATCTCTGCCAGGGGGTGCGGAATCATGCCGCTGGGCGGATCACCCCTGAGGTGGCCGCTGACGGGGCAGTGGCCGGGGCAAGCCGAGGTGATGCCGTCGTGCACGAGTGGCAGGCCGCTGACGTCTTGGCTGTAAGCCAAGGTGACGTGGAAGTCTTCGACGAGGGAGAGGAGGACGCGGACGTCTACGTCTCCTTCGTCAGCGGAGCCGGTGGGGGGATTCTGACGGTGGCGTCCCGCGTGGCCACTCTGCCTGGTGTTCCTGCGGAAGCCGTTGCGGTCGTCAGTAACGACGAGGCCGAGGAGTTCGGCCTGGGGCGACGGGTGGCGCTTCCGCTGTCCGCGCTCTGAGTAGCGGTGCAGAGCCTCCGGCGCCTTGACCAGGGCGGTGAAGTGAAGCTCCCGGTAGACGAGTTGTCGACCAGGACCAACCTGTCCACCCGGAGCTTCGCATGCTTGTCTACCCGTCGGGGCTCGATCTCTCCGGTTCAGCCCTGTGGTCATCGCCCACGGCGTCCGCTCGTCAAGTCCTCGGGCGCGGTGCAGCCGATGCCGTTGTCGAGGGACGTCCGCCGCCTTGCGAAGGCTGCGAGCTCAGGGGCCGTCGGCATGGGCGGAGCCCGGGCCTGTTCGGGCGAGGCGGACCATGGCGCGGTAGAGGGCGGTGGGCGCCGGGGCTTCGGGCACCGCGGGGATCGGTGCGCCGGGGGTGGCGTAGGAGCGGATCATGTGACCGACGAGGCGGCGCCAGGCGTCGGGGGCGGAGTCGCCGGCCGCGGCGATGACGCCTGCGTTGGCCATCTGCAGGATGACGAGGTCCTCCGGCACGAAGTCCTCGCGGAGGTGCCCGCTGTTCCGGGCGCGGGCGATGAGTTCGAGGAACCCGTTGTACGACTCGGTGCGGCGGGCTTCCAGTGCCTTGGCGGCCGGGAAGGACATGGTCAGGACGTCGGCGAAGCCGCGGTCGGCGGCCTGCATGGCGCAGACGGCGTGGATGTAGCCGGCGAAGCCGTGCCAGGGATCGGGGTCGGCGAGTGCCTCGGCGACGGCGGCGGCGTAGCCGTCCATGCGGTCGGCGAAGACCGCGTTGATGAGCTCCTCCCGGGTGGCGAAGCGTCGGCCGAGCGTGGCCTTGCCGACTCCTGCCTCGCGGGCGACGGAAGCCATGGACACGCCGAGCCCTTCCGCGGCGAAGAGGCGCCGGGCGGCCGCCAGGATGAGTTCGCGGTTGCGCTCGGCGTCGGCGCGCAGTCTCGCCTCGGGCTGCTGGTCCGGTGTGCGATCGGAAGGTGCGGAGGTCATGCACGCAGTCTATCTAAGTGGAACGCATGGCCCATTTCTGCTGTACGCTCGGCACCCAGCGGAACCGGGAAGGCCGGTCCACTTATGGAGAGGTGATGTCATGCGTGCTGTGACGATGGACTCGGTTCCGGCCGCCCCGGCCGTGACCGAGGTGGACACTCCACGCCCTGAGGCCGGAGAGCTGCTGGTGAAGGTGGCCGCCGCCTCGGTGAACGGCATCGACGTCGCCACCGCCGCCGGCTACCTGCACGGAATGATGGAGCACCGGTTCCCGCTGGTACTCGGCAAGGACTTCGCGGGCACCGTCGAGGCGTTCGGCGGGGGCGTTGACGGCTTCGCGGTCGGTGACGCTGTCTTCGGTGTAGTGATGAAGCCGTTCCTGGGCGCCGGGTCGCTGGCCGAGTACGTCACCGTGCCCGCCGGACACGGTGTCGCCCCGCTTCCGGCGGGCCTGGCGGTGGCGGACGCGGGTGCGTTGGGCCTGGCCGGGGCGACGGCGGTGGACAGCCTGGACGCGGTGGCCCGGGGCGAGGGCGAGACGGTGCTGATCTCTGGAGCCGGCGGCGGGGTGGGGTCGTTGGCCGTGCAGCTCGCCGCCGCCCGCGGCGCGAGGGTGATCGCGACCGCCCGCCCCGGCGCACAGACCGACTTCGTCACCGGCCTTACCGGCACCGACGCCGAGGTCCACGTGGTCGACTCCGGCCTGACTCAGGACGCCGTCAAGGACCCGGACGTCACCGTCCACCCGATCATGGCCGACCCGAACGCGTCGACCCTGACCGCCCTGGCCGAGCAGGTCGCCTCCGGCGAGCTGCGGGTGCCGGTCACCGCCACCTACTCCTTGGAGCGCGCCGCGGAGGCGTTCACCGCTTTCAGCTCCGGTACCCCGGGCAAGGTCGCCGTCGCCTGCTCCTGAGATTCACTCCACTTACGAAAAGAGCTCAGCATGCCCACCATCGCCATCATCGGCGCCGGCCCCGGCATGGGCCTGGCCATCGCCCGTACCTTCGGCAGCCGCGGCTTCGACGTCGCCCTGATCGCCCGTACCAAGGAGAAGCTCCAGACTCTGGTCGACCAGCTCGGCCAGGAAGGCATCACCGCCGAGGCGTTCCCCGCCGACGTGCTCGACCGGCCGTCCCTGACCGCCGCCCTGGACGTCGTGAAGGCTCGCTTCGGCGCCATCGACGTACTGGAGTACTCGCCGGCCGCGCACTCCCCGGTGCCCGGTCATTCCCTGGCCATCCCCTCGGAGGCCACGGTGGACAATCTGCAGCCGCAGATCGAGTACTACCTCTACGGCGCCGTCACGGCTGCTCAGGCGGTGCTGCCGGCGATGCGGGAGGCCGGTGCCGGGACCCTGCTGTTCACCACTGGCGGCGGTTCCGTGGACCCGGTGCCGATGCTCGGCAACGTCAACGCGGCCGGGGCGGCCCTGCGCAACTGGGTGATCAACCTGGACAAGGAACTGGCCGGCAGTGGCGTGCACGCCGCGCACGTGGCGATCAACGTCTGGATCGGTGGGGGCGGCCCGGAGGGCTTCCCAACGGCCACCTCTGACGAGATCGCCCCGCTGTACTGGGACCTTCACGAAAACCGCGACCGCTCCGAGGCCGTCTTCAACGCCTGACCGTCGCGCCGCGCCGACTCTGCTCCCAGGAGGGGGCATCCGCTCCCTCCACCCCGTCACCCGTCTACCAAGGAATCCGTACGTGAACGTCTTCTTGTGGATAGTCCAGGCCGTGCTGGCCGCCATGTTCGCCATGGCCGGCGTCATGAAGTCCACCCAGCCCAAGGAGAAGCTGGTCGGTCAGCTGCCCTGGACGGCCGACTTCTCGCAGGGCACCGTCCGCTTCATCGGCATCGTCGAGTTCGCTGCCGCCCTCGGGCTGATTCTGCCCGCGGCCACCGACATCGCTCCCGTGCTGACCCCGGTGGCCGCGATCGGTCTGGTCGTGGTGATGGTGCTGGCCGCGATCACCCACGCGCGCCGCAAGGAACCCGGCGCGATCGGCTTCAACGCCGTCCTGCTGATCCTGGCCCTCACGGTTGCCTGGGGCCGCTTCGGCCCGTACAGCCTCTGACCCCCACCGCAAGGAACCCTCCCGCATGCGTGTCACCGTCTTCGGCGCGAGCGGCGCCGTCGGCCGGCTCGTCGTCCAGCAGCTCCTGGACGACGGCCACGAGGTCACCGCCCTGGTCCGCACTCCCGGCAAACTCACCCTCGGCCACTCCTGCCTCACGGTCATCACCGGACAGCTGTCGGACTGCGATGCCGTCGAACGGGTCGTCAGCGGCGCTGACGCGGTGATCAGCGCGCTCGGCCCCTCCCTGAAACGGTCCACGACCGGCTCCCAGGTGACCGACGGAACCCGCACCATCGTGCAGGTCATGGAGAAGCAGCAGGTCACCCGCTTCATCGGCCTGGCCACGCCCTCGCTGGCCGACCCCCACGACAAGCCGCACTGGAAGCACAAGGTCCTGCCCGTCATGGCCGGGCTGATGTTCCCCAACGCCCTGGCCGAGCTGAAGGGCATGACCGAGGCCGTCACCCGCTCGGACCTCGACTACACCATCGCCCGCATCACCAACCCGACCGACAAGCCCGCCACCGGACGCATCCGCTCCGGTTTCCTCGGTCACGACAAGGTCGGCTCCGCCATGAGCCGCGCCGACATCGCCGCGTTCCTGGTCTCCCAGCTCACCGATCCCCGCTACCGGCGGGCCATGCCCGCCATCAGCAACTGAGCCGGAAGGCGCCATGACCTTCGAACTCGGCGTCTATTCCTTCGGCAACACTCCGCGCCTGCCCGACGGCAGCCGCGGCTTCAGAGCGGTGTCGGCGTCGCGGCGTTTGCCGGCGCGGCGCAGGGTCTGACCGTAGGCGAAGTTGACCGGGCCCGGTCGTAAGGGAGGGAGAGGTGTTCGATGTGGGCAAGGGCCTGGTCGAACACCTTGCGGGCGGTGTCGATGTCGCCTCGGGCCGCGGTGAGCCGACCACGGACCAGGCCGAGGCGGGCTGCACCAGGGTGTTGGCGTACACGTCGGGCCAAGGCCAGAAGCCGGGTTCGTCGACGGACAGCCGGTGGGGGAGACGGACCACGGGTGAGAGGGCTTCCACGACGCGTTCGTAGTCGCCGCGCGCCTCGGCGACCTGGGCGCGGGCCAGGCAGGACGGGATGAGCATGACCTGGTAGTGGTCGGGCCCGGCGGCCGCCTCGCCCACGTGGTGCTCGGCGTCCTCCCAGTCGCCCGGCAAGGCGTGGATCTGCGCGCCGGTCCAGTGCGCCGGCGGGCGGCTGAGTTCGATGCGTACCTCGGCGAGGTGGACGGCGGCCCGTTGCACGGTGTCCAGGGCCGCCGGCCAGGCACCGAGGGCGAACTGGGTGCGGGCCGGACAGCCCTGGGCCCAGAGGGAGATACGGGCGGAGCCCATCCGGAGGACGGTGGGCACGGCCGCTTCGAGGCTGCGGCGGGCCGCCTCCGGAGCGTCCAGAGCGAGGTCCACCCAGCCGCGGCCGAGCTGGAAACGCTGGGGCTGAGCACCGCCGGGGACCTTGGTGGCGGCCGCTTCACAGGCGGCCAGTGCTTCACGCCGCGAGTTTCATTCCCCACCGCATGTCCTGACGGACGCGGCGAGGCCGGACGTCCAGCGTGCTCGATGTTGCCCGCCGTCGACGGCGGGCAACATCGTCCGGCCGACGGAGCGGCACGTTTGGCAGGCCGGCCACCTCGGCTCAGCCAACGAGGTGGCCGACGGCCTTGGGGGAGGGGCCGTACTGGTTGGTGGCCGGGACGCTGTCCACGGTCATGCCCACGAGGTAGATGACCGGGCCGGCTATGGGGATCAGCAACGAGCATCCTCCAGCCTGACTTGCCGGTGTCGTGCAATCGGCGTACGGAGACACTCAGCATGGGCACGATGAACGGCAGCAGGAGGACGCTCAGGAGCGGGGCCTCGGTCGCGAAGCTGATTCCGGCGACGGCGCCGGTGGCGATCACGTAGAGCAGTGAGAACCACCAGTACTCCGCGCGTCGTGCGCGACCGGAGAATGTGGCGTACTTGGCGGTGAGGCACATGCGTGCCGCGTCGGCGAACGACGTGCTGGTCATCGTGCTGGTCATCGCGATCCTTTCGTAAGACATCGTGGGGCACGGCGGATCGGTCGGCGCCGGACGTACGACCGAGGCCAATGGGGACGGCCTATCCATATTCCCGATCCGGATAGGTCGTTCCGGTTTTCTGGCGGCGATTACTGCGGGGAAGCCGCGGCTCACGCATCGGATGCAGGGGCCGCTGTCGGCCGCGTAGTCCCGCACCGCCGGTGGAGCGTCACGCCGGCATCCGGCGCCGTGCGGTGCCTGGCGGTCGGCTCAGGCGGCGGTGCGTTCGCCGACTGTGCGGGCCAGGCGCCCCGCGGCGGCCTTGGCCTGTTCCGGGGTGTGCTGGGCGGGGTCGGTGATCCGTGCGGAGACGCCCGCCGCGGTCAGGTGCGGCACGGGTGAGGCCGCGAGGTCGCGGTGCACGACGGGGCCCTGCCACTCGGCACGGAAGGAGTCGGCGACCTGGCGTGAGACCGAGCCGGCACCCAGGGAGGAGGAGTCGATGTGCAGCAGGTAGGACATGGTTTCGCCTTTCGGTAGGGATGAGACGCGGATCGCAGTGCGAACGGCTTATGGATGGGCGGGCGTGCGGATCAGTGTGGGCGGCATGGTCGACGGGAACCGCGCAGCCGTCCGGGCCGCAGATCGGCGCGTCGGTGCCGGTGGTGAGAACGGTGGGGTGGGTCTCGTCCCAGGCCTGGCGCAGGACGCCGAGGATGCTGTCGGTGTCCTGTGCTCCGGCGATTGCGTACTTGCCGTCGATCACGATGAACGGCGCGCCGGTGGCCCCCAGACGCTGTGCCTGCTCCCGCTCGTCCCGCACCTGCTGCCGGAAGCGGCCCTCGGTGAGTACGCGCCGGGTCTCCTCGCGCTCCAGACCGATCTCGTCGGCCAGGTCGAGCCGTCGCGGAACGGGTCGTACTGGCAGGCGGTGACGAACGCGGGCGGCAGTCCTCGTCGAGGCGAGACGGCCGACGCGCGCTCTCAGAGGCTGAAGACGAGTTCGGCCTGGTCGCGCTTGGTGGTGTGCAGGTCCCAGTAGACGGGGGAGATCTCCTCGGGCTGGGCCGTCGGGAATCCGGGTATGGCCGGGGTGCCGATGGACACGTCGATGGCGATGTGGGCGGCCTGGATGCCGGTGTCGTGGAGTTCCTTGTGCAGGTTGATGGCCCAGTTGCGCAGCGCCGCGGCGGCGGCGTTGACGTTGCCGACCTGCGGCACGGGATCGATGGAGCCCGCGCCGGTGGTGTAGAGCAGTGTGCCCGCGCCGGTCTCGCGCATCGCGGGGAGCACCGCCTTGGTGGCCGCGATGGCGCCGTAGAGTTGGAACTCGATCTCGTGCTGGACGTGAGCCGGTTCGGCCTCGGCCGGCGTGGCCATTGCGGTGGCGAGGCCCGCGACCGGGGAGTACTCCAGGACGTCGACGCCGCCGAACTTCGCGGCGGCGTCCTGGAGGGCCTGACCGAGTGCGTCGCGGTCGAGGACGTCCGCGGGGAACGCGGCGGCGGTGATGCCCTCCGCGGTGAGCTTGCCGACGAGACCGTCGAGCTTCTCCCGGTTACGGGAGATCAGGGCGACGTCGAAGCCCTGGGAGCCGAAGGTGCGGGCGATGGCCAGGCCGAGCTGAGGGCCGGCCCCGACGATGGCGATGCTGGTCATGGCGATCCTTTCCGAAAGGCGGACGAAGGGAGGGGGTATCCGGTAAGACCTATCCGGTTAGCCGATCCGGATAGGCCTTTCCGGTCCTGTGCGGTCACCGTACCACCGAAAATGGATAGGGCAATCCGATTGCTACACTTCCTCGTATGGCCCCTGGTGACCAGCACTTTGACGCCCCCGCCGGACAGGCCCTGCGCAGTGACGCCGAGCGCAACCGGGAGCGGATCATCGCCGCCGCGCGCACGGTCTTCGCGCGGGACGGCCTGAACGCCTCCATGGCATCCGTGGCCCGCGAGGCGGGCGTGGGCATCGCCACCATGTTCCGGCGCTTCCCCACCAAGGCGGAACTCGTCGACGCCGTCTTCATCGACCGCATGAACGCCTATGCCGACGCGGTCACCGCCGCCCTCGACGACCCCGATCCCTGGCATGGCTTCGTCGGCTATGTCGAGACCGCCTGCGCGATGCAGGCCGCCGACTACGGCTTCGCCGACGTACTGACCACGACGTTCCCCGCCGCCAAGGCCCTGGAACGCCGTCGCAACGAGGCCTACGAGGGCATGGTCGAACTCATCGGCCGCGCCAAGGCCACCGGCCGCCTGCGCGAGGACTTCGACCCCTCGGACCTGGTGCTGATCCACATGGCCAACGCCGGCGTCGTCAACGCCACCGGCGACGCCGCTCCCGACGCCTGGCGACGCGTCGTCGCCCTGCTGATCCAGTCCTTCGAGACCCCGGTGCGCGGTTCCCTGCCCGCCTCGCCCAAGCATGACGCCCTCTACAAGGCCATGCTCCGCCCCGGTCCGGCGGGCGTCGCGGCGCCGGAGTCGGGCGCGTGACCGACGGGAAGCGTGGGCCGGCGTGATGGCGTGACATGTTCGCCGCCCGGCCGTTGTCAGACGGCCGACGCGGACTGTTCGTTCCAGACCAGCAAGCCTGGCAGTCCGTGCAGGCCTTGGTCAGAGCGTTGTCCGAGCGCGGGAACGTCGATACGGGACGGCGGCCTCAGCGGGGCCGTAGCTCTCCCGAGCCGCGGGGGACGAGGCGGGTGGGGATCTCCGTGGAGCGGGCACGGGAGCGGTCGCCGTCCAGGCGGGCCAGGGCGATCGTCGCGGCCGCGGCGCCCATGGCCGCGGGGTCCTGGGCGACCACGGTGAGGGCGGGTTCGAGGACCTCGGCGAGCGGGATGTCGTCGAAGCCGACGAGGGCCACGTCCCTGCGGCCGGCCCGGGCGAGGCCCACCACGGCCCCCATCGACGCGAAGTTGTTCGCCGCGAGCAGCGCGGTCGGCGGATCCTCCAGATCCAGCAGGCGTTCGGTCGCCCCGGCGGCAGTCCGCTGGTCGTGACCGCCCACGACCAGTGTCCTGTCGTACGGCAGTCCGCTGTCCGCGAGGGCGTCCCGGTAGCCCTGCAGACGCGTCCGGCGGGTGTAGAGCTCGGTGGGTGTGTCGCCGACGAAGCCGATCCTGCGGTGGCCGTGCCGGATCAGGTGCGTAGTGCCCTCGTGGGCCCCCCGCCGGTTGGAGCTGAGCACGCTGTCCGCGGTCAGGCCGCTTCCGGGGCGGTCGAGGAAGACGACGGGCAGCCCGGCGGAGCGATCGGCCTTGAGGTAGCCGTGGTCGGCCGTGGGGGTCGGGGCCATGAGCAGGGCACTGACCCGGCGGGCCAGGAACGTACCGACCAGGGAGCGCTCACGCTCGGTGTCCTGGGCGGAGGAACCGACGAGCAGGGTGAGACCCCGGCCGTGGGTCACCGACTCGATCCCGCTGACCACGGTCGCGAAGAACGGGTTGCTCATGTCCGGCACGACCAGCCCGATGGCCGTGTCGCTCTTGCCGAGTCGCATGTGGCGCGCCATGAGGTTGGGCCGGAAGCCGAGCCGCTGGACGGCCTCCATCACCCGCTCACGGGTCTCGGCGGCGACCGGCCCGTCGTCGTTCAGCACCCGGGACACGGTCTTGGCGCTGACTCCGACCTCCTGTGCCACATCGCTGAGCGTGGGGCGGCGGGCCACAGGCATGGTCAACACCCTTTCCGTGGTGGTGGCGCGGGCGGATGCCTTCCGTCTCCACACCACCAGCGGTAACCGTCGGTTCTCCGTGAGGCCGGCCGCCCTGGCGGCCTCCTCGTCAGCGACGACAGTACCGCTGCCCCCGGCGTCGATCCGGAGCGCACCCGTCATGATCGCGACCACCTCGGACTCAGACCGCCTCCGGCACCGTCACCCAGCGCCACTGGGTGAACTGTTCCAGGTTGGCGGTGCCACCGACGCGGGAGCCGTTGCCGGAGGCGCCCATGCCGCCGAAGGGTGCGTTCGGGGCGTCCTTGGCGGAGACGTCGTTGATGTGGACCATGCCGGTACGCAGCTGGTCGGCGACGCCGAGGGCCCGGGGCACGGAACGGGAGTGCACGGCCGCCGTCAGACCGTACTCGGTGTCGTTGGCGATCTCGACGGCCTCCTCGTCCGTGCGGAAGGGGACCACCGGGGCGACCGGCCCGAAGATCTCCTCCCGGTACGCGGGCATCGCGCGGCCGACGCGGTCCAGGACCGTGGGCGGGTAGAAGAGCCCGTCGCGCCGGCCGCCGGTGAGAACACGGGCTCCGGCGGCGACGCTCTCGTCCACGATGCGCTCGATCCGCAGCGCCTGGTGTTCGCTGATGACGGGGCCCAGGGCGACTCCGTGGTCGCGGGGGTCGCCGACCCGCAGCGCCCGGGCCTGCCCGAGCAGTGCCTCGGTGTACGGCTCCACGAGGTCGGCGTGGACGAGATGGCGTCCGGCGGCCACGCACGCCTGGCCCTGGTAGCCGAAGGAGCTCAGCGCCCCGGCCGTCGCCGCGGCCTCGACGTCCGCGTCGTCGAGCACCACGATCGAGTTCTTGCCGCCCAGTTCCAGGGCGACCCGCTTCGGCCCGGCACTGGCCGTACGCGCGACTGCCCGTCCGGCCTCGGTGGAGCCGGTGAACGAGACCATGGCGACATGCGGGTCCGCGACGACCGCCCGCCCGGTCTCGGCGCCTCCGGGCAGCACATGGAGCAGCCCGGCCGGCAGTCCGGCCTCCTCGAAGAGATGCGCGACCAGGACACCGCCGGACACCGGGGTGTGCGGGTCGGGTTTGAGCAGGACCGCGTTGCCGAGCACCAGGGCGGGCGCCAGGGCCCGCATGGCGAACAGCAGCGGCGCGTTCCACGGGTTGATGACGGCGACCACGCCCAGCGGCACCCGGTAGGCGTGGCTGGCCTGGCCTGGGACGGCCGGAGTGAGGATCTCGCCCTGGGGGAGCGAGGCCAGCCCGGCGGCCTGGGCGAGCTGGCCGAGACCGGCCGCGATCTCGTAGTCGCCCTTGGCGGGGACACCGCCGGACTCCCTGACGATCCACTCGCGGACCACGTCCGTGTGCTCGCGCAGGGCCCGGGCCGCACGGAGCAGCACCTCGGCGCGCTCCAGGGGAGCGGCCAGGGCCCACGCCCGCTGGGCCCGGGCGGCGCCGGCCCCCGCCCGCGCCACGTCCTCGGGAGCGGCCACTCCCACCTCCGCCAGGGGTTCGCCGGTGGCGGGCTCGGTCACCCGGGAGGTGCCGCCCTCGGACACCCGCCAGCCGTCGCTGTAGATCCTTCCGGTCCACCTGGTCGTGTCCGGCCAGATGTCTTCTCGCGTGCCGTCGGCCATGGGACCCTCCTCCGCCCCCCTGCCGGCTCTCCGGCCACCCGCTAACGATCCCTTAACTCCACTTTGCCTGCTTATTGCATTTTCACAAGAATTAGAATGAAGGGCGCCCTATATCGGTCCGGATATCGGTCCGGCGCTGCCGAGGGCAGGATGAGCGTGATGACGCGACCCGGAACCACCGAGGACGAAGGGGCCGCACCGCGGCGTGTGCGGCCCGTCGACGAGACGGCCACCGCCCGGGCCGTCGTGGATGCCCACGGTGTGGTGACCGGGTGGAGCGAGGGCGCGCGACGCCTGGTGGGCTACCGGGAGACGGACGTGGTGGGCCGGTCCGCGGCCATGCTGCTCGCCGAAGCCCCGCCCGCCGGAACGCTGCGCTCCGTCACCGGGGCCGGGCGCCGATGGAGCGGCTCGGCGATCCTCCGGCACCGGGACGGCCACCTCGTCCCGGTGACCCTGCTGGCCCACCGCCGCGAGCGGGACCCGAGCGTCGACGGCGGTGGCCACGACTGGTTTCTGGTCTCGCCGGTGTCCCGTACCGCGCCGGGGCCCGACGAGGACCGTCTGGTCGACTGGTCGCTCACCCAGTCCCCGTGCACCATGGCGCTCTACGACACCGGGCTGCGCCTGCTGCGGGCCAACGCGGACATGGAGCGCGTCATAGGCCTGTCCCAGGCGGAGATGCGCGGGCTCAGGGTCTCGGAGATCGTCCTCGACCCGCAGGGCGACCGCACCGAGGACCTGATGCGCAGGGTCCTCGAGACCGGTGAGCAGCAGCGCCTGCAGTCCGTCCTGACGCTGGCCGGCCACGAACGCCAGAGCGTGTGGTCGACATCCCTGGCACCGGTACGCGACCCCGGAGGAACCGTACGCGGGGTGCTGCTGTCCGCGCACGACATGACCGACCAGTACCTGGCCCGGCAGCGGCTCGCCCTGGTCGCCGAGGCCGGCGTCCGTATCGGCACCACCCTGGACCTGGCCCGTACGGCACGGGAGATGGCCGAAGTGGCCGTCGGGCAGCTGGCGGACTTCGTCACCGTGGACCTGCTCCCCGACATCGACGACGACCGCGAGCTCCGTGCCGGGACACTGCCCCGCCCGGTCCTGCTGCGCCGCGTGGCCAACCAGTCGGTGCTGCCCGGGTGTCCCGAGGCCGTGGTCCCGCTGGGCACGGTCGCCAGCTACCCGGACGCCTCGCCCGCGGCCGAATGCCTGATCTCCGGACAGCCGTTGATCCATCAGGTGACCGCGGCCGGGGTGGCGAGGTGGTCGACCCAGACCCCGGACCGTGCCGAACGGATGAACCGGTTCGGTTTCCACTCGGTCCTGGCCGTGCCCATGCGCGCCCGCGGCATCACGCTCGGCGTGGCCACCTTCTCCCGGCACCGGCGCCCCGAACCCTTCGAGCAGGACGACCTGTTGCTGGCACAGGAGATCACCGCCCGGGCCGCCCTGAGCATCGACAACGCCCGCCGCTACACCCGCGAACGCGACACCTCACTGACCCTGCAGAGCAGCCTCCTGCCCCAGCGGCTGCCCGAGCAGCCCGCCGTCGAGGTCGCCTCCCGCTATCTGCCGGCCAGCGCGCGGGTCGGCGTGGGCGGCGACTGGTTCGACGTGATCCCGCTGTCCAGCGCCCGGGTGGCCCTGGTGGTCGGCGATGTCGTGGGCCACGGCGTCCAGGCCTCCGCCGCCATGGGACGGCTGCGCACCGCCGTACGCACCCTGGCCGACGTCGACCTTCCGCCCGACGAGCTCATGACCCATCTCGACGACCTGGTGGGCCGGCTGTCCGCCGAGTCCGACGGTTTGTCCGGCAGCACCGGTGACTTCGGAGCCACCTGCCTGTACGCCGTCTACGACCCGGTCTCCCGGCGCTGCACCGTCGCCCGGGCCGGCCACCCGGCACCGGCGCTGCTCACCGCCACCGGCGAGGCGCGCGTCCTCGACGTCCCCGCGGGGCCTCCGCTGGGCCTCGGGGGCCTGCCCTTCGAGTCGGCCGAGGTCGAGTTGCCCGAGGGCAGCCTGCTCGCGCTCTACACGGACGGGCTCATCGAGGCCCGCGGCCGTGACCTCGACGAGGGCATCGACCTGCTGCTGAAGGCGCTGGTCCGGTCGGGCCCGTCCCTGGAGAGCGCCTGTGACGCCGTACTGCAGGACGTGCTCCCGCAGCGTCCCGCCGACGACGTGGCCCTGCTGCTGGCCCGTACGCGCGCCCTGGACTCGGCGCACGTGGCCACCTGGGACGTGCCGCCGGAACCGTCCGCGGTGGCCGAGATCCGCGGCCGGGCGAGCCGGCAGCTCGACGACTGGGGTCTGCAGGAGGCGGCGTTCGTCACCGAACTGGTGGTCAGCGAGCTGGTCACCAACGCCATCCGGTACGCCGAGCCGCCCATCCAGCTGCGCCTGATCCTCGACCGCAGCCTCATCTGCGAGGTCTCCGACGCCAGCAGCACGGCCCCGCATCTGCGCCGGGCCCGTGTCTTCGACGAGGGCGGGCGCGGCCTGCTGCTGGTCGCCCAGCTGAGCCAGGGCTGGGGCACCCGCCACACGTACCGGGGCAAGACGATCTGGGCGGAACAGACGCTGCCCGCGGCCTGAGGCGTGTCGTCGTCAAGGCCGCCACCCGCCTGAGGCGTTCGCCGTTCCGCGGCTCAGCCGGGAGTGACCGTGTAGGTGAACGACTGGGAGGTGTCGCTGCCGCCCGCGCTGAGGACGGTGACGGGCACGGTTCCCGTTCCGCCGGGGGAGTAGGCGATGAGGGTGGTGTCGTCGATGAGCTGGAAGGCGGTGGAGTCCGCGCCGTAGAGGACGTCGGTGACATCACTGAGGTTCGTTCCGGTGATGGTGGAGGGGGTGCCGCCGTAGTCGGGCCCGGTGGTGGGGTCCATGCTGACGACGGTGGGGGCGGCCACGAAGCGGAAGGTCAGCCCGTTCGCCGTGCCGCCCTTGGTCGTGACGCTGACGGCGAGCGTGGCGGCGGTGGTCAGGGTCGGGCCTACCACGTCGATCCGGTTGTCGTTCACCACGTTGAAGGAGGCCGCGTTCTCGGTACCGAACCTCACGGCCGTGGCGGTGTACAGGTTGGCGCCGTAGATGGTGAGGGCCGCGCCGCTCAGCGGCCCTGACGTGGTACTGAGGCTCGACATGCTCGGCGGCAGGATGTAGAAGTACCACACCGGCGCCGTGGTTCCGTACGGCGTGGTGACGACGACCTGCACCGCGTTGCTGTTCGAGGGGGCGATCGCGGTGATCTGGGTGTTGCTGTCCACGGTGAACGACGCGGATTTCGTTCCGAATTTCACCGATGTCGCCCCGGTGAATCCCGTTCCGGTGATGACGACCTGGTTTCCGCCCGAGGTGGGGCCCTGATGGGGATTGAGGGTGACCATGATCCGGCTCCTTTTCGCCGCTGCGTCCGGTGGACACGAACAAGTCCGGGACCAGGGAACTTTGGCCGGACGATTACGAGTGGAGCAGGGGAATACCGCCTGTGGCAGGGCGCGCGGGATCGTCACGGGCCACAAAGAGGCGAATAGGAAAATATGAATCGCCGCCCGGTGCGTCCGAGTGCGCCGCCTGGCTTCAACGGATCCGGTGAGGATCGCTTCCGGAGGGAAAGCCGGAGACATAAGGATTCGGCAAGTGCCTGCCGTCGCGCATTCCTGACATGACCGCGGGCCAGACGTCCAACATCGGGAGCACTCTGTGGCCAGTCCCCCTGTCCTTCACACCGGTGTCCTGGCCTCCGTCCCGAGCCGGCTGCTCCATCCGCACACCATCCCCGTCGGTCCGGGGCCGGTGGGCATCGTGGTGACGCCCGACGGGGCGACCGCGTATGTGGCGGCCTCCGGCGGCGCGGAGATCACCGCCGTCAGTACCGCGACCGACACCGCCGGCTCCACCGTCCCGGTGGGGGCCGGTCCGTGGGATCTCGCGGTCTCCCCCGACGGCGCGCGTCTCTACGCGTCCCGGCCCGCCGCCGGAGTCGTCGGCGTGGTCAGCACCGCGTCCCACACGGTGACCGGAACCGTCACCGGGCTGGCCACTCCCAAGGGCCTGGCCGTCTCGCCCGACGGTACGACCCTGTACGTGGCGAACACCGGCGGCGGCACCGTCGCCGTCGTCGACACCGCCACCCACACGGCCATCACGGCCGTCGACGTCGGAGGCGCCCCGGACACCATCGCCTTCCGGCCCGACGGGGCGGTGGCCTACGTGTCGGTCCCCGGCAGCGGCACGGTCAGGGTGGTCAGCACCGCGTCCCGCGCGGTGACGGCCACCATCACCGGGTTCACCACCCCCACTGGGCTGGCCGTCTCGCCCGATGGCACGACGCTGTACGTCGCCGACTCCGGCCGGTCCGCGCTCGCCCTGGTCAGCACCGCCACCCACACCGTCACCGCGACCGCCGCCCTGGCCACGAGTCCCGTCTCGGTCTCCTGTTCGCCGGACGGCACCCTCGTGTACGTCACGACTCCCGGCCGTGACTCCGTGACGGTCGTCAACTCCTTCTCGGCCACCGTGACCACCACGATCACCGGACTCGTCTCCCCCCAGAGGGTCACCACCACCGTGGACGGCCTCCGGCTCTTCGTCACCAACGGCGGCGCCGGCACGGTGCTGGCCGTGCGGCGGCCCGCGAGCATCACCCCGAACGCGGGCTCCCGCGGAGGTGGAACCACGGTGACCATCACCGGCCAGGGCTTCACCGGGACGACCGCGGTGCGCTTCGGGTCGCGCCTCGCCCCCGAGTTCACCGTGGTGGACGACAGTCATCTCGTGGTCGTCACCCCCTCCGGCACCGTCAGCGGCGCACTGGTGCAGGTGACGTCCGCGGGGGGCAGGGCGGGCGTCGGCCACTTCTACTACCGCCGGCTGCCGCTCCTGGAGAGCCTGTCGGTGACCGAGGGCCCGATGAGCGGCGGCACCGTCATCACGCTCACCGGCCGCAGGTTCACCGGTGTCAAGGGCGTCTGGTTCGGGAAGACCTTCCGCTCGGTCACGGTGCTGTCGGACAGCCGGATGACCGTCGTCGCCCCGCCGTCGGCTGTCGCCGGCCACATCCCCCTCCACGTCACCAACCAGGGCGGGGTGTCCAACACGCTCTCGTTCACCTATGTCGCCACCATGGCGATCACCAGCCTCGGACCCATCTCGGGGCCCCGCACAGGCAGCCGTCCCGTCAACATCAACGGCACCGGACTCGGCGCGGTGACCAGCGTGACCTTCGGCGGTGTGGCGGCCGTGTTCAAGGTCATGTCCGACATCAAGGTCCAGGCCATCACTCCGCCGGGCCCGCCCGGCCCCGCGGCCGTCGTCGTCGGCACGGCCGACGGCCGGACGGCCACCTCTCCCACGCCGTACACGTACACCTGACCGTCCGGTCCCGACGGGGCGCCCCGGAGCGGTGCTGTTCGCGGCACGGACGACCGTCCGTCATTCAGGCGCAACTGGCCCTTCCCCGAGGGGCGTTGCGCTTGGAACACTCCCTGCGCGCAGGCCACATCCACCGCACCCCGTCAGGACAGGAGGGCACCCACCCATGCCTGAGGTCAACCGGCGCCGCTTCCTCCGAGTAGCGGGCGCGACCACCGCGTTCACGGCCCTGTCGGCCAGCATCCAGCGAGCCGCGGCGCTCCCCGCGCACCACCGTTCCGGCACCATCGAGGACGTCGAGCACATCGTCGTCCTCATGCAGGAGAACCGGTCCTTCGACCACTACTTCGGCTCGCTCAGAGGCGTCAGAGGCTTCGGCGACCCGCATCCGGTCACCCTCGACAGCGGCAAGCCGGTGTGGCACCAGTCCGACGGCACCAGGGACGTGCTGCCCTTCCACCCGGACGCCGACGACCTCGGCATGCAGTTCCTGGAGGGCCTGCCCCACGGCTGGCCCGACGGGCACGCCGCCTACAACGGGGGCAAGTACGACAGGTGGGTCCCCGCGAAGGGCACCACCACCATGGCGTACCTGACCCGCGAGGACATCCCGTTCCACTACGCGCTCGCCGACACCTTCACCGTGTGCGACGCGTACCACTGCTCGTTCATCGGCTCCACCGACCCCAACCGGTACTACATGTGGTCGGGACACACCGGCAACGACGGCACGGGCGGCGGCCCGGTCCTCGGCAACGACGAGCTCGGGTACGGCTGGACGACGTACCCCGAGCGCCTCGAAGCGGCCGGGATCTCCTGGAAGATGTACCAGGACATCGGCGACGGACTGGACGCGGCCGGTTCCTGGGGCTGGATCCAGGACGCCTACCGCGGCAACTACGGCGACAACTCGCTGCTGTACTTCGACAAGTACCGGAACGCCGAGCCCGGCGACCCGTGGTACGACAGGGCCCGCACCGGCACCGACGTCAAGAACGGCGACGGCTACTTCGACGTGCTGAAGGCCGACGTCACGGCGGGCAGGCTGCCGCAGATCTCCTGGATCGCCGCCCCCGAGGCGTTCTCCGAGCACTCCAACTGGCCCTCGAACTACGGCGCCTGGTACATCGCCCAGGTCCTGGACGCGCTGACCGCCGATCCCGAGGTCTGGGCGAAGACCGTCCTGTTCGTCACGTACGACGAGAACGACGGCTTCTTCGACCACCTCGTGCCGCCGCAGCCGCCGCGGTCCGCCGCGCAGGGCAAGTCGACCGTGGACGTCGGCCCGGACCTCTTCGCGGGGAGCGCGACCCATGTGGCCGGTCCGTACGGGCTCGGCCCGCGGGTGCCGATGCTGGTCGTCTCGCCCTGGAGCAAGGGCGGTCACGTCTGCTCCGAGACGTTCGACCACACCTCGATCGTCCGGTTCATGGAGCGCCGCTTCGGGGTGCGCGAGCCGAACATCTCGCCGTGGCGGCGCACCGTCTGCGGCGACCTCACCTCCGCCTTCGACTTCTCCCGCAGGGACGCGCGGCCGGCCGCGCTGCCGGACACCGACGACTACGAGCCGGCGGACCGCGAACGCCACCCGGACTACCGTCCGGCCGTGCCCGCCGACCCGAGCATGCCGAAGCAGGAGCGCGGCCTGCGCCCGGCCCGGCCCCTCGAGTACGCGCCGTGGGTGGACGGTTCGGCCGACCCGGCGGCCGGGACGTTCACGCTGACCCTCGCCTCGGGCCCCAGGGCGGGCGCCGCGTTCCTCGTCACCTCGGGCAACCGCTCCGACGGCCCGTGGACGTACACCACGGAGGCGGGCAAGCGCGTCTCGGACACCTGGAACACGGCACGGTCCAAAGGCTCGTACGACCTGAGGGTGCACGGACCCAACGGCTTCCTGCGCGTCTTCCAGGGGCCCGGTGGGGCGGCCGGAGCCGAGGTGACCGCGCGCCACTTCGGCGACGACGTGCAACTGACCTTCACCAACAGGGGCTCCGGCACGGTGAACCTGAAGCTCACGAACGGGTACGGCGGCCGGCCCCGGACCTTCAGGGTGCGCGCGGGCGCCACCGTGAAGCACACCGTGGACCTGCGCGCGAGCAGGCGCTGGTACGACCTCACCGTCGTCTCCGAGAAGGGGCCCGGCTTCCTGCGGCGGTTCGCCGGGCATGTCGAGAACGGGCGGGCCGGGGTGAGCGATCCGGCCATGATCACCTCCTAGCCGGGACCGGTGCCGCACCAGGGGCGGGTGGCGCGCCACCCGCCCCTACCGGGCAAACGTCGCCTGCCGGGGCACCAGTCCGGGCTCCAGCGCCAGGACCGCCGCCACCGGATGGTCGTCCTCCGTCACCTGGGGGTCCTGCGGAAGCGGCTCGTGCGCCGCCCGTGACAGCAGCACCACGCCCCAGGACGCCAGCGCGGCTCCCGCCAGCGCCAGGAGGACACCCGCCGGTCCGCCCCGAATCTGCTCGCCCAGCAGGGACAGACCGATCACCGCGGCGGCGACCGGGTTGGCCAGCGTCACCACGGCGAGCGGGGCGCCCAGACCGTCCCGGTAGGCGGTCTGGGACAGCAGCAGCCCGCCCGCCGCGAAGGCCGCGACGAGGAGGGCCACCCCGATCACCTGGACGCCGAACGGCGAGCCCGAGCCGTCCGTCGCGGCCACCGTCACGGTCTGCGTGAGCGCCGACCCGACACCCGAGGCGAGACCGGACGCGGTCGCCTGGCGCAGCCCGGGCCGGGTGCCGGGCCGCGCCAGGGCGCCGATCAACGCGGCTGTCACCCCGGCGACCGCGACGGCCTCGGGCACGCTCAGCACGTCGTCCGGCGCGGGACCGGACGCGGCGACCAGGACCGCGGCGAGACCGGCGAGCGTGAACGCCGTACCCCGCCACTCCGCCGCGCCGACCCGCCTCCCGGCCAGACGCGCGCCCAGCGGCACCGCGGCCACCAGCGTGAGTGCGCCGAGGGGCTGGACCACCGTGAGCGGACCGTAGGCGAGTGCCACGACGTGCAGCAGCGCGCCCGCCCCGTTCAGGACGACCGATCCCCACCAGGCACCGCTCGCCAGCAGCCGCCGTACGCCGGTCCCGCCACCGCGGGACGCGAGCCGCTGCTGGGCGACGGCCGCGGTGGCGTAGGCGACGGCCGAGAACAGGGACAGGATCACGGCGACGACGGTGGCGTTCATCGTCCCGCTCCCACGAGGGCGGGCCTGTCGGCCGGGACGAGGGCCCGGGCGCGGTCGGCGGTCGTCGCCGTACGGTGCGGGAGGCGGATCACGGCGAGGGCGGTACCGAGCAGTGCGGCGGCCGCGATCGCGTCCAGCCAGTAGTGGTTCGCCGTGCCGACGATCACCAGGAGCGTGAGCAGCGGGTGCAGCAGCCATAGCACGCGCCATCGCGACCGGGTGGCGGCGATCAGGCCGATCGCGACCATCAGGGCCCAGCCGAAGTGCAGTGACGGCATCGCCGCGAACTGGTTCGCCAGCGAGTCCGTGGCCGGGGTCGCCGAGTACACCGTGGGCCCGTACAACCGGCCGGTGTCGACGAGGCCCTTGCCGTCGAGCATGCGCGGCGGAGCCAGCGGGAACGCGAGGTGCAGCACCAGGGCGGCGGCGGTGACGGCGGCCAGGACGCGGCGTGCCCACACGTAGTGCGCCGGCCGCCGCAGCCAGAGCCAGACGAGGAAGGCCGCGGTGGCCGGGAAGTGGACGAGCGCGTAGTAGCCGTTCGCCAGCTGTGCCAGTCCGTCGCCGTGCAGGAGCACGGACTGCACGGCGGCCTCGTCGGGCAGGCGCAGGGCCCGCTCCCAGTCCCATACGCGGTGCGCGTTGCCGAAGGCCTCGGTGGTGTGGCCGTTCGCGAGCAGCCGGCCGGCCTTGTAGACGAGGAAGAGCCCCGCGACGAGCAGGAGCTCACGGACGAGGGGCGGCCGCGCGGTGCCGTCGGGCGCCGCGCGCCGCCGTATGGCCGTGTCGGACTCGGACCCCGCAGGCTCGGTTCGGGCTTCCATCCCCGGCCCCCTCGCTGACGTCGTACTGGTTCATCGATACGCACACGTACCGAAACGATTGTGTTCCGATACGGGAGTGTACCGATACGAAGCCGTATCGGTACAGGTGCGTTTCGATATACTCTGGGAAGCGGTCGCAGTGAACGGAACCGAGTGAGGAGAACCGGAGCCCATGACGTCGCAGGCAGCGGAGGGACCGGAGACGGTCGCCGCCTCCAGCCGCTCCAAGATCACGCCCGAGCGTGAGCAGGAGTTCTTCGACGCCGTGCTCGACCAGATCCGCGAGTGCGGCTACGACGCGGTGACCATGGAGGGAGTCGCTTCCAGCACGCGGTGCAGCAAGTCCACGCTGTACCGGCAGTGGAAGACGAAACCGCAGTTCGTGGCGGCCGCGCTGCGGGCCAGCCACCGCCCGCGGTTCGCGGACATCGACACCGGTTCGCTCGCCGGGGACCTGCGCGCGGTGGCGGCCCGGGCCGGGGCCGACTGGTCCGGGCGGGAGGGCAGGCTGCTCCACGGACTCTCCCACGCCATCACGCAGGACGAGGAGTTGCAGGTGGCGCTGAGGGACGCGTTCGTCGCACCGGAGGTTGCCGGTCTCCGGGCGATCCTGGACCGTGCGGTCGCCCGGGGAGAGGTCGCGGCCGGTCACCCCGCGCTGGAGTACGTCCCCGCGCAGATCCTCGGTGTGCTGCGGGCTCGCCCGCTGCTGGACGGGCGGAACGCCGACGAGGCGTATCTCGTCCGCTTCGTCGAGGTGGCCGTCCTGCCGGCGCTCGGACGGGGCGACGGGTCCGGGGGCGACGGG